>JAHEMN010000016.1:14648-40572 GCA_024643645.1 Chitinophagaceae bacterium | reverse complement strand
CTGGAACTACAAACGGGTATAATAATTTTTATATCGGTGCCAGCATGTATCATATAAATCGCCCTAAAGAAAGTTTTCAGGGGGGTGATTTTGTTTTAAATGCCAGAACGACTTTACAAGCAGGAGGAAAAATACCGGTTGGTAGTTATAATTCTCTCCATGTATCTGCAAACCATAGTATGCAGGCAAAAGCACATAATACCATTGTTGGAGGTGCCTTTTCTTATAGTGTAAACAAAGATGAAGATGACCCCGTGAATGTATATCTCGGTGCATGGTATCGTTTCAATGATGCTGCAATTCCATATATAGGTATTGAATTCTCCGGATTACAAATTGGCGCCACGTATGATGCCAATACATCCAGTTTAAAACCAGCAAGTAATACAAGAGGAGGAATGGAAATCTCTCTTATTTATATTAAGAAACCTGTTGACAGAAGTTTAAGAAAGTTGAACTGTCCCCGTTTCTAAGACAAAAGTCATTATTACAAAATAATTTAAAAGCAATACCGTTAAAGGATATTGCTTTTGTTTTTTTAGTCATAATAATATCTTATTTATAAAATCCACCAATGAAAAAGTACATACTTCTTATAACAGCCTTATCAGTTATTCACTCAATTTCACAATCGCAGGACCTCGGATATAATACTGTTGATATTGGCGGAGATTATCAATGGAATCCAGACGCTTCATCCTATTCACTTCATGTTGCATTTAATGCCAAGATCCATCATTCAATAATATTAAGAGGTGGGTATACAAATTTAGAGCCCAATAACATCATTGATAATAGCGAGAAAGGAAATGGATGGAATGCATCAATAGGTTACCGTTATTACCCCAACATAAGACCCTATAAGTTTTATATTGGAACAAAAATTGAACTATCGGATTTAAAAATAGACTGGAGCCGTTTCATTGGTGCTGGCACAACAAAAATTCTGGTATTACAACCAACTATTGAAACAGGCTATACATTTCTCATCAATGATCTCTTTTTCATTACTCCAAATATTGGAGCCGGCTATCAAACAACAATAAATACAAATGGTTCTGCTGTTACCTATGGTAATGGTTTTATCCCTGTCATCGGAATAAGTACAGGATTCAGACTATAATTAAAGTTGATTTAGCGTACACTGAATTTATATTTTCTATGATCACAGTTTTTTAGGTTTACCACTTACATAAGGATTATCTTTTTTATAAAATCTGTAGGGCAATAATGCATCTTTACCTGTATAATCTATCCCTATCCTTGGTGAAGCAACAATTTCAATACTTTTAAACTTCACTCCATCATCTGCCAAATAGATTTGATCACCCGAAAACTCCATCCCATTGAGCAAATTTGATATTCCCAAAGCTTTAGACAAATTACCCGGACCACTAGTCAAAGAAAGATCCAATTTCTTTTTTGATGTTCTTAATAACATTTCCTCAATACCTGAAAGGGGTTCTAATGCTCTTATAAGAATCGCATGGGGAATATCCTTTTTATTTGTAACTACATTGAACAAATGATGAATTCCATAACATAGATAAACATATGCCACCCCACCTTCAGCATACATGATTTCTGTTCGCTTTGTTCTTTTGCTATTGAAAGCATGTGATGCTTTATCAATGATCCCATTGTAAGCCTCAACTTCAACTATTCGACCAGAAGTTATAATACCATTTAATTGAGTTACTAAAACTTTACCTAACAGATCCCTTGCTATTTGTAAAACATTATTTCGCCTGAAAAAATCCAATGGTATTTTTTCCATAGAGAAATCAAGTTAATAATTACTATTTGAAATTCATGAGTAACTATTTACATACTTACACATCGAATACAGGATTTACTATATTTACCACTTAAATAACGTCATTGCTGAAAGAAATTGTCATAGCATTTCAATCCTGGGAACAAGCCCGGCTTTTTATTCGTCAGAATAAGTTTACAAGATGGATCATTGGACCGGGAATTATTTATACGTTATTATTTATAGCTGGCATGTTCTTCTTTTGGCAATCTTCAGATGCTGTTGTATCATGGATGAGTGACAAACTGGGTATTGAATCATGGCTTCAGCAGGAAAGAAATGCATGGCTAAGCTTCCTATTTGTGATGACCGGGATGATGCTTCGGCTAACACTGGTATTATTTTACTTTTCTTTCTTTAAATATATTATACTGATAATTGGTTCGCCGGTATTTGCATATCTGAGTGAAAAAACCGAAGCAATATTAGAAGGAAAAGATCATACATTCAATTGGAAAGAATTAAGAAAAGATTGTTTCAGAAATATTAAACTCACACTACGTAATTGCGGATGGCAATCGATCTATCTTATAGCGTTGATTCTACTTTCCTTGATTCCGTTTGCGGGATGGATCGTTCCGGTAATTGCCTTAATAATGGAATGCTACTATTTTGGTTATTCGATGCTGGATTACAGTTTTGCAAGAATTAAATTAACCCCTGCACAAAGTATCAACTTTACAAGTAATCATAAAGGATTGGCTATCGGTAATGGTTTATTATTTTATCTTATGCACCTTGTTATCATTCTTGCACCAGCCTATGCAATTATTGCAGCTACACTAAGTATCCATAAAGTAAAAAACAGTTAACTACATTGGCTACCGTATACCTAATACCATCTTTATTAGCTGAAGAAAGTCTTGATGCGATTCCTGCCTATATTACTGATGCTGTAAGAAATTGCCAGGTATTCTTTGTGGAGAATGAAAGAACAACCCGACGCTATTTAAAACTACTTTGGAAAAGCTTACTTCCCGGGCAGGAAATAGTAATAGACGATTATGAATGGTTTGTTATTTCAGAAAATACAACCACTGATTTTATACAAAAAATAAAAGAAGGTAAAAATATTGGTATCATAAGTGAGGCAGGTTGCCCCGGAATTGCTGATCCCGGACAAACCTTAATAGCAATAGCCCAGGAAATGAATGTTGATGTAAAACCTCTTGTAGGTCCCAACTCTATTTTATTAGCATTAATGGCCAGTGGAATGAATGGTCAACAATTTCAGTTTGTCGGTTATTTGCCAATCGATAATCAACAAAGAACAAAAGCTTTAAAAGAGCTGGAAAACGAATCTATCAAGAAAAATAGTACTCAGATCTTTATAGAAACCCCGTACAGGAATAATCAGATGATCGACACCATCCTGAAAACCTGCAGTAGTAAAACAAAACTTTGTATTGCAGTAGATATTACCGGAAAAAATGAATCTATTCGAACGAAGACTATTTCAGAGTGGCAAAAAGAAAAAACTGACATTCATAAACGACCCGCTATTTTTCTACTTTATTCCCATCATTAGTTTTTTTGGATCGGGTTAACCCCTGTAATTATATAGGTTGTTTTTCCTCTCCAGGGCACCGTACGACGATATTGACTATACGTTAGCTGAACACATTCGTCCTGAAGATTGACAAGCACTTTTGCCAGGCTGTCACTCTTTACAGAGAAATAAAACTTTTCAGGATTTGTCATTACCCGGCAACTTAGCCACATTTCTCCCTCATCGGTCTTAAAAAAATTTCCCTTATGACTGATCTTTATCAATACCCCCGTTCTTTCTCCTTCGGCATAAACATTAAAATAAAACCAGTATATACAGACAATCAAACTGAAGGATATTAGTAACAAAAGTGTATTTAAAAATCTTTTAAACCCAGACTTAGGTTTTGCTCTTTGTTTTTGTTCTAACAGTTGTTCGTTATTCGGAACATCTTCTAAATTCATAATAATTACTTTATAACAAAAATTTTATCCGGTTAATCAATTATTATTATACATTTGTTCTCAATTTACAACATGTTTAAATACATGACTAACATTCTTACACATACTAAACAAATGGCATTTCATGCACCCATTACTTGTGGAGTGTATGCTGTTGGATATGATTTGTTTATTTTTTCCCGCCCACGACGTACACCTAAGTTCTGACAGGACGAACCCCTCACCCTGGTCCCTGTCAGTGAAGAACTCCCAATGAAATCAATTTAGAGACTGGTGATCTATTTTAATAATAAGTTTGAAATTGGAAAATCATAATATTATAATCAGAGTAGCTACATCTGGCGATAAAGTTTACTCAAAAACAATAACTGATGAAATGGCTTCATCAGCAGCTGCAAGAGGTACTGGTATAGCTACCAGAACCCCTGAATATATAGAACAGAAAATCGATGATGGTAAAGCCGTTATTGCAATAACAGACCATAACGAATGGGTTGGGTTTTGTTATATAGAAACCTGGAGCCATGGTGAATATGTTGCTAACAGCGGATTAATTGTAGCTCCTTCTTTTAGAAAAAGCGGTGTAGCAAAATCCATTAAGAAAAGAATTTTTGAGCTATCAAAATTAAAATATCCTGATTCAAAAATATTTGGCCTTACTACAGGCTTAGCTGTAATGAAAATTAACAGCGACCTTGGTTATGAACCTGTTACTTATTCCGAATTGACACAGGATGAGGCATTTTGGGCTGGCTGTAAGAGTTGTATAAACTACGAGATCCTGCTAAGTAAAGAAAGAAAAAATTGCATGTGTACCGCCATGCTATTTGATCCTAAGGATCATTATGAGCCAGAAGAAACTAAAAAATATTTTAAAGAAAACGTAAAAGGATTCGAAAGACTTCTTCGTTTGAAGAAATGGAAATTACTAAGGCCTTTCTTAAAAAAAGATAAACCAGATACAAGTGGAGGGAAACCAAAATCCTTTCTGCATCATTTATTTCATCTTTAAATTCTAACATCTATATAATGGCAAAGAAAGTAGTATTAGGTTTTAGCGGAGGATTAGACACTTCTTATTGTGTAAAATATCTTACTGAAGAAAAAGGGTTTGATGTTCACAGCATCATTGTAAATACAGGTGGATTTGATAAAGAAGAATTAAAAAAGATCGAGGAGCATGCCTATAAATTAGGTGTTAAATCACACAAAACTGTAAATGCTGTAGAAAACTATTATGACAGCATAATAAAGTATTTAATATTTGGTAATGTATTAAAGAATAATACTTATCCTCTTTCTGTTTCTGCAGAGAGGCTTAGCCAGGCACTCCACATTGCCAATCACACAAAAGAATTAAACGCAGATGCTGTTGCACATGGCAGTACCGGTGCCGGCAATGACCAGGTTCGGTTTGATATGGTATTCCATATTATGATTCCGGGAACCGAAATAATAACTCCAATAAGGGATCTGCAACTCAGCAGGGAACAAGAGATTTCGTATCTTAAAGAAAAAGGAGTAGACATGAATTTTTCCAAATCGATGTACTCTATAAATAAAGGACTATGGGGTACCAGTGTTGGAGGAATTGAAACACTCTCATCAAAAGGTATTTTACCGGAAGAGGCATGGCCCACCCAGATTACAAAAACTGGAACGGAAGAAGTAAAGCTTCGATTTGAAAAAGGTGAATTAAAAAGAGTGAATGATAACAAATTTGAACACCCATCACTTGCTATACAATATCTGCAAACAATCGCAGGCCCGTATGGAATTGGAAGAGATATCCATGTTGGCGACACAATTATAGGAATTAAAGGAAGGGTTGGATTTGAAGCTGCTGCTCCAATGGTTATTATTAAAGCTCACCATGCTTTGGAAAAGCATGTATTAACGAAATGGCAATTGCAATGGAAAGACCAGCTTGCACAATTTTACGGAAACTGGTTGCATGAAGGACAGATACTTGACCCCGTGATGATTGATATTGAAGCTTTTCTTGAAAGCAGCCAGCGAAATGTTACAGGTGATGTATTTGTTCAATTATATCCATATCGCTTTCAGATAATTGGTATTGAATCAAAATACGATCTGATGAACAGCAGATTCGGAAAGTATGGTGAAATGAATACTGGGTTTACAGGTAATGATGTAAGAGGATTCAGTAAAATATTTGGTAATCAGACTTCCATATATCATTTGGTAAAACAAGATGTTGATGGGAAAAATTAAAGCAGGTATAATTGGTGGTGCCGGATATACCGGTGGTGAATTGATCAGGCTATTGATCAATCATCCGGATGTCGAAATATCATTTATAAATAGCCGCAGCAATGCAGGCAAACCTGTTTATTCTGTTCACCAGGATCTACTGGGAGATACCGAACTAAAATTCACTTCTGAAATCAATGATAATATTGATGTTCTTTTTCTTTGCCTTGGCCATGGTGAATCAACAAAATTTCTTACTGAAAATAATATTCCAGCAAATATTAAGATCATAGACCTGGCAAATGATTTCAGGTTACTACAAAGTTCAAAATTTGGTGATCGGAGTTTTGTTTATGGACTTCCTGAATTGAACAGAGATAAGATCAAAAAAGCAGAAAATATAGCTAACCCTGGTTGTTTTGCCACCACATTACAGCTTGGCTTATTGCCATTGGCAAAAGCAGGTTTACTTACTGATGTATATACAACCGGCATTACAGGATCTACCGGTGCAGGTCAGTCAATGACACAAACATCACATTTTAGCTGGAGAGCCAATAATATTCAAGCCTACAAAACCTTGAATCATCAACATCTTGGAGAAATTGGTGAATCCCTTTTACAATTACAACCAGCTAAAAATATCGACCTCAGTTTTGTTCCCTGGAGGGGTGATTTTACAAGAGGCATATTTGTAAGTTCTACTCTACATTGTGAACTTTCAGTAGAAGAGCTCTATATTTTATATACTGAATATTATTCAGGTCATTCATTTACTCATGTAAGCAAAGAACCAATATTTTTAAAACAGGTTGTAAATACAAATAAAGCGATCATTCAAATTGAAAAAGCCGGTAGCAAGTTAGTTGTTCACAGTATAATCGACAACCTATTAAAAGGCGCCAGTGGACAAGCAGTTCAAAATATGAATTTGCTTTTCGGTTTAAATGAAACTACCGGTCTTAAACTAAAGGCCAATTATTTCTAAATAACACTCATGAAACTTTTTGATGTATACCCCATTAACGAAATAACTATTGCAAAAGCAAAAGGCTCTTATGTTTGGGATGACAAAGGCGAACAATACCTGGATCTTTATGGCGGTCATGCCGTTATCAGCATTGGCCATACACATCCTCATTGGGTAAAAAGAATTGAAGAACAACTAAATAAGATCGCATTCTATTCTAATTCAATAAAAATTCCATTACAGGATGAACTGGCAGAAAAGCTTGGAAAAGTTTCCGGCAAAACCGACTATCAATTATTTCTTTGTAACAGCGGTGCAGAAGCAAATGAAAACGCATTGAAGCTTGCCAGTTTTCAGAATGGAAGAAAAAAAGTAATTGCTTTTAGTAAAGCCTTTCACGGCAGAACATCTTTGGCAGTTTCAGCAACAGATAATAAAAACTATATCGCTCCGGTGAATGAAACAGAGAATGTAATATTTCTTCCATTCAACGATACAGATGCTCTGGAATCATGTTTCAAAAAAAACGGAGATGAAATCTCTTCTGTTATAATTGAAGGTATACAAGGTGTAGGAGGAATAAATATTGCTGACGATTCTTTTTTACAAAAAATACGTTCACTATGTGATGAATATGGAGCAATTTATATAGCAGACAGTGTACAATGCGGCTATGGCAGAAGTGGCAAATTTTTCAGTCATGATTTTGCTGGAGTAAATGCAGATATTTATACAATGGCAAAGGGAATGGGAAATGGATTTCCTATTGGTGGAATTATTATCTCTCCCGATATCAAACCAAAACATTTTCAACTGGGAACTACATTTGGAGGGAACCACCTTGCTTGTGCAGCAGCATTAGCCGTTTTAGAAATTATTGAATCTGAAAAATTAATGGGAAATGCAGTTATGGTCGGTAAATTCCTTAGAGATGAATTGTCGGCTATCCCCCAATTAAAAAATGTGAGGGGAAGAGGTTTGATGATCGGATTTGATGTACCAGACGAATTAAAGGACCTGAAGAAAAAACTATTATGGAATCAGAAGATATTTACAGGTGAAGCAAAGCCGAATATTATACGTTTACTTCCTTCACTTGCATTGAAAAAAAGAGATGCCGAACAATTCATTGATTCAATAAAAGAAGAAATTGGAATTTTAACTTCAACGTCAACCCCAGCCAATTAAAATGAGAAACTTTGTATCAGTACATGATGTAACAAATATTGATGCTTTAGTTCAAAAAGCGTTAGCTTATAAAGTAAATCCATTTGTTGACAAATCACTTGGTATCAATAAAAGGATTGGTTGCTTATTTCTTAATCCAAGTATGCGTACCAGGTTGAGCACACAAATTGCTGCACAGAATTTAGGAATGGAAGCTATTATTTTCAATGTAGGCAATGAGGGATGGATGCTTGAATTTGAAGAAGAGGCTATCATGAGCGGCACTTCAGTTGAGCATGTGAAAGACGCTGCGCCGATCTTCGGAAAATACTTTGATGTTTTAGCTATCAGAACTTTCCCTTCCCTGAAAAACAAAGATGATGATTACAGTGAATTATATATAAAACAATTTATTAAATATGCAGGTATCCCAGTAGTGAGTTTAGAAAGTTCAACACTGCATCCATTGCAATCGTTAACTGATATTGTAACAATTCAGGAATGTTTACTAAACTCACCATTAACAGCTGGGAGCAAACCAAAGATCGTACTAACATGGGCACCGCATGTAAAGCCATTACCACAATGTGTTGCCAATAGTTTTTCACAATGGATCACTACCTGGAACAATGCTGATTTTGTTATCACTCATCCGGAAGATTACGAATTGAGCGAAGAGTATACAAAGGGAGCAACAATTACCCATGATCAAAATGAAGCCTTGAAAGATGCTGATTTTGTTTATATAAAAAACTGGAGCACTTTCAATGATTATGGTAAAATGTATGAAAGTGATCCTAAATGGATGATGACCAATAAAAAACTTGAACTTACAAATAATGCTAAAGTAATGCACTGCCTGCCTGTTCGTAGAAATGTAGAAGTAAGTGATGAAATATTGGACGGGGCTAACAGCATAGTAACATTGCAAGCATCAAACAGGGTGTGGGCTGCTCAAACAGTTCTGGCAGAAATCCTCAAACAAAATGGATAAGCTATATGTCATAAAAATTGGCGGTAATATTATTGACGATGATGCAAAACTGGCTTCATTCCTCAAAGACTTTTCTTTAATACAAGAAAAAAAAATACTGGTACATGGGGGTGGAAAACTGGCAACAAGACTTGCTGAAGAACTTGGTATTGAGCAAAAACTTTTAGACGGAAGAAGAATAACCGATGCAGAGACTTTGAAAATCGTAACCATGGTCTACGCTGGTTACATCAATAAGAATATAATTGCTGCTTTACAGGCAAATGAATGCAATGCTATTGGGTTATCAGGAGCTGATGGTGATTGCATTTTGGCACATAAAAGAATTCATCCTGGAATGGATTATGGTTTTGTTGGCGATATTGATGTAATAAATACAAAACTTATTACAACATTGCTTGAAGAAAATATTTCAATTGTCTTTGCTCCGATAACACATGACCAACAAGGACAACTATTGAATACAAATGCCGATACGATTGCTCAGGAAATTGCGAAAGCCATGAGTAGCAATTATTATGTTGAACTAATTTATGCATTTGAAAAAAACGGAGTTTTATTAGATGCTGATGATGATCTATCGGTGATCTCTGAATTAAAACCCGTCTTTTACAAAGAGTTAAAGGACAATAAAAAAATATTTGCCGGAATGATCCCGAAACTGGATAATGCATTTACTGCTTTAAGCAATGGGGTTAAAAAAGTTGTAATAGGCAAGGCAGAAAATATTAATCAATTAATATCAGGAAATTCAGGGACTGTAATTACTAATGAATAATGATATCAACATATTACAGAAGGAAGCTATTGAATTATTAAAAGAGTTGATAGCCACTCCATCTTACAGTAAAGAGGAAGACCAGACAGCAGGAATTTTGGGTAAATTTTTGGCTCTAAAAAATATTGCTGCAACAAGAGTTGGGAATAATCTATTTGCACTTAATAAACATTTTGATGAAGCAAAACCAACTATCTTACTGAATTCACATCACGATACTGTAAAACCAAATCTACAATATACCAAAGACCCTTTTTTGCCATTAGTTGAAGATGGAAAACTATTTGGGCTTGGTAGTAACGATGCCGGTGGATGCCTAGTTTCGTTACTCTCAGTCTATTTGTATTATTACAAAAAAACAGATCTAAAGTACAATATTATTTTTGCCGCTACTGGCGAAGAAGAAATATCTGGCACAGGAGGAATAGAATACACTTTACCGTACCTGCCAAAAATTGATTTTGCTATTGTGGGGGAACCAACTCAGATGCAACTGGCAGTTGCAGAAAGAGGCCTAATGGTATTGGATTGTTTCAGCCATGGGAAAGCTGGCCATGCTGCCAGAAATGAAGGCGAGAATGCAATTACAAAAGCATTAAAAGATATTGAATGGTTTAACGATTTTAAGTTTCCAAAAGTTTCTGATCTGTTGGGTGCAAATAAAATGAGTGTGACCGTTATTGAAACAGAAAATAAAGCTCACAACGTAGTACCTGCGATATGCAAATTTGTTGTTGATACAAGAATAAATGAATTATACAGTTTTGAAGAAGTAATAGAGATCATTAAATCAAATGTTGGCTGCGAAGTAAAACCAAGGAGTACCAGACTTCGTTCTACTTCAATAAGTTTAGATCATCCTATAATAAAAGCCGGAATTGAACTTGGCAGAAGTTATTATGGCTCTCCCACCACATCTGATAAAGCATTAATGCCATTTGCCTCATTAAAAATGGGGCCTGGAGATTCTGCAAGAAGTCATAGCGCAGATGAGTATATTTATATTGACGAAATAAAGGATGGAATTGAATTATATATTCAGCTTTTAAATAAAGTAGTATGAAATTGTGGCAAAAAGATAAAGCATCATTAAAGCAAGTAGAAGTTTTTACAATAGGTAAAGACCAGGAAATGGATATGTACCTGGCTGCATTTGATGTATTGGGCTCATTGGCACATATTGAAATGCTGGAATCAGTTGGTCTTTTATTGAAGGAAGAATTGACTCAAATACAAAAAGAATTAAAGAGCATTTATCAACAGATACAGAATAGAGATTTCAAATTACAGGAAGGTGTAGAGGATATTCATTCCCAGGTTGAATTATTATTGATCCAAAAACTGAGTGATACCGGTAAAAAAATTCATAGTGCCAGAAGCAGGAACGATCAGGTGCTGGTGGACATTAAACTTTATCTGCGAAATGAACTGGAAGAATTAGTAAATACTATTCAGCAATTCTTTGAATTATTACAAACACAAAGTGAAAAACATAAAAAAGAGCTGCTACCTGGTTATACTCATCTGCAATTAGCCATGCCGTCTTCTTTTGGTTTATGGTTTGGCGCTTATGCAGAAAGCCTGGTTGATGATGTTATTACTATCAAAGCAGCTTATGATGTTGTCAATAAAAACCCATTAGGTTCTGCTGCCGGTTATGGCTCGTCTTTTCCAATCAACAGAACACTTACAACGAAACTGCTGGGCTTTGAAGAGCTGAATTACAATGTTGTATATGCCCAAATGGGAAGAGGAAAAGCAGAAAGAATTGTAGCACAGTCTTTAGCCAATGTTGCGGACACCTTAGCCAGATTTAGTATGGATGCATGTTTGTATCTGAATCAAAATTTTGGTTTTATAAGTTTTCCTGCAGAACTAACAACAGGCAGCAGTATTATGCCACATAAAAAAAATCCGGATGTGTTTGAATTAATTCGGAGCCATTGTAACCGTATTAAAGCTTTACCAAATGAGATCATGTTGATGACGACCAATCTTCCATCAGGCTATCACCGTGATTTACAATTATTAAAAGAGCATTTATTTCCAGCTTTTAAATTATTAAGAGATTGTATTGAAATGGCCGGATTGATGATTTCAAATATAGAAGTCAATAAAAATATTCTGACCGATGAAAAGTATAAATACCTTTTCAGTGTAGAAGAAGTAAACAAATTAGTAAACAGTGGTATGCCATTCAGAGATGCTTATAAAAAAGTAGGAATGGATATTGAAGCCGGTAAGTTTATCTACAGTACAGATATCAATCACACACACGAAGGAAGTATTGGTAATCTTTGTAATGCAGAAATAAAAAAACAGATGGATAAAGTGATTAATTCATTCCCTTTCGCATCTGTAAGATCAGCCATCGATAAATTAATACAATAGCTTATAATCCGTATTTGTCAACCAGGTACACTAATGCGGCCATATTTACAGCTCCCAATTCTAACTCTCTTTTATTCACTGCTTCGAATACATCACTTCTTGAATGATGAATATCAAAATATCTTTGAGAATCCGGATTTAAACTTGCCATAGGTGTTTTCAAAGCTTTGTTCAGTGGACCAATATCTGCTCCCCCACCTCCTTTATTAAATTCCGTACATCCGTATGGTGCAATTAATTCTTTCCAGCTCAAAAACTTCTGAAATTGCTCATCCGAACCGTTAAAACCCAATGCTCTTGGAGTAAAACCGCCAGCATCACTCTCCAATGCCAGTATATGTTTTTCGTTTTTCGCTGTTGCTTCTTCTGCATATTTATTTCCACCTCTTAATCCATTTTCTTCATTGGCAAATAATACAAAACGAATAGTATGCCTTGGCTGATAGCCGATAGCTTTAAAAGCCCTTAATATTTCTATTGTCTGCACACATCCAGCTCCATCATCATGTGCACCTTCGCAATTATCCCAACTATCCAGGTGACCCCCAATCGTTATATATTGATCAGGAAATTCTGTCCCTATCAACTCACCAATTATATTATGACCAATTGTATCTGGTAAAAAATGACCATTCGTTTGCATTTTTACTGTTACAGTTGTTTTCTGTACCTGATCACTTAAACGGTCAGCATCCCTTAATCCGATTGCAACTGCAGGAATCTTTTCATAAGCGGAATCATATCGTGTTGACCCTGTATGCGGATTATTATCCACTGCATGGCTCATACTTCTTACAATAACAGCCTTTGCCCCATATTTTGCTGCTCTGCTCGGCCCCTGGCCTCTGTACTGACCAGCATCACGATAAGAAAGAAAAGTATTTACATATGTATCATTGAACTTATAATTATAAAAAACAATCTTATCCTTTATTTCATCTTTTCTCTTTTCTAATTCTTCAAATGAATCAACTTTAATAACCTGCGCAACAATCCCTTTTTTACCTGTGCCAATAGAATTGCCTAATGCTACAACGTCTAATTTTTCAAATACATCTTTATTATTTAATTTAAAAGAAGCTTGATCTGTTCCCCCTCTTACCCAATGTGGCACCATACATTGTTGCATCCAGGCTTTTTCTGCTCCGCTTTCTTTCATCATTCTCATACCCCATTGTTCGGCCTTTACCATTTGTGGAGAACCAGCCAATCTGCCTCCAATTTTCTTTGTTAGCTCATGAAGATTATCATAAGCTTTTCCGCTTGTCAATATCTCATCAGCAATTTTTTTAATAAAAACTGAGTCCGGATTTTGTGCTTGTAAAAGAGTAATTGTGAATAAAAACAGAACTGCTGAGAAAATCTTCCGCATATTTATGAATTTTGCTAAAGTTAATATAAAGGTTAAATCCAATTGCTTATTTTTTAAGATAAGCGGCAAACCAAAGCCGTTTAAATCTGTTATCTTAGTTCATTAATTGAACTGATCATTATGAAAATTGGAATTGTTTGCTACCCTACTTTTGGAGGATCTGGAGTTTTAGCTACTGAATTAGGTAAAGCACTGGCTCTGGAAGGCCATATGGTTCACTTCATAACCTACCAGCAACCGGTTCGTTTAACCGGATTTACGCCTAATATCTTTTATCACGAAGTACAAGTACCAACTTATCCATTATTTGACTATCCTCCATATGAAACTGCATTAGCCAGTACAATGGTTGATGTGATAAAAAATAACAAACTGGATCTTTTACATGTTCATTATGCCATTCCGCATGCTTCTGCAGCTTATATGGCTAAGCAGATCTTAAAAAAAGAAGGTTACGAGATCCCTGTAATTACAACACTACATGGAACAGATATTACGCTGGTTGGCCGTGATAAAACATATGCACCTGTTGTTACTTTTTCCATTAATGAAAGTGATGCTATAACAGCAGTATCAGAAAATTTAAGGGACGAAACTTATAAACACTTTGATATAACAAAAGAAATAGAGGTTATTGTAAACTTCGTTGATGTAAGCAGGTTTACCCGCCAACCAATAGATGCATTTAAAAAAGTGATTGCTCCCAAAGGAGAAAGAATATTTCTACATGCTTCTAATTTCAGAAAGATCAAACGGGTACAGGATGTAGTAAAAATATTTGCAACAGTAAACAAAGAACTTCCTTCCAAATTACTTTTTGTTGGCGACGGGCCGGAACGTTCAACTGCGGAAGATCTCTCCAGGGAGTTGGGTGTTTTTGATGAGATCCGTTTTGTGGGCAAGCAGGAACAAATGGAAGATATCATGGCAATAGCAGATCTGTTTTTACTTACTTCTGAATATGAAAGTTTCGGCTTAGCTGCACTGGAAGCTATGGCAGCAGGTGTTCCCGTTGTTTCAACAAATGCCGGCGGATTAAGTGAGATAATTGTTGATGGCGAGAATGGTTATATGAGTGATGTAGGCGATGTTGAATCTATGAGTAAACAAGCTCTCAAAATTTTAAAGGATGATAAAATATTAAATCAATTCAAGAAAAATGCTGCAGAGCATGCAAAAAAGTTTGATATTTCTAAGATCGTTCCTCTGTACGAAAAATTATATGAACGATTTTTATAAAATAAAAAAACCGTCTTGCATAACAAGACGGTTTTTTTATTAGTATTTAATTTTCGTTTATCGTCTTAACCATGGTTTGGGATCAACATTTTTTGTTTCGATCATCAAAATAAAATCAATCTGACCTGCATTCCCTGCTTCATTGCTTCCTGCTTTTCCAATTTGTTGTCCTGTTTTCACCATATCCCCTTTTGAAACTGTTGCGGATGATAAATTACTATATGTAGTAAAATATTTTCCATGACGAATCGTAACTGCCATTCCATCACCCATATTGTAAATACCCCTTACCTCGCCATCAAAAACACTTTTTACAGCGACCCCTAGTGCTGGTGTTGCTATAGTAATTCCTGGATTATCAAAAGCCAGATTATCTATTTTATTTGTACCAAATGTAAAAGTAACAACTCCGTTATCTACTGGCCATGGCAATAATGATCTGTTTGCCTGGAAACTACTATTCAATGCCACATCCTTTGCGTTCAGATCAAGATAACTAACAACCGGTTTTGATTCAGGTTCCGGCTCAACAGGTTTAGGCGGAGCACTTTCAACTTTTGCAGTAACTTTTTCTGTATTCTCCGACTTTACAGCAGGAGCGGTAACCACTTTTGGTGGAGCATTTTTCTTCGCAAGTTCATCAGCTTTCCGCTTAGCTTCTGCTTCTGCTTTCGCTTTATCCTCTGCTGCTTTTATTTCCCTCCTTACAATCGCCACAATAGCGTTATTTAAATCTCTATCCCTTTTCTTTTTTTCAGCAATTTGCCTGCCCAGATCCTTTTCTTTTGAACGTAACTGAGAAACAACTACATCTTTTTCCTTTTTTTGAACAGCCAATACTTCCACTTGTTTAGTCTGATTATCAAGTGCGGCATTTTTTGAATCTTTACGAACCAGTTGTTGTTGTTTACGCTGTGCTATCAATTGCTGTGTTTCTATAATAATATTTACTTGCTTTTCCCTGTATGACCTGTAACTTTTTAAATAAGCTATCCGCTTTATTGCATCGTTAAAACTGCTGGAAGAAAAAATAAAATTCAGGTAATCATAATTACTCCTGTTTTTATACGCATAAACTACGGTTCTTGCATATTGTGATTTTAAAGTATCCATTTGTTTGTTGAGCCTGTATATTTCCAGCTCACTCAAATAAATATCATCGTCAATGGTCCTCAACTCTTTGTTGATACTGCTAATATATTGTTCCTGAAGATTGATCTTTCGGTTAAGTACCGCCAATTGCCCAAGTGTTAATTTGGTCTGGCCTTTTACTTTATTATATAGACCCTGGATTTCTTTTATTTCATTTTGAATCTCTTTTCTTTCTTTTTCAAGTTGGGTCTTATCAGTAAGAGGTTGTGCAATTGCGGAGAATAAAAAACCAGTAAAGAAAAATGAAAGGAAAATTTTTTTGATCATACGTAGTGGGATATGAATTTTATAAATGGGAATCAGTTTATCTGCTTACAACGCCTGTTTGCAAATTTAATTTTATTCATTTAATTACGTTTATAATTTTTAGGCACACTAAATGGAAAACTTAACGTTTCATTAAAATTATAATTCTTGAATTCCAATTCTATATCTAACCGTTTCTTTTCTGCAACATTAATAACTCTGTTCACTGAAAAGTTCACTCCTTTTTTATTTTCATACTCTGAATAGGAAAGAAAGCAAGTTCTGCTTCTTGACTCCACAGTATCATCCAGTTTCGAACTTAATGTTAATTGATTTCCTGCATCCACTGTAAGCAGGTTTTTAAAATATGAACCATTGCTCAATAAAGAAACTGCTCCTTCAGACCGGCTGAAAGATGAAATAGAAGAATCGAAAAAAACCGGATTTCCCAATAATAAGTCTTGCAGTGAAACTAAATCCAATGGAAGTTCAGTTATTTCCTGTAAATAAGAAACACTTTTAGTTGTAAATACTTTATTCTGTTTGTCAATCAATTTTACAGAATCCTTTGTTATGTATGCCCTAAGACCCTCAATACCCAAAGCACCTGTAACAGAAACCCAAATCACACTATCATAGTACATTCTGATATTTGCATTTACATCATATTTCTTCCCTTCAGCATCCTTATACTTTACATCAATCTTCGCTGAAAAAGTTGTGACCTTGATCAAATTATTTTTTATGCCTTCGTAATTATTTTTAATTATGGCTACAGAATCTTCTTTTGGCAGATCAACCTGTATTGTTTCTACAACTGTAGTATCAGTTGGAATAATTACTTTTTGAATATTTTTTGCTGACCTGCATGATGGGAAAATAATTAACCCTGTTATAATAAGTATTACTAGTTGTTTCATTTTTTTTAATTAGTGCCGGTATGTCCAAAACCACCTTCGTTTCTTTCCGTTATGCTGATCTGTTTCGTTTCAACCCAGGTTGCTTTTTCAACCCGCTGTATAATCATTTGTGCAATACGATCACCATGTTTAATGACTTGTTCTTCGGAAGAAAGGTTGATTAATATTATTTTAATTTCTCCTCTGTAGTCTGCATCTATTGTTCCGGGAGAATTGAGGCAGGTAATACCTTGTTTTATTGCCAATCCGCTTCTAGGTCTTATTTGTGCTTCATACCCTTCTGGCAGTTCAATAAATAATCCTGTTGTAATTAAACCTCTTTCCAGTGATTTCAATGTAACAGAATGTGAAAGATTAGCTCTCAGGTCCATTCCTGAAGAACTTTTAGTTGCATAGGCTGGCAAAGGGTTTGCAGATGTATTGATGATCTTTATTTCAATAGCTGACATCAGGCAAAGATAGTAACCATGTAACGTTTACTGGTAAAGCAAAAAAATTATAACTATTTTTTCAATAAAACTGTAGCATATGCTGTCAAACCTTCTTCCCTTCCTATAAAACCTAATTTTTCTGTTGTGGTTGCCTTTATTGAAACATCATTCAGATCGCAGCCAATAATGGCAGCTATTACTTGTTGCATCTCTTGAACAAACGGGCTGATCTTTGGAGCCTGTAAACACAACGTTGTATCCATATTAACAACAGTATATCCTTTACTTTTGATCAGATCAATAGTTTTTTGAAGCAATATTTTACTGTCAATATTTTTATAAGAAGCATCGGTATCTGGAAAATGAACTCCTATATCACCTAAACATAAAGCACCGAGTAATGCATCACAAATTGCATGTAACAATACATCAGCATCACTATGCCCCAATGCCCCTTTATGATGAGGAATTTTAACGCCTCCGATCCAAAGATCTCTTCCTTCTACTAATTTATGAAAATCAATACCTGAGCCTATTCGATATGCCATCATTATTATTTTAAGCAAATATCCTGAAAATAAAAACGTCCTGCCGGAAGCGACAGGACGTTTTCAAAAAATATTTAAGTAAGATTATTTTTCAAAATCAAATATGATAGAGAAACGAAGTGTGTTAGATAATGGGTTACGACTAACACCGCTACCTGTTGGAACAAGGTATGCGAAATTAAATCCGAATACATTGTATTTAACACCAAGACCGGCAGTGAAATAACGACGATTACCTTTGATCTTATTCTCATAGAAATAACCTGCACGAAGAGAGAACTGGTTATTATAAGTGTACTCAGCACCTAAAGAAACCTGAAACTCTTTTATTTCCTCGCTAAAGCCACCATCAGCATCTCCGAAAGAACTGAACCAGCTACCAATTACACTTTTATTTCTGTAATTAGCTAAATCAGATGGAGTAGCAGGATCTGCCGGAGGAGTAGGTACTAATAATTTATTTAAATCAATACCAACCATTAATTTATTCTGTGCATTCATTTGCTTAGTGTAAGTAGCACCTAAACCAAGATTAGCAGGAATGAAATCTTTAGCATCTGCATTATCAGTATAAGATATTTTAGAACCAAGGTTTGCTAAAATAGCACCAAAGTTCCAGCCACTTCCATTAGCATCAATTCCAGTATGGAAATAAGAAAGGTCAGCAGCAACAGCATTTCCAGCTTTATAAGTTGTGCTACCAACTGTAGTATTTCCAGCAAGATTGGAGTTAATATATTTCAATGTAATTCCAACACCATTTTTAGCATTAAGCTTACGAGAATATCCTACGTCAACACCGAATTCACGGGGACGGAAGCTACCAAAATCATTACCCAGATTATCAGTAAATGTAATATTACCAAGACTGAAGTAACGAACAGAACCGTGAATAGCCTGATTATCAGCAAATTTGTAATATCCAACTAATGTTGCAAGATAAACATCATTTACAAGGTCTTTTAACCATGGAGTGTAAGTAGCGCCTATGCCACCTTTTCCAGTGTTGAATGCAACTTTACCACCATTCCACAAACCAGAATAAGCATCAGGAGAAGTGGCAACGCCAAGATCTCCCATACCACCAGAACGGGCATCAGGTGAAATACGTAAGAAAGGCACAGCAGTAGTTACAACATTAAGAGGTTCTACCTGAGCTTTTACAGTTGTGTTCAAACAACAAAAAATCAGGATTACAGCAGTTAGTTTTAAAGCAGTTGGTCTCATTAGAAAGTTTTTTAATATTGGTGTAAATATAGAGCTTTTGATTAAATACAAAACTAAAATAGAGAAATTTATCCGAAACTAAAAAATTGAATACTTGACATTTATAAATTTCGGGATGGTATAATTTCTATAATTTAATTTGCAATATTCGTCAAAAAAACGATTTGTTTTAAATTTTATTGCAATTTAATCATAAATCTTCAAAAAATATTCTTCGGTTTGAATGATCCAAATAGATGAAAAGTCTCGATCAATGTAAATTTAAGACAAGAATCTGGAAATATTAAGCCATTTTCTTCTATAAGCCTCTCGTTTATGGAGGTTAAAATATTAACTAAAACCGCTAAAAGAACTGATATGATACTAATTGAGTTTGTAGACATGTGAGTGGTATTTTTTCCTGTTAAAAAGAGTAGTTCTCCTTACTCAATTATTAGTAAAGTGTATATATTCGCATTTCGTCGTGGAAATAAGGCTTCAATGCAATAATTTTTACCGTACGGCGTTAAAAATATTCCAATTAAAGGTGTATGCAAAAAACAATGAGAAACTTAACAATCCTCGTATTCAGCATGGTGCTTTTAGCATCGTGTAAAGGCAAAGGTCTTTTCGGTAAAAAGAAATACGATAAATCTGACGTAACTGGTTGGAACTACAATGATAAAAATCAAGGTGGTTTTCAGGTGTCAAAATCCAAAGAACAAGGTCTAGGCCCTGGTTTAGTATTTGTACAGGGTGGTACCTTCACAATGGGTCAAACAGAAGAAGATGTGATGGGCGACTGGAATAATATTCCTCGTCGTGTATCTGTTCCTTCTTTCTATATTGATCGTACTGAAGTGGCCAACGTTCATTACCGTGAATATCTTCATTGGTTAAGCAGGGTATTCGATCCGTCTGATCCGGTAAATATGCCAATTCTTAATGCAGCTTTACCAGATACTTTAGCCTGGAGAAGTGAATTAAGCTATAATGAGCCAATGGTAGAATTTTATTTCCGCCATCCTGGTTTCAATGATTACCCGGTTGTTGGTATTACCTGGAGACAGGCTCACGACTTCTGCCTTTGGAGAAGTGACAGGGTAAATGAAGGAACATTGGTTAAAGAGAATTTTATCAATAAGGCTAACTTAAAGCCTGGTGCTCAGCAAGGTGATAATAACTTTACTACTAAATCGTACTTGTTAGGACTATATACTGCCCCTCCGGGTAAAATAAAAACACCAAAAGGTCAGCCTAAGGTAACAACGGCTACCATGGAATCTGGACTTTTATTGCCTGACTACCGTTTACCTTTTGAAGCTGAGTGGGAATATGCAGCGTATGGCTTAATTAATCAAAATCCAAGACCAAGTAGCAAAAAGAAAAGAGGAGAAGAATTGGTATCTAATAAACAAGTTTATCCTTGGGCTCAAAATGTAAATGGATTACGGGATACCCGTCATGGCAGCTGGCAAGGAACTTTTCTGGCCAACTTTAAAAGAGGTTCTGGTGATAATGCCGGTGTAGCTGGAGGGTTAAATGATAATGCTTTCTATACAGCACCTGTACAATCTTTCTTTCCAAATGGTTTCGGTATATATAATATGGCAGGGAACGTAAGTGAGTGGGTAGAAGATACTTATCGTCCACTTTCTTCTTTAGATTATGATGACCAGCCAGCTCCTTTTCGTGGAAATGTATTTAAGAAATTATATGTTGCAGATTCATCAACTATGGATCCTTCTGCCCGTTATGAAAAAGACAGTGTTGGACGTGTAAAGATGTTAACAGTAACAGATGCTGAAAGCAAAGACCGTAGAAACTATCAAAGAGGTAATGTTATTGATTACCTTGATGGCGACTCTTTATCTCAGGCATCTTATGGCTATGGTTTAACAACGCTGGTAAGCGATAAATCTAAGGTTTATAAAGGCGGTAGTTGGAATGACAGGGCATACTGGCTTACACCAGGTTCCCGTCGTTATCTTGAAGAAGATCAGGCTTTAAGTACTCTAGGTTTCCGTTGCGCAATGAACCGCATGGGAAGTCCGGAAGGAAATGGCCGCAAAACAGGTCAGCACTTTAAGACCCGCAGACAAAAACGTTAAGTCTAAAACACAAATATTTAAACCCTCCATCCGGAGGGTTTTTTGTTTTTACAGAACTTACATTTGTAATATGTCTATTGATCAACTGTATAAAATTTATCTTAAATATCCTTCCGTACAAACGGATACTAGAAAATTGCGATCAGGCGATATTTTCTTTGCGCTTAAAGGCGAAAACTTTAATGGTAACCTATTTGCAAAACAAGCACTTGAAGCTGGTGCTGCCTATGCAGTTATTGATGAAAAAGAATTTCAATTTTCAGATAAAACTATTTTAGTAACCGATGTACTTTCCACATTACAAGATCTGGCTAAATATCATAGAGAGCAATTTAAAATTCCTTTTTTGGCAATAACAGGTAGTAATGGAAAAACCACTACAAAAGAGCTGATCCATTCAGTGCTTTCTTCTGTATTCAAAACTTACACTACTGAAGGAAACTTGAATAATCATATAGGTATACCACTTACAATATTAAAAATTAAAAAAGATGCTGAGATTGCCGTAATTGAAATGGGAGCAAATCATCAAAGAGAAATAGCATCCTATTGTGAGTATGCAAAACCAACACATGGGTTGATCACAAATTGTGGCAAAGCCCACCTTGAAGGATTTGGCGGTTTAGAAGGTGTTAAAAAAGGTAAGGGTGAATTGTTTGACTATTTGAGAGAAAATAATGGAACTGCTTTTGTTATGTGGGATTATGAATATTTACAAGAAATGAGTGAAGGAATTCCTGATATCATAAAATATGGAACATCAAATGCAGATTTTGAAGGTCGACTCGTAAAAGCAGATCCTTTCATGGCTGTAGAAATAAAAAAAGGGGCTGATACAGGTATTATCCAAACACAATTAGTTGGAGATTATAATTTACCCAATGTATTAGCAGCAGTAGCAGTTGGAAAACATTTTCAAATACCCGATCAAACTATTAAGACCTCAATTGAAAACTATCAACCTACTAACAGCCGATCTCAAATGATTGAAATCGGGAAAAACAAAATTATCCTTGATGCTTATAATGCAAATCCAAGCAGCATGAAATTGGCCATTGAAAATTTTGCATCACAGAATGCGGACAATAAAATTCTTGTGCTTGGTGCAATGGCAGAGCTAGGCGAAGAAAGTTTAAAGGAACATAAAGCAATTGTTAAATTGATTCAACAATACAAATGGTATCATGTGTTGCTTATCGGCGGAGATTTTTTAAATTTTGATCACCCCTATTTAGCTTTTGCAAAAGCTAATGACGCAAAAGAGTGGATCAATGATCATCAATTTGAAAATGCTTACTTTTTGATAAAAGGAAGCAGGAGTATTAAGTTAGAAAAAATATTAGAACCTTAATTTTATACAATGGATTGGAAAAAACTATTTGCAAATTTTGAACCTGAATTAATAGAAATAATAGAACGGGAAGCTGTTCATAAGAAATTTAATGCCGGTGAAATCATTATGCGGACCGGCCAGTATATTAAATCAACAGCTTTAGTTCTTGAAGGACAGATAAAAATTTATCGTGAAAACCAGGATGGCGGTGAGTTCCTTATGTATTATTTAGGACCCGGACAAGCTTGCGCCGTTTCAATGATCTGTGCCTTCCAATCTGAAACAAGTGAGATAACTGCCATAGCAGAAGAAGACACCGAAGTGTTACTTATTCCCGTTCAATTAATGGACGAGCTGATGAACAAATATAAAAGCTGGTATCAATTTGTTATTCAAACATATCGTTCCCGTTTTGACGAGCTAATCACTGTAATAGACAATATTGCATTCCACAATATGGATGAGCGGCTTGAATTTTACCTTAAGCGCCTTGCAGAAAAAACAGGAAAAAGAATAATCGAATCATCGCATCAGCAAATTGCTGATGATCTGAACAGTTCGAGAGAAGTAATATCCAGGTTACTGAAGAAAATGGAACAACGAAAACTTGTTAAGCTTAATAGAAATATGATTGAATTATTATAGGATTTTGTGTGCTGTGATTTCTGTCACATTGTAAGGTTTTTCTTTCTACTAATCTTGCAAAAATATTTACATGGAAATCATTGGTTATTTCGCATCACTTATTATTGGTGTATCTCTTGGATTGATTGGTGGAGGCGGATCAATTTTAACTGTCCCCGTTTTAGTTTATCTGTTCAGAGTTGAGCCTGTAATTGCTACAGCGTATTCCTTATTTATAGTAGGTTCATCCAGCCTTGTAGGTGCCATTCCTAAATACAAACAAGGTCTAGTAAATCTTAAAACTGCTTTTATATTCGGTATACCAGCAATAGCCGCAGTTTATGCCACCCGCAAATTCATAGTACCAAATATTCCAAAGGAAGTCTTTAGTATCGGTGATTTTGTAATTACAAAAAGTATTTTGTTGATGGTTTTATTTGCCATCTTAATGGTATTTGCATCCATCTCAATGATAAAGGATAAAAAAAATAAGGTAGAAAATGAAACCAGAGAGCAGAAGTTCAATTATCCAATGATATTAATTGAGGGAGCTGTAGTTGGAATTCTTACCGGTTTGGTTGGTGCCGGAGGAGGTTTTCTGATCATCCCTGCTTTAGTGATATTCAGTAAACTACCGATGAAACAAGCAGTAGGAACTTCTTTATTAATAATAGCTGCAAAATCACTTATTGGCTTTACAGGCGATCTTTCCAATTATACAATGGACTGGAAATTATTATTGACAGTAACAGGTTTAGCTATTGTGGGAATATTTATTGGTGATGCTTTGAGTAAAAAAATTCATGGTAATAAACTAAAAAAAGGATTTGGATGGTTTGTATTAATAATGGGTATTTATATCATAATTAAGGAGTTATTCTTCCCAGGTGGAGGATCCCATTAATTGTGATTGAAGTCACTAACTAAGTAAAAACAATAATAGAAATTTGCAATAATTAAAAATTAAAATCTTTATAAAATGATAGTAGAACAAATTTATACCGGATGTTTAGCTCAAGGAGCTTATTACATTGAAAGCAATGGCGAAGCTGTAGTAATAGACCCACTTCGTGAAGTAGAACCGTACATTAAAAAAGCTGATCGTAATGGGGCCAAAATAAAGTATGTATTGGAAACTCACTTTCATGCTGACTTTGTAAGTGGACATTTAGATCTGAGCAAAAAAACAGGAGCTCCAATTGTTTATGGGCCTACTGCTAATCCTTCTTTTGATGCACATATTGCAAAAGATGGTGAAGAGTTTAAAGTTGGTAATGTTACATTGAAAGTTTTACATACTCCCGGGCATACAATGGAAAGTACCTGTTATCTTTTAAAAGATGAAAACGGAAAAGACGTAGCATTATTTTCAGGAGATACACTTTTTATCGGAGATGTTGGACGTCCTGATCTGGCACAAAAAGTGGTTGCAGATCTTACACAGGATAAATTAGCAGGTTATTTATTTGATTCACTTCGCAACAAGATCATGCCATTAGCAGATGACATTATAGTCTATCCTGCCCATGGTGCAGGTAGTGCTTGTGGAAAAAACATGAGTAAGGAAACCACTGATACCTTGGGACATCAGAAAGAAACAAATTATGCACTTAGAGCAAATATGACCAAAGAAGAATTTATTAAAGAAGTAACAACGGGTTTAGTAGCTCCTCCAGCCTATTTCCCATTGAATGTAATGTTGAATATACAAGGATATGAAAGTATTGATAAGGTGTTGGAAAGAGGGCAGCATGATTTAAGTCCGGCTGCTTTTGAAACTGCAGCGAATGAAACTGGTGCTTTAATACTTGATACCAGAGATCCACAAACATTTACAAAAGGTTTTGTTCCCAACTCAATTAATATTGGTATTGATGGAAGTTTTGCACCCTGGGTTGGTGCAATGATCCCTGATATTAAACAAGAGATTTTATTGGTAACAGAAGAAGGCCGTGAAGAAGAAGTAATAACAAGATTAGCCAGAGTTGGTTATGATTACACTATTGGTTATTTAAAAGGCGGGTTTGAAGCCTGGAAAAACGCTGGTAAAGAAGTTGATCAGATTAAATCAATTTCTGCAAATGATTTAGCAGAGATAATGGAGAAAGAAAAAGTAAATGTGGTTGATGTACGCAAAAAAAGTGAATACCAGAGTGAACACATTTTAGATGCAGAGAATGAGCCATTGGATTTTATTAATGATAGTATGGCCCATTTGGACAAGAATAAAACTTATTATGTACACTGTGCAGGCGGTTATCGTTCTATGATCTTTAACTCTATTCTCCGAGCAAGAGGTTATGATAAGTTAATTGATATAAAAGGTGGATTTAAAGATATTAAGGAAACAGCGAAATTTAAAATAACCGATTACGTTTGTCCTTCCACTTTATTATAATAACGATTTATGGTTATAGGTTAATGGTTAAAGCCAACCGGGGTTTTTACCCCGGTTTTTT
>JAHEMN010000016.1:0-14548 GCA_024643645.1 Chitinophagaceae bacterium | reverse complement strand
ATTGAAGTGTATAATGGAGGGGCATGGAATAATCTAAGAAATAAAATAGTATGAATAGAATAAAGATGAATTTTAAAAACCCGCTTTTACTGTTTAGTAGTATTTTATTAATCAGTTTTTTTTATAGTCTACCCCTTCAAGCACAGGAGACTACAGCTGGCAAAACAGTAAAACAGAAAAAATTCGAAAAATTATTAAAGAAAAAAAATACAGTATTACTGGATGTTCGTACTCCTGAAGAATATAAAGAAGGGCATATTCCAGGATCAATATTAATTGATTTTTTAAAAAAAGATGGTTTTAAAGAGAACGTTTCAACGTTAGATAAAAATAAAACATACTTGCTTTATTGCCGTAGTGGCAAAAGAAGTAATAATGCTAAAGTATTAATGAATGAAATGGGCTTCTCAAAGCTAATAGATCTGAAAGGTGGTTTTAGCGAATGGACAGGTGAAAAAGAGATAAAATAGATACGATAACATGAGAATAATTTTTATTCTTTACTTAATATTTTCCCTTTCTACTACATTAAATGCTCAACACCAGGAAATTGGTGAAAAACCCGAAGTATGGAAGGAAAAAGAAATAATAACTGATTCTACTTCAATTTTATCTGCATTTAGAAGAGGTAAATTCAGCGGCAACTTTCGTTATTTTTTAATGGCTACAGATAACAGTCAATCCTTGACAGACTATTATGCAAATGCAATCGGGGGAGGTATTAAATTCGAAACAGCCAGACTGAAGAATTTTCAATTTGGAGTTAGCGGCTATTTTATTTTCAATTTAGGTTCTTCCGATCTCCGTATACCGGATCCTTCAACAGGACAACATAACAGATATGAAATCGGGCTATTTGATATTGAAGACCCAAACAATAAAAAAAATATTGATCGTTTAGAAGAACTTTATTTGAAATATCATTATAAAAATTCCTCTATAACTTTCGGAAAGCAATTACTGAATAGTCCTTTCATCAATTTGCAAGATGGAAGAATGCGACCTACTGAAGTAGAAAGCTTTTGGGCAGAAATAAATGAATTTAAGAACACAAAAATTGAACTTGGATATATATTCAGTATTTCACCTCGTAGCACTGTTGGTTGGTATGATATAGGTGAATCAATTGGAATTTATCCTGTAGGTGTTAATGAAAATGGTACAAAATCTGGTTATCAAGGCAACATCGATAGTAAAGGAATATTTATCACTGAAATTACACATCAGGTTAACAAACAATTAAAAATTCAATTGTTGGATCAGTATGCTGAAAATATTTTCAACAGTGCACTGTTTCAGATTAACTATGAAAGTAAGGTAGCTAATGATTCAAAATTAATTGCCGGATTACAATTAATAAGGCAAGATGCCATAAAAAATGGTGGAAATACTGATCCTTTAAAAACTTATATACAAAAAGGAAGTTTGTCCTGGGTATTTGGGGGTCGCCTTGGATGGAAAAATAAACAATGGGAAACTACATTAAATTATACAAGAATTACAGCAAAAGGTAGATACCTGATGCCCAGAGAGTGGGGCCGGGATCCCTTTTTCACTTTTATGCCCCGTGAAAGAAATGAAGGTTTTGGAGATGTAAATGCTTTTATGGGCAAAGTTGCTTACAAAATAAACGCATTCCCATTAACTGCATCAATTGCTGCCGGACATTTTGATCTGCCGGAAGTAAATAATTTTGAGTTGAATAAATATGGACTTCCATCCTATAACCAACTAAATATTGATCTACGATATAAATTTTCTAACTTTTTCAAAGGATTTGAATCACAACTCTTATATGTGTATAAAGAAAAAACAGGAAATACATATGGGAATAATAAATATGTTATTAATAAAGTTGATATGAGCTCCTGGAACTTTGTAGTAAATTATCAATTTTAATTACAAATATTTTGCTGTTTTATGTGACTGAAGTCACTATATAATAAAGACAAACCTGTCATTTTTACAAATACTCTTATTTAAAAATTACACTTGCCATGACTTACAATAAAAATGAAAATGATAATTCTCGTAGAAATTTTTTAAAAAAAACCGCATTAGCAGGTATTGGTACTTCATTAGCCGGTGTAGCATCAGCAATACCAAACAGTGAGAATAGAATTAATTCAGCAAAAGGAATTTCTGGGAATAAGTTTACAATTTTATTCACTTCAGACATACATGCACAATTACATACTCATGATGAATTTTTCTGGGAAAACGAAAATCCTGTTTATAAAAAAAGGGGTGGATTAGCTGTTTTGAAAACGATGATCAACCATTATCATAAACAAAACCCTGAGAATACTATATTAATTGACGGAGGAGATTATTTTCATGGCAGTGGAGTAGCATCTCTTTCTGAAGGTGAAGCTTTAATTCCAATAATTAATGACTTTAATTATGATCTGATTTTGCCTGGTAATTGGGAAGTTGTATACAAGAAAAAGAAAATGTTATATGACATGGGGCATGCCAATGCTGCAAAAATTTGTGCAAATATGTGGCACAAAACAAATGATGAGAATAATGGTGAGTTGATCTACCCACCTTACTGGGTTAAATATATTGCAGGTACAAAAGTTGGATTTATTGGATACACTGATCATTTAATTCCTAAAAGACAATCACCTGCATATAGTGAGGGTATTGCTTTTAAACATGCAGATTTCAATGCTGCAAAATATATTAAGTTATTAAAGGAAGTTGAAGGATGTGGTATTATTTTCATTGTTACACACATGGGATTGGCGCAACAAGTAGGATTAGCAAACAATCCTGCAGTTGAAGGAGCTGATTTCATTCTTGGAGCAGACACACACGAAAGAGTGAGAGAACCAATCATTGGAAAATATTCTAAAGTAATTGAGTGTGGTGCTTTTGGTTCATTTCTGGGAAAATTGGATATCGAAGTTGAAAACGGAAAAATTAAAACCCATGATTATCAATTATTAGATGTAGACCCGGTAAAATTTCCGGCTGATAAAGATTTACTTGCCAAAATTGAAAAAGCAAACGAACCCTATAAAGCTCAATTATCAAAAGTAATTGGTACTACAACTACCCCTTTAGTACGATATTTTGTAATGGAAACACCTATGGACAATATGATTACGGATGCTATCCATTGGAAATTCAAACCAGATATTGCTTTAAGTAATGGCTTCAGATTTTGTCAACCATTGTATGTCGACCCGAAAAAAGGAAATGCAGAAATAACCAAAGAATTTTTATGGAACATGCTACCTGTTGATAGTGAAGCAAGAACAGGAATAGTTACGGGCAAACAAATCTGGAATTGGCTGGAAAAAGAATTACAAAATGCATTTGCTAAAGATCCATCTAAAAGATTTGGTGGCTGGTTTGTAAGATTTGCTGGTATGCAGGTAAACTTTACAATTGGTAATGAGTTGGGCAAAAGGGTAAATTGGGTAAAAATTAAAGGAATGCCATTAGATCTTGAGAAAGAATATAGCATTGTTGCTTGTGAAAGGGAAGGTGATCCAATCGATACGCTTTGTAGGATTGAAAAAGTAAAAAATCCAAAAATGTTAGGTGTATTAATGCATGATGTTATTGAAGAGTATCTGAGTCTGCACTCACCAGTATCTCCAAAATTGGAAATGAGAGCAACAGCTACTGATCATCCGCCAACATTATTAACTCAATTACAAGGTACTACTTACGAGTTCAGGTAAAATGAATAATTTATGTTTAAACATTTTAAATCTAACTGGCCGCTGGTATTAATTGTTGGTATTGTTATTTTAGTAACTTTTTTTCAATTTATACATTCACCTGTTCAGCAAGAAAAACCTCTTTCGGAAAATTTAAATGATTCATTATGGATACCACCCAGTTTATTTACCGATTATTCAATTTCAGGAGATGAAAGAAAGCAAGTGATATATGGCCAGGATATTATCGCACATACTGCTATATACTTTGGCCCAAAAGGCAGTATTGCTCAAATCAGTAATGGAATGAATTGCCAGAATTGCCATTTGAATGCTGGCAGAAAAAACTGGGGGAATAATTACAGTGCAGTTTTTTCAACTTATCCGAAATTCAGAAGCCGAAGCGGAGAAGTGGAAGGAATTTACAAAAGAGTTAGTGATTGTTTTGAAAGAAGCCTGAATGGCAGTGCTCCAGATAGTAATAGTAAAGAATATAAAGCGATTTATGCTTACATAAAATGGATAGGCCAAAATGTAAAGAAAGGAGAAAAACCAAAAGGTGTTGGCATTGAAAAAATTTCATTTTTGAATAGAGCTGCAGATCCTGAAAAAGGCAAGCAGGTTTATATTGCACAATGCCAAAGTTGTCATGGCGCTAATGGAGAAGGACAATTAACATTAGCTAAAACAAGTTATGAATATCCGCCTTTATGGGGAGAACATAGTTATAATATTGGAGCAGGCCTTTTTCGTATTAGCAACTTTGCCGGCTATGTAAAAAGTAATATGCCTTTCAATATAGCAACACATAATGATCCAAAACTATCGAATGAAGAAGCATGGGATGTAGCTGCGTTTGTTAATAGCCAGCCAAGGCCGAAAGTAGATCTTAGTAAAGATTGGCCGGATATTTCTAAAAAACCATTTGACCATCCATTTGGACCTTTTTCAGATAGTTTTACAGAAACACAACATAAATATGGCCCTTTCAAACCTATTGTAGAAAAAATCAAGGATTAGTAAAAAATTAATACCTTAATCAGTGTGATACTTATCACTAAGTAAAACTTATTTCTACAAGAAATTTGCAACGTAAAAATTATAAATTATGATAGATTGGCTTAAACAACCCTGGCCATGGTATGTGGCAGGACCATTAATCGGACTTACAGTTCCCATTTTACTTTTATTAGGAAATAAATCCTTTGGCATTTCATCTTCACTACGTCATGTATGTGCTGCCTGTTTACCAGCAAAAATTCCTTTTTTTCAATATAACTGGAAAAAAGAGATCTGGAACTTATTCTTTGTATTTGGTGTTCTTGCTGGTGGATTTATTGCAATTCAGTTTTTAGCAAATCCTGAACCAGTAAAAGTTTATTCCGGACTTGCTTCAGAATTATCTACATATGGGATTTCTGACTATAGCGGAATTGTACCTGCTGATTTATTTAACTGGCCTGCACTACTTACCGTAAAAGGATTTTTTATGATGGTTGTAGGCGGATTCCTTGTAGGGTTTGGCACCCGTTATGCCGGAGGTTGTACCAGCGGACATGCAATAATGGGATTAAGTAATCTTCAATGGCCATCATTAGTGGCTACCTGCTGTTTTATGGCTGGTGGTTTTATTATGGCAAATCTTATTCTTCCTGCAATTTTAAATTTATAATAATGACAACACAAACAAATACAGACTTTGAAGTACGTTCAGAAAATGCGATGTGTGTAAATCATTCTGAATTAGACAAACCTCTTTCTTCTAATATAAAATATATTTTTACGGGCATTCTTTTTGGAATTTTTCTGGTTAAATCAGAAGTAGTTTCCTGGTTTCGTATTCAGGAAATGTTCCGTTTGCAAAGTTTCCACATGTATGGAGTAATTGGTTCTGCTGTTGTAGTAGGAATCATAAGCGTTTTTATTATCAAACGTTTCAAGTTAAAATCAATTGAAGGAGAGCAAATCAAATTAGAGCCAAAAAAATTCAATAAAGGTCAGATCTATGGTGGCTTAACTTTTGGATTGGGATGGGCCATAACCGGTGCTTGCCCGGGTCCATTATTTGCTCAAATAGGAACTGGCGCTACTGTAATTATTGTAACATTACTAAGTGCGATATTAGGTACATGGGTATATGGAAAGTTCAGAGACAGGTTGCCGCATTAACATTTATACAGGCAAACAATTTCGATTGATTTTTGTTATCTATAATACTGATAAGCAAGAAATAGATAACAATTAAAAAGAGAAATCATGAAAACAAATAGGATAGGTCTTGACGTTGATAGAGCTAAAAACTTAGCAGAATTGTTAAATGTATTATTAGCAAACTTTCAGATATTCTATATTAATTCCCGTGGATTTCATTGGAATATCAAAGGCGATAAATTTTTTGAATTACATCTGAAATTTGAAGAATTATATACAGATACTCAGATAAAAATAGATGAAATTGCAGAAAGGATCTTAACGTTAGGGCATACACCCGATCATACTTTTACTGATTTTCTAAAATTATCAGAAATAAAAGAACAACGAAATATTTCAGATGGAATTACAGCAGTAAACTCAATAATAGAATCTTTTAGCATTTTATTGAATATCGAAAGAAATTTATTGAATTTATCTTCAGAAGCGAACGATGAAGGAACTAATGCTTTGATGAGTGACTATATCCGTCAACAGGAAAAATTAGTTTGGATGTATTCAGCATATCTAAATAAATAAATAAAAGTGCAGGTAAATTATTACCTGCACTAAAAAATAATATTCTAATCTCAACCTGCAAATATATAAGCACATTCTTTTTTCTGTGCTCTACCCAATGCCCATAAACCAGAAGGAACAGGTTGAATACCGGGCAATAAACCAGATACCCAATCTTTTCTCAATTCAGCAGCATCTATTTTCATTTTACCAGCCATTTTAGCACTGTTTACTGTTAATGCAGCATCACAAACACAAAACATTACTCCACTTGCCTGTAGTTCATTAATACCAATTGGCACAGGCCCAAATCCAGGGATATTAAATGCACCCTGTTTAGGTTTCCAAAATGGATTACGAATAGATGGCTTTTCTGTAAAAGGATCATCAGCCTTAAAAAATTCACCAAATTTATATTTTTGCCATAACCGATCTTCCATTGCATATGGTATTGCATCATGACGTAACACCACAACAACACTACAATCTTTTTCTTGAGAACCTGTAGCCATATTTGTCAGTAGAAAAACTCTTGGCCAGGCAAAAGGATAAATATAATTTGGATTTGGAACATCAAAAACTACACGATGCTCACCGGTAATTTTTTTGAACATTTCCTCAGGATCAGTTGAAACGAAGTCATGATTTTTTTCTGATGCAATTGCACTTACAGTTGGCGTAAGTGTTGATAATCCAAGCACAGCAGCACTTCCAGAAATAGTACCTAAAAACTTCCTTCGGTTGATAGATTTTTTATTCTCATTATTCATACTTAATAATTTGAGGTTAAAAAATTAGATTAATAGAATAAAAGGTACAGAAATTTTCATCCAAATATTATCTTAATTTTATTTCTATATTATTTCATTTCTAAAATTTACAATTATGAAAAGGCTAATATTGTTGATTTTCATTCTACTATCGATTGATAACCAGATGTTTTCACAATCAAATCCTTATAATATTGTATTTGATATTACTTCTGGAGATACAGCAGTTCATCACAGAGTTATACGTTGGATAAATGGTATAACAAAGTCATACCCAGATGCTAAAGTGGAAGTTGTTTTTTACGGAAAGTCATTAACAATGGTAGAAAATGAAACTTCGACCAGATCTGATGAAATTAAAAAATTAGCTGAAAGTAAGAATGTAACATTTGCTGTTTGTGAACAAGCAATGAAAGTTCATAATGTTTCAAAAGCACAATTATTAACTGGAGTAACTACTGTTCCAGATGCACTTTATGAGCTGATCAGTAAACAACAAGATGGATACGGATACATAAAAGTTGTGAATTAAAATTAATTAAATCAGCAACATTGAAGAATGTGACAGGTAGGTTTAATCTTAACCCCATTTTTATTTTAAAGAAAAGTGATAATAATCACTAAATAGAACTACCGGCAACCTTACCTTGTATAAAATATAAAGATGAGACATGCTCTTGTTTTCCTTTTACTTTTTCTGGTCAATTTATCAATAGAAGCACAAAATAAATATCCTTTTAGTTTTACATTGGAACCGGTACTCCTTAATGATTTTCCAGGACTTCAATCATATGCCTACGCAAAAGATGGAAATTTACTTTTACTTATAGGGGGAAGGATAGACGGACTACATCGCCGCCAACCCTTTGCTGCTTTCAATAAAAAATTCAATAATACTGATCTCTTTGTAATTGATATTGAAAAAGAAAAAGTATGGACTAAATCAGTAAACAGTTTACCTGCATCTATCGCTGAGCAATTGCAAAGTACAAATATGCAATTTTTTCAAGAGGGCAATCAACTAATACTGATTGGTGGTTATGGATATAGTGAAACTGAAAAGGATCATATTACATATCCGTCACTCATTACTATTCAGGTAAAGGAATTGATTAACTCTATTATGAATGATGGCGATATCTCTTATTTCTTCAATCAAATAATTGATGAAAGAATGGCTGTAACTGGTGGAAGACTTAATAAACTTAATAATAAATTTTTCCTTGTTGGTGGGCAGCGTTTTACAGGAAGATATAATCCTATGGGGCCTGATCATGGCCCGGGTTTTACTCAACAGTACACTAATCAGATCAGAAAATTTCAATTGAAAAAAAGCGAAACTGGTTTCTCCATTGAAAACTACTCAGCTATTACTGACTCTTTATTACATAGAAGAGATTACAATTTACTTACGCAAATAGATAAGGAGGGAAAAGAAATACTAACAATTTACTCTGGAGTTTTTCAATATGATAAGGATGTTCCATTCACAACATTAATTGATATAACAGAAAAAAGTTATAAAGAAATAAATGGATTTAATCAGCAATTCAGTCATTATCACACTGCTACTTTACCTATTTACAGCAAAAAAAATAAAATAATGTATGCTGTGTTTTTTGGTGGTATTGCTCAATATTATAAAAATGATCAATCAGAAACTGTGAAAGACGACAATGTCCCTTTTGTCAAAAGCATTAGTGTAATTGAAAGAAATAATAACACTATCAAAGAGTATATATTGCCAAACCCAATGCCGGGTTATTTTGGTGCGGCAGCAGAGTTTATCAGTAAAGAGCATTTCTTTTCAAACAATGGTATATTTCAACTTGATGAAATATCAAAATCAAAAGTACTGATTGGCTATATCGTCGGAGGTATTGATAGCAGAGCACCTAATGTTTTTTGGAGTAATGAAGCAGATCCAAGCAGAGCTTCTCCTGTTATTTGGAAAGTTTTTATAAATAAATAAAATAATATCTATTTTAAGATCAATCAACCTGCAGTATGTCAAATAAAGAAAATATATTGAATAAAGATCTGATTCTTCGTGAACGTCTTGCCTGGGAAAGAACAGACATGGCCATTGACCGTACATTTTTATCTTTCCTCCGGACTTCTTTATATTTTTCAATTGCAGGAATGACAGTTAATAGTCTTTTAAAGGTAAGTTATGGATGGTGGGTAGAGATCCTTTTTTGGATTATTGGTATTTCAATCCTCTTTATTGGGATTATTAAATTATACAGGAGCAAAAAAAAATTACAAAAAAATAAAATCCACATCGGTAATTATAAATTAGAATGGGAGGATGATATTGATTAAAGATCAAAGTCGTTGACCTATCATTCGCAATAATGCCGCCTTTCCTTTATGAAATGGACCTTCATTAAGTTCTGCCACGGTCTGCTCACAAGAAATTAAATGTAAAAAAGGAAAATCACTGCAAATCGATGGGGCATCATATAAAAGTGCTTCATCTTGTGGACCTCCACTTTCATATTCAAGTTGTTCTTTTGCAAATGCTTCAAGTACTAAAAAACCACCAGGCTTTAATGAATCATAAATCTCTTTATGAAATTGTTTTCTTATTTTTTCCGGAAGATGCACATAGATCAATGCTACAGCATCATATTTTTTATTCGCTTTAAATGTCTCAATATCTTTTAACTCGTAATTAATATTAACATGCTTTTGTTCAGCAAAAAACAAAGCCCTGCTTCTGGCCACTTCACTATAATCAAATGCATCTACCTGCCACCCTTTTGCAGCTGCATATATTGAATTTCTTCCTTCACCATCTGCCGGTAGTAATAAAGTGCCTTGTTTATGAGAGTCAATGAATTGTTTAAAAAAGTAATTAGGGCCTTCACCATATACCCATTCATTATCTTTATAACGTTGATTCCAAAAATCTTTCATGTATAGATGATTATTCTTCTTCTTTTATTGCAACCAATAATTTTTCTTCAATAATTTGTTTCAGCACATGTTTTGGTAAAGCTCCGGGTTGCATCATTGGTTCACCATCTGCCCCGATAAAAAGCATAGTAGGTATACTTTGTATGCCAAATACTGCAGACAATTCCTGCTCAACATCGGTATCAACTTTATAAATTATAATTTTCCCTTCATACTCTTTTGAAAGATCTTCAAGTATCGGAGCTATCATTTTACAAGGTCCGCACCAATCAGCATAAAAATCAATGATTGCCGGAAGCGTACCCTGGTATTTCCAGTCTTTTATTTTTACATAGTCGAAAACCTTGTCCTTAAAATCCTGTGTGGTCATTTTTACAGTTGCCATATCAAATAATTTGAACAAAAATAAATCTAATTATAACTTGCTTTCGTGATGAATATCACATTGCTTTCTCTCTTTTTGGAATAACTATTTTTTCTAAAGCTTGCTCAATATCCCAGATCAGATCATTGTAGTTTTCAATTCCAACACTCAATCGAATCATTTTATCAGATATATGTAATGCCTCTTTTTCCTCAACCGGTACATCTGAATGCGTCATAGTTGAAGGATGCTCTGCCAGACTTTCAGTACCGCCAAGGCTTACAGCCAGTTTAATATGCTTCAAGGAATTTAGAAAAGTAAATGCTTCTTTTTCACCTCCCATCACATCAAAACTTAACATGGCACCATTACTCAGGTATTGTTTTTTAAATATTGCTGATTGTTCCGGATTATTCTTCTCAATGAACCCCAGGTAATATACTTTTTCAACTTTCGAATGTTTAATGAGATATGCAGCTATTTTTTCAGCATTTAATGCTGCAGTTTCCATTCTTATTTTTAATGTTTCAAGACTCCGCATTAGTAACCAACTTGTGTTCGGATCTATAATCGTTCCAAAGAAAGTACGGGTCTTTTTTATTTTTCCAATAACTACTTTACTTCCTACGGCTGCCCCGGCAATAACATCACTATGCCCACCAATATATTTTGTGGCAGAATATAAAACAATGTCAGCTCCGTGTTTTAATGGGTGCTGCCATAGCGGCCCCATATATGTATTGTCTACAGCCACATATATTTTTCTATCGTCCTTAGCATATTTTGCAGCAATACGGCTGCACATCTCAATATCAATAATATCATTTGTAGGATTAGCCGGTGTTTCCATAAAGATCATCTTCAGTTTTTTTGCATGCCCTGTTTCTTCAAGCATTTCTTCAATTTGCTTTTGATCATGCTCAGCATTAAAACCAATTACTTCAATGCCAAAATGAGTAAGAATATGATGAACAAATTTATGTGTACCACCATATAAAGGATTGCTATATAATAAAACATCTCCGGGACTTAGAAAAGTCATGAATGTAGTAGCTATTGCACTCATACCACTCGAAAATGCTGCAGCAGCTTCTCCCCTATCCCAAAGCTTTAATCTTTCTTCCAAAATTTCCATATCCGGATTGTTGATCCGGCTGTAAATAAGACCAATCGTTTCTCCTTCATGTCCGGGTTTACCATGGGCCATTTCAAAAAAAGCCTTTCCTTCTTCGGCATTTTTAAATACAAAAGTGGATGTTTGAAATACAGGGCATTTAACAGCCCCTTCACTTAATTCCGGATTATAGGCATATCCTAACATTTGGGTTTCCGGTGAAAAATCAGATTTTTTCATTTCTATTTATTTTAATCTAAGTTGAAGATTTATAACCATAATAACTATGACTTTGGTTACACAAGGAATTGAGTTAATTAATACTGATTTTCATCATGATAAAAAATGATACAATTCATGTCTAATCAATAATGATTATGATATTGATTCAATAAGTTAAAAGTGTGACTATAATCACATCTTACAGATTGATATGGTGGTACTTTAGCATTCTAAACTATACATAATGACAAACCAACATCAAATAGTAATTATCGGCGGTGGCAATGCAGGAATATCAACTGCGTCACAATTATTAAGAAAAAATAAAAAATTAGATATCGCCATCATTGAGCCTTCAGAAAAACATTATTATCAACCCGCCTGGACACTGGTTGGTGCAGGGGTTTTCGATATCAATAAAACAAAAAGAAGTGAAGCATCTGTTATGCCAAAACAGGCAAAATGGATAAAGCAAAAAGTTGTTTCCTTTCAGCCGGAAGAAAATACAGTTACACTTGATAATAATGAAAAGGTTAATTATCAGTATTTGATCGTGGCACCCGGTATTCAATTGAACTGGCATGAAATTAAAGGTTTGAAAGAAACATTAGGTAAAAATGGAGTTTGCTCTAATTATAGCTTTGAACAAGCACCTTACACATGGGAATGCATTAGAACTTTTAAAGGAGGAAAGGCATTATTTACCAATCCTAATACACCGGTAAAATGTGGAGGTGCCCCTCATAAAATAATGTGGCTTGCTGCAGATTATTTTAAGAAGCACAACATTTTTGATAAAGCAGAAATTCAATACTGGAGTGGTGGCACCCGATTATTTGGCGTAGACAAATATGAAAAGACTTTAAAGAAAGTTGCTGACAGAGATAAAGTACAAATGAATTTCTTTACAAAACTGGTAGAAATTGATGGCCCTAATAAAAAAGCAAAATTTGTTGGAATCGGAGAAAAAAATAAAGACCAGGTGTATGATGTAGAATTTGATTTCATTCATGTAACACCCCCGCAAAGTGCTCCTGATTTTATCAGAAACAGTTCATTAGCGAATGCAGCAGGTTGGGTAGATGTAGACAAATTCACATTACAACATTTACGTTACAAGAATATTTTCTCATTGGGCGATGCATCATCATTACCTACTTCAAGAACAGGTGCAGCAATCAGAAAACAAGCTCCGGTTCTTGTAAAAAATTTACTGGCTGTAATGGAAGGCAAAGAATTGACCGGAAGCTACAATGGTTACACAAGTTGTCCGGTTGTAACTGGTTATGGAAAATTGGTTTTATGTGAATTTGATTATAATAACAAACCAATAGAAACATTCCCTATTGATCAAAGCAAAGAAAGATGGAGCATGTATCAGTTAAAGAAAAAAGTACTTCCCTGGTTATATTGGAATAAAATTTTACCTGGAAAAATGTAATATTTATTGAAATAAGAAGCGGTTGCATAAGTAGCAACCGCTTTATAGTAACCATTATCACCAAAATTGAAATTCACTTCATTTAATTTTGCATCATTAAGAAAAGACTTTACATATGTTTGAAAGATTAAAAAGTGGTTGGACAACATTAAAATTCATCAGAGTTGGATTAGCTGGTTTAATTTTGTATTCTTCCATCGAATCAGTACAGGTAATTGGTATAATATTGGGAACAGTATTTATGTTATTTTCTTTATTTACAGATGGAGTTTGTGGAATTGGTAATAATTGTTATCAACCAGTCAAAAAAGATATTATTCAAAACATAGAAGATATACAATATGAAGAATTGGATTCTAAATAATAAATTATTAATTGCCGGAATAATAATCGGAGCTATCGGAGGATATATTTATTGGCAACAAATAGGATGTAGCAGTGGCACCTGTATGATCACCTCTAAATGGCATAATAGTTCTGCTTATGGTGCATTAATGGGAGGTTTATTATTCAGCATGTTTAAAAAAGAAAAAAATGCAAACGACAGATAAAAGAGAAACATTTGCAGAAATCATCAATGGGAATACTCCGGTGTTGGTTGATTTTACTGCTGTGTGGTGTGGGCCTTGCAAAATGATGAAACCAGTTTTAGAACAACTGCACCAACAAATGGGTGATAAATTACGTATCATAAAAGTTGATATAGATAAAAGTCCTGCTGCAGCTAATGCATATGCTGTACAAAGCGTACCTACATTGATCTTATTTCAAAATGGAAAAAACCTTTGGCGTCAATCCGGTGTTATTCAAACACCACAATTGAAAAAGATCATTGAACAATACACAAATTAATAAGTATAAATGCCTGATAATAAAGTAAGCCGAGGATACATTTCATCTACATTAACTTGTCGTTGTCCCCGTTGCAGAGAAGGAAAATTATTTAAACATCCTGTTACGATTAATTTCAAGAAAAACATGATGATGAATAAAGAATGTACTGTTTGCGGACAGGCAACTGAAATAGAAGTTGGTTTTTATTATGGCACCAGTTATGTCAGTTATGCAATGACGGTAGGTCTGAGTTTAATAAGTTTGGGTATTTGGGCATTAACGATTGGCTTATCAACAAATGATAACAGGTTTTTTGTGTGGATGGGAGTTAATGCGGTGCTATTAATCTTATTACAACCCTGGCTAATGCGGTTGAGCCGTAGCCTATGGATATCCTGGTTTGTAAAATATGATCCTGATTGGCAAGAACATCAACCTAATGATGTATCTGAAAGAATGAATGCTGATCAGGCAAATAACTGGTAAGAGAAGAAT
>JAHEMN010000107.1 GCA_024643645.1 Chitinophagaceae bacterium | reverse complement strand
GCCTTTGCTTTGAGCATCATATAAAATTGCGGGCTTTCCGGCACTGGGTGCTTCAGCAAGTTTTGAATTACGATGTACTATTGTGCTGAATACCATATCCTCAAAATGTCGTCTTACTTCACTAACAACCTGGTTACAAAGACGAAGGCGTCCATCATACATGGTCATTAAAATGCCTTCAATTACCAAATCTGTATTCAATCTGCTTTGTACAATTTTAATGGTATTCAATAGTTTGCCTAATCCTTCCAATGCAAAAAACTCACATTGTACAGGCACAGCAACTGCATCGGATGCAGTTAAAGCATTTACAGTAATCAGGCCTAATGATGGTGAGCAATCAATAATGATAAAATCATAATCTTTACGAATAGGATCGAGTAAATTCTTCATTACCATTTCCCTGTTGGGATAATTTATCATTTCAATTTCAGCCCCAACAAGATCTATATGCGAAGGAATAAGATCAAGGTTCGGAATTTCGGTCTTTAGAATAACATCCTTAGCTTTTGCATGGTTCACCATACAATCATAAAGGCTTTGTGTAATATTATGCAGATCGAATCCAACACCCGTAGTACTGTTTGCCTGTGGATCACCATCTACCAGTAATGTTTTAAACTCCAATACTGCTAAACTTGCTGCAAGGTTAATTGCAGTTGTTGTTTTCCCAACTCCACCTTTTTGATTTGCTACACCGATGATTCTTGCCATTTTGCCGAATACTCCTTGATTATATTAATATGAATGTGGTAAAATTGCCTATTGAAACCTAGAACACAAAATTAAGTTTTGCCCATTTTACCGATCAATTTGGCAAAAATAAGTGTTAAGTAAAAGATTGTTCGTATAATTTGTTCTGTTAAATTAGATTTTAAGATATGCGTAATACCCCTTTCTGGTGGATTCTCATCAGCTTTATGGTTCTTCTTGATATTTATTTCTTCCAGTCGTTGAAAGTAGTGGCTAATTCTTCATCGGGAAGAACGAAGACAATTATTTATGCCAGCTATTGGGTTTTATCCGTTTCTGCTATTATTCTGTTGATCATTTTGCCTTACCTGCAATTTGATAAACAGACCAGGTTTGCCCGTACCACAATTTTTGCTATGATTGCCGGTCTATTCTTTGCCAAACTGATTGCTGCTTTGTTTTTTATGATAGATGATGTTCGCCGGGTGATACAATGGGTAGCAGGGAAATTGTTTTTTTCAAGAACGGAAGGAGAAGATTTTCAGGCTGGTGAAACAATTACAAGGTCTGCATTTTTGAGTTGGGCCGGTATGATTATGGGTAGTGGTCTTTTTGGAGCATTGATCTATGGATTCGGGAACAAATACAGATACGAGGTAAAACGAGTAAAATTGAATTATCCGAACCTGCCAGCTTCATTTAAAGGATTGAAAATTGCACATATATCTGATATACATTCAGGCAGTTTTACAGATAAAAAAGCAGTGTTAAAAGGGGTAGAAAAGCTGATGAAAGAAAAACCTGATCTTATACTTTTTACAGGTGATCTTGTAAATAATAAGGCATCGGAAATGGAAGAGTATATGGATGTGTTTGATAAACTGAAAGCACCGATGGGAGTATATTCAACTTTGGGAAATCATGATTATGGAGATTATGTAAGCTGGGACAGCCCTGAAGAAAAAAGAACAAACCTTGAAAGATTATTGGATGTACATAGCAATTTAGGCTGGAGATTATTAATGAATGAACATGTTGTTTTACAAAAAGGGAATGAAGAAATTGCTTTATTAGGTATTGAGAATTGGAGTGCAAAGGCAAGATTTCCTAAATATGGTAAAATGAAAGATGCATATTCCGGCGCCGAAAAATATCCTTTTAAGATATTAATGAGTCATGACCCTTCTCACTGGAAAGGAGAGGTAGTAGAAAAATATCCTGATATCGATCTGACCTTATCAGGTCATACCCATGGTATGCAATTTGGCGTTGAAATTCCGGGCATCAAATGGAGTCCCGTTCAATATGTTTATAAAGAATGGGCTGGTTTATATGAGAAGATTAGTACTGATAATCAAGTAAATGGGCAAAAATTATATGTAAATAGAGGATTTGGCTTTATTGGTTATCCCGGACGGGTTGGAATTTTGCCGGAAATCACTGTTTTAGAACTTTCCTGATCAAATATTTCTACAATTTTTTCAATAATTGGTCATCTCGCAACGTTTTGAAGATCAAATTCGATTTCCGTTAAACTTTTTTTTAACATAAGAGTCTTAAAGCCATTATTTTGTATTTACCGTATTCCTGAAATTTCGGTACAACTGCCTCATGATTAAGCACTGCTATCTCATATTAGCGTTAACATTGCTTGGCTTTTCTGCATTTTCGCAGGTTAGCACAAAGGATACCACTATTCTGCCTGCAGATAATAGTTTTTTGATTGATACTACCATCGATTACAGTGAGCTTTTTCAGGATTTTGATGCTTTCATGGATTCCATATTATCACCACACAGCTACTTTTTGGCAACATTATCCATGGGCAAGGGATTTTATAATTTTGAGAATAAATCAACATCAGATATATCTACCACTAAAAAGCTGACCTACTCACCAACGCTGGCATATTATCATAAATCCGGATTGGGTATTACAACCATGGGTTATGTTGTTGATGATGGAAACAATATGAATTTTTATCAGGGAGCTATTTCGCCTTCATATGATTATTTAAAAAATAAAGCATTAGCAACCGGATTTTCTTATACCCGTTTCTTAACTAAGAAAGATCTTCCTTTTTATACGACTCCGTTGCAAAATGAATTATATGCTTATTTCACTTACCGTAAATCATGGATTCGGCCAACGATATCAGCAAGCTATGGATGGGGAAGCAGAAGCGACTATACGGAACGGGAAGAACAGATACTTGATCTGAGACTAAGAAGAAGAGGATTCACTTATATCAATACGGAAGAGTCAATAAGCGACTTTTCATTGATCACTTCTGTTCGTCATGATTTTTATTGGTTGGATGTCTTCACATTTAAAGATCACATTCGTTTTACGCCCCAGGTTTCATTCACCAGTGGAACCCAGAATTTCGGTTTCAATCAAAAATCCAGCACTTATGTAAATGTTATTCGTACGAACTCAAGTGTTTTATATAATAGCGAAAATATTTTTCTGGATGATCAATTAAAATTTCAGCCACTTGCCTTAACACTTTTTCTGCGTGGTGAATATTCAATAGGGAAGTTCTTTATCCAACCACAGTATACAATGGATTATTACTTTCCGGCAAACAATAATAATTTCAATTCCATCTTTTCTCTTAATGTTGGTTGTATGTTTTAGCAGATCAACTATCAGGCATAGTTATGCACAGATTAACAAATCTTAACACTTTCAGTACAATAGAATTTGTGCTTTTTTGTTTTGAGTCTTTATGTTATCGTTAATAGAATTTAACAGGAGCAACCTGATACTGGCACTATACTTGAAATTTTTTAGCGTCATTTCAAGTTACCCAAAAACAATTAAACTATTAAACATGAAAACAAGATTCCTTTTTCTTTTTGCTGCAATCTTATTATCGCAGGCAATGATGGCTCAGTTTCACCTTGGTGTAAAAGGTGGGGCAAATATTACAAAAGTCGATGGTAAATCGTTTAAAGATCAATTCAGGTATGGCTATCAATTAGGTGGCTTTGCTGAGATCAGGATGGGAAACAAATTCGTTTTACAGCCAGAGGTGCTTTTTAATCAGTATGCTACCCGGTTGGATAGTAATTACAAAAATGTTTATGAAGATGTTTTTGGAGGTAACAGTAATATTAAGTTGAATTACTTGTCCATTCCGATCGTTATCAACTATAAGTTGATCGGAAGTTTTCTTTCTCTTCAGGCGGGACCTCAGTTTGGAGTTTTGCTGGATCAGAGTAAAACACTTTTGCAAAATGGTGGTAATGCTTTTAAAGATGGGGATCTGTCTATGTTGGCCGGTGTTCAATTTAAGGTCGGGCCCATGCGTTTAAATGGACGCTATGCTATCGGACTAAACAATATCAGTGATTTGCCGGATGATGGCAAATGGAAGAACCAGGGATTTCAGGTATCCGTTGGATTAGCCTTATAAAATCGTAATCCTATTGAATAAAAAGCCTTCCTGTCCGGAAGGCTTTTTTTTACAGAAAATTTTCAATTTAATTGCCTAGTTTGTCAGTTTTAAATGAAAGGCATAAAACTTGGCATTACTGAATTCCCTTTATATTTTTAACGCCTCGCAAAAGCGGGATGACAGTTTGTCTAAAAAAGAATTGAAACAGAATATGAATATCGAGAAGTATTTATTGCGTACAGAAGATGAGATGGATTTTTTACCTATTATTCCTTTAAATGAAAGTGATCAGGAAGATATAAATAGTGTAATAGTGCCAACAGAAATTGCTTTGTTACCATTGAGAAATACAGTGCTTTTTCCAGGTGTTGTGCTACCCATTACTGTTGGTAGGGATAAGAGCATCAATGCTGTAAATGAAGCATACAAAGGAGATAAATTGATCGGAGTAATTGCTCAAAAAGACAGCAATATTGAAGATCCTGCTGTTACAGATCTGGAAGATATAGGAACTGTAGCCAAGATCGTAAAATTGATTAAAATGCCAGATGGAGGTACTACTATCATCATACAGGGAAAAAGCAGGTTCAAGGTTGACTCCATTTTGTCTGATGATCCTTTTTTCAAAGCGAAAATTACCAAGCTGGATGAAGAGAAATCACCTACTGATGAGGATTTTAATGCTTATGTAGCCAATATTAAAGACCTGGCAGCAGATATAGTTCAGTTGTCACCTAATATTCCGGCTGAGGCCTCTATTATTCTGAGAAATATTGAGAATCCTTCATTTTTGATACATTTTGTTTCCAGCAATCTGAATACTGATATAAAAGACAAGCAACGCTTATTGGTATTGAATCAGATCCGTCAAAGGGCTGACCTTCTGATGCAATTACTTCAAAAGGAATTACAGTTCGTAGAATTGAAAAATAAGGTTACTTCTAAAACCAGAACGGAACTGGATAAGCAACAAAGAGATTACTTCCTTCAGCAACAGCTAAAAAGTATTAAAGATGAATTAGGTGGTGATAGCAATTCCCAGGAAATAAAGGAAATGCAGAAAAAGGCAGAAACAAAGAAATGGCCTGCTGCAGCAAAAGAAATGTTTAAAAAGGGAATTGAAAAACTGGAAAGGATGCATCCCAGCACTCCCGATTTCTCAGTTGTTTATAATCATTTGGATCTTATGCTTGATCTTCCATGGGAAGAATATACAGAAGACCATTATGATCTTAAAAAAGCAAAAAAGACATTGGACTTTGACCATTATGGCATGCAAAAAATAAAAGAAAGGATTTTGGAATACCTGGCAGTTTTAAAACTAAAAGGTGATATGAAGAGTCCGATTCTTTGTTTTGTTGGTCCTCCCGGTATTGGTAAAACATCATTGGGGCGTAGTATAGCTAATGCAATCGGTAGAAAATATGTGCGGTTGAGTTTAGGAGGTTTGCATGATGAAAGTGAAATAAGAGGTCATCGTAAAACTTATATAGGCGCTATGCCGGGAAGAATTTTACAATCTATCCGTAAAGTGAAATCTTCCAATCCGGTCATGATCCTGGATGAGATAGATAAGGTGGGAAGTGATTTTAAAGGTGATCCATCTTCAGCATTGTTGGAAGTATTGGACCCTGAACAGAATCATACTTTCTACGATAATTATCTTGAGTCAGAATATGATCTTAGTAAGGTGCTTTTTATTGCAACAGCTAATAATTTTCAAAATATTCAACCTGCTCTTCGTGACAGGCTGGAAGTGATTGATCTGAGCGGCTACGCAGTTGAAGAGAAAAAAGAAATTGCGAAAAGGCATTTATTCCCAAAGCAGAAAGAACTTCATGGATTAAAGGATACCAATTTCAAGATCAATGATAAAGTGCTGGAGAAAATAATTCAGGATTATACAAGAGAAAGTGGTGTAAGAGAATTAGATCGTCAATTGGCCTCTGTTATGCGTTACCAGGCAAGACAACTCGTATTAAAAGGAAAGATTAAAAACTCTTTGTCGGCTTTGGATGTTGAAAAAATTCTAGGAAAGCCACGGTACAGTAATGATATCTATAAAACAGTAAATATGGCCGGTGTGGCTGTAGGCCTTGCATGGACATATGTTGGTGGTGATATTCTGTTTATTGAGACCAGCCTTAGTGATGGAAAAGGTGAGTTGAAACTGACAGGAAATCTTGGAAATGTAATGAAAGAAAGTGCGACAACTGCATTGACCTATTTGCAATCCAATGCTAAAAAATATAAACTGGATACCATACTCTTTGAAAAAAAGAATATTCATATTCATGTACCTGAAGGTGCAGTACCGAAAGATGGGCCAAGTGCTGGTGTAACCATGATGTCCGCTATTGCATCTGCATTAACTGGAAAAAGAGTGAAGCCATTTCTTGCTATGACCGGTGAGATAACTTTAAGGGGGCAAGTATTGCCAGTTGGCGGTATCAAGGAAAAAGTATTAGCAGCAAGAAGAGCAGGATTAAAAGAAATAATACTATGCTGGCAAAATGAAAAAGATGTGTTAGAGATCGATCCGGAGTTTATAAAAGGAATAAAATTCCATTATGTAAAGACAATGAGCCAGGTGTTGGAATTGGCATTAGTTGATTAAATATTATCGGATAAGAAACTGATTAAGATCCTCTCTTCTCTTTGAGAGGATTTTTTATTGGGGACGGGTTTCCTCTAGCTTATTAATTTATAAATTTCAAAAGCTTCTGCATATTGCATATTGCTTTGTACTCCTCTTACTGTTGCCAATGAACGAATAAAATCATTCTTCATATAGTTTCGGTGTGATTGGGATTTATATGTTTGAAGTGCCTCGATTTTTTTAATGACTTCACTTTCTGTCAGTTGGGAGAAAAAATTTGTATGGAAGTTAAAATTGTTCCATGGAAGTTCATACCCGGCAAGTGTTACATTTTTAAAAGCTCTTAATTCTTCTAGGATTTGCTGTCTTACTGATGGGAACTCTCTTACTTCATAATTAAATAAAATAGGTTTGTCAGAAGTGATGCCTAAAGAAGAAGTAGCTTTTTTACATTACATTTTCAAGAGTATCAGCAGGGTAATTATCCGGAAGTGATTTTGCACAAAGAGAAAAGGCAGCATAATAAACCTCTTTACCATCAGCACAATATTTTGCAATGGTACCACCACAACCAAGCTCTCCATCATCTGTGTGGGGGGAAAGGGCTAGTATTTTATTGAGGTTATCATGTTGTTATTATAAAAGTCTATTCGTTTAAAAAACTTGTTGAATCTTTTAATAAACTTAAATTTTGATTAAACTGCAAATTTAGTAAGTTTCGAAACTGATTTACATTAGATTGTCCATCATAAAATGCTTTATAATTTCCATTTGGTAAATAAACGGAATTAAAATTCATGAAATAATAATTGGAGTTTACAGAGTCTTTAAATTCTCTAAATCCATGATCACCCATGAAGATAATTATTGGTGGATCTTTGGATAATGAAAGAATGTTTGAGATTAATTCTTCATATTTTTTATTGGCATATTTGAGATATTCAATAAATGCCTTTTTATTAAATATATAATCTTCAGTCAGTAATTTGTAAGATATTAAGTTCTCTTGACTGTCATAATAATATGGGTAGTGTGGCATAATCAAATGTGTATAAATAAATTTTGGTTTTTTATTATTTTTTGCCACTATTTTTTGTGTTAGTGAATAAAATAAATTATTGTTTGTAAGATCTAAGTTTTTTCTCCTTTTTATACTTGATTCAAATTTAAAAGTAGTTATTAAGTGATAACTTAAATCACTAATAATCCTATTAGTAAATGTTTGTGATGTTATTGGTTTAGTTTTCATAGGTAAAAAAGTAGGGTATGCAAGTGTTGGTTGACCTTCGAAATTAAAAATTGAGTAATTGTAAAATTCATAACCTTGATTCAAAAGAAATTTTAAAGTTTTATTTTTTTTAATTGTTTCATAACAAAGGGACATGTCTTTTTTGCTTGTATTAGACCCTTCCAGACCTTCAAGATAGTCCATATTGAGCATAGATGATATTGAAAATGGAGTGAAATTATAATTGCTTTTAGTGTTTTTTATAATTCTAAATCCTTTTTTAATTAATTGATTTTCAAAAACAGAATTATCATATTTAAAAATATCTGTGAGTTCTTTTTCCCCTGGATAACCATCAGCAACAATTAAATATATATCAGGTTTTTTACAGGTGTCACAATTTATAAAGCCTTTATATAATATGTTAGTAGGTTTTATTTTAGTATTTATTTTTGTGAATAACCAAATTGAATCAACTAGAATAAATAAAATAAATATAGAATTTAAGAAATATGTGGTTCTAAAAAATAATTTTTTTAGTTTTTTCAATCGCCAAATAATTAGAAATAGAATAAAAATACTTATGGGAATAATAAAACTATATTTAATAATAATGGAATTAGGTAAATAGGATTTCAGAAAATCATGAATGGCGCCAAAAAAAAACTGATAACAGAGCAAAATGAATGTAATTAAACTTGCCTTCTGAAAATTTTTAAATATTAACCAAAAAAAGAATAAAAATATTAATGCAATTACATAATAAAAAAACAAAAGTATTAAGGCGTCTTTATATGGGATAATGCTATAGTTTTCAGTATACCCATGTAACACAAAAAAAATTGGTAACAATATAAGATATAGTGGCTTTGATTTTAGAATTACTGAAATTTTCATTTTCATATTTTCTTCATCATATAAAGTGTTCTACCAGACTTGCCAATTTCCTGTTTTTTTATAATTCTGAAACTGATAGAAAATGCCTTTTCAAATTCTTCAATAGTATAATTGTCATAAATATCTGGTTTTTCATTTAACATTAATTTTATTTTGTCGTCTGCTTTTGGTACAAATTCAATGATCAGATATCTCTTTGCTAAATTATTAAAAAGCTCACAAATCTGATTGAATGAAATGTTTTTTGCAATAGCCAAATGATGAATAAGAGCAAGGGCAATTACCAGGTCCTTGTTTGTTCTTTTTAAAAAAGAATTACGTTCAGTATTATTTACACCAATTGCAGGAGAAGGATTTGATAGGTCAATTATAAGTGGTTGAATATTTTTTTCATCAGACCTTTTTATGTTATTATACAAGTTATTAATACAGTATGGGTCTGAATCAGCAGATATTGTAAAAATATTTTTCTCTGAAAGGATTTTAGAGAATTCACCATCGTTTGCACCAACATCAATAGCATCTGCTAAATCTGTCAAATCATTTAACCACAAAGTGACTAATTTTTTCTTTTGATCTAAGTATTGATTTCGTTGTGACGCTTCTTCATAATAAGATGACCAGGCAGTTTTTTGAATAGGTTGATCTAATTTCTGGATAAGGCCCTCCAGGCTTGATATAAGATTTAACATCTTTTGTTTTGAAAAAACAACCTTTTTCTTTGAATCGGCTTTTTTATTTATACTAATTGATGATTGCAAATGGACATGCAAATGAGTATGAAATGAAAACCTGGTTTTCCATGGTAATAAAGAATGGGTTATAGATAAAGGAATTCCGTCAGGGTATGCCAACATTAATGGCTGTAATGGAATTTTATTATAATGCATCAACAACAAAGGAGATAAAAAGCACTCACAAAACTGGCGGTATGCGATCCATGGCATTTGTTCATTATATTTTTCAAATGACAAAGTATCTATAAAAATCAATTTACCATTTAGCCATTGAATATTAAATGGAGTTGCATCTTTTAAGTTCATTCCAAAGTTGATACATTCTTTTACAAGATTCAGTGTTAATAATGCAGCATCTTTCAGCATGTCAAAACTCCATTCATACGGGTAGGAAATAAATGGGATTTTTTCTGGTTCCAAAGTAGCATACCAGCCATCACTGCCAGTATAGTTTTCATTTACATTTTCATGGCTTATTAGTAGCTTTTTGTGAACCAGATTTTTATAACAACCACTATTGATAAAAAAATCGAAATGCTCTTTGAAGCAAAGATTGACCTGTCTGTAAATGATATTGTCTTTCTCAAAAATAAATCCAGAGGGATCTCTGAATGATGATGGATCTTTTTGAATTGAAGAAGACATTAGGATGGGGTATTGTCATCCCTTTTTTTCGGACGACGGCTAAAAAATGACTTGATGTAATTCTTGAGATTTTTAAAATAAAAGGCTACCCCTAATGCTGCAGCTATTATTGCCTGCAATAAATAGCTGCCACTTCCCGGATCAATGTATAATAAATAATTCATTACATATATTTAAGATCTGTTTTAGCAGATAGTGTTAATAATGTTTCATA
>JAHEMN010000234.1 GCA_024643645.1 Chitinophagaceae bacterium | reverse complement strand
CATGGAACTGGAGTTTTGCTGATGGAAGTACATCAACTACCACAAGCCCGGTAAAAACTTTTGCAACCCCGGGTGTATATAATGTACAGTTGACGGTTAAGAATGCTGTGGGATGTGTTTCTAATCCGTTTACAATTCCTGTAACTGTTTATCTGCAGCCTGTGGTTGATGCCGGTCCGTCATTGGTTTTACCGGAAGGAACGATGGTTACACTGAATGCAACAGCAAATTCAACAGCGGGAGTGAACTTCAGTTGGTCGCCACCGTTTGGATTAAGCAGTACTACAATATTAAATCCTGTTTTGACTGCATTGGCAGACCAGGTGTACACTCTTACAGCAGTTGGTAATTTTGGCTGTACAGCAACTGATGTAATGACCGTTAAAATATTGAAACCAGTGAAAGTGCCGAATGTATTCTCGCCGAATGGGGATAATATTCATGATCAGTGGGTGATACCAAACCTTGCCGATTATCCGGGTGCTACTGTAGAGATATTTAACCGTTATGGTCAGCAGGTCTATTATTCAACTAATTATACACCTTGGGATGGGACGTATAAAGGAAAAGCGTTGCCTGCAGGCACTTATTATTATATAATTCAGTTACAAAACGGATTCAAACCATTGAATGGTTCTGTAACAATGATCAGATAGAGATATTAGCCATTGGCGATTAAATTTTTATAACATGAAACAAAATTTTAATGTGATGAGAAAGAGTTTGAAAATTTCAATGCTGTTATTAGTGATAGGGTTGACGTCAGTTCAATCGAATGCACAGGTAGACCCGCATTTTTCGCAGTATTATGTATATCCTTCCTGGTTGAATCCTGCATTGACAGGTGCATTTGATGGCCAGTACAGGGTTTCCGGTATTTATCGCAGCCAGTGGGGTAATATCATAAGTCCGTTTTCAACATTCGGAGTTTCTGGTGAGATCAATACAGATAAAAATTTAAATATTGGTGCAAGCATCATGAAGCAGCAGGCAGGAGATGGTGGTTACGGTTATACTACAGCGTATGGTAGTGTGGCTTACACCGGTGTAAAATGGGGTGCAAATCAATCACAGCGTCTTGTATTTGGAATGCAGGCGGGTATCATACAACGCAGATTTGATCGAAATAAACTAACTTTTGGTGATCAATGGAATCCGATATTCGGATACAATCCCGGAACACCATCAGCTGAAGTATTAAGCAGAACTGCTGCTACTGCTTTTGATATAGGTGCAGGTGTAATGTATTTTGATGCACAGCCTGGAAAGAAAGCAAACTTTTTTGCTGGTTTCTCTGCATCACATCTTACCAAGCCTGAAGATAAATTCAGTGCCACAGGAAGTGAAAAGTTTCCTGTACGTATTACTGGCCATGCAGGTATACGTATAGCTATTTCTGATATGTTCAGCATCACACCTAATTTTCTTTATCTGAGTCAGGGAACTGCTACAGAAAAAATGATAGGCGCATATGGTAAGTATAAGGCTACTGATGAAGTAGATATAATGCTTGGTGTTAACTATCGCTTTGAAGATGCTGTTTCACCATTTTTCGGGTTTACATATAAGAATATGATGCTGGGAGCCAGTTATGATATTAATTCGTCTGATCTGGGTAAACTGGTCAATGGATCAAACAGTTTTGAAATATCATTATCATTTATAGGAAGAAAGTCAACCAAGACACCAGAAGTGGAATTTGTTTGTCCAAGATTATAATTATCAGATTTGAATTTTAAATATTGCAATCTATCAATATGAAAAAAATAATTTTATTTACCGCTGTTATAATTGCTGCTTCTTCACTTTATGGGCAGTTTGTATATGATTATGTAAAAGCTGCAGATACTTATTTTGCAAAAGGAGATTACTCTTCTGCTGCTGAGTATTATGAAAAATACTTTAATGATAAAAAAGCGTCTGGTGAAGAGGAGTTCAATCCATATGCACCACAAAAAGGAAACAGAAAAAAAGAAGGAGCCGCATCAACAAAAGAACAAGCTGTTTATAACCTGGCGGAATGCTACAGGCACTTGAATTATCCTTCTAAAGCTGAGCCTTACTATAAAAAGACATTACAATCCAGTAAAAGTCAATTCCCTTTAGCAGAATTTCATTATGCCACACAATTAAGAGCACTGGCAAAATATAATGAAGCGGAACAATCCTTCAATTCTTTTCTGGCAGGTTATAAAACGAATGATGAGTATAAAAAGAATGCAGAGAGGGAGTTGAAGAATCTTCAATTCATCCAGGCACAATTAAATAAAAAAGACCTGAAGTATTACACATTGAATAAAGCCGGAGGTGCACTAAATTCAAAAGGAGCCAGTTATGCACCGGCATGGTTGAATGAAACAACATTATTATTTACTTCTACAAGGCCTTTAGATAGTAGTGTAAAAACCAATAAGTATACGAACAGGGTTTTTCAGGCTGTGTATACTGAATCAGGTTTAGGCGAAATCAGTAAAGCATCATTACCGCAGGATAAAGACATGCACCAGGGAGTTGTAAGTGTAACTCCGGACGGGAATACTTTATTCCTTACCAAATGGGGAATGGCAGGTGATAAAAAAAATGCTACAATATTTTCCAGTACTAAAACAAAAGATGGCTGGAGTGAGCCAAAGAAGGTGGAAGGATCTCTTAATGCAGAGGGTGCCAATACTCAACAACCTTTTGTTACTGCAGATGGAAAATATCTTTTATTCTCCAGTGATAGAAAAGGTGGACAAGGTGGTTATGATCTGTGGTATTCACCATTAGAGAATGGTAAACCGGGTAACCCGGTAAATTTAGGAGCCGCTATTAATACTCCTT
>JAHEMN010000106.1 GCA_024643645.1 Chitinophagaceae bacterium | reverse complement strand
TATCCGCCCCTTAGACAAGGATGTCAATGAAGTTTTTGATCCGAAAAAAAATAAAGCTTACCGCTTTGGCGAAACTATCCGCTGGATATTAAAAGATACTGAAGGAAACCTTATTGGACGGATCGCCGCATTTGTCAACAAAAAATATAAGAATAAAGGGGATGATGTTCCGGTTGGGGGTATTGGCTTTTTTGATTGCATTAACGATCAGTTGGCGTCGGATATGTTGTTTGATGTTGCCAAACACTGGTTAATGCAAAAAGGAATGGGGGCGATGGATGGCCCAATCAATTTCGGAGAAAGGGACAGATGGTGGGGATTAATCGTTGAAGGTTTTCAGGCTCCGCTTTATTGTATGAATTATGCACTGCCTTATTATAGAGATTTGTTTGAAAAATATGGCTTCAAAGAATTTTACGGTCAATCTTGTTTCGGACTTGATCCTAAAAAAGAAGTGAATGAAAAAATAATAGAGCGGCACGCATCTATTGCCAAGAATCCTGCTTTTTCTGCCAGATATATTGACAAAAAACAATTGAAAAAATTTGCCGGAGACTTTTCTACTGTTTATAATAAAGCATGGGCCGGACATGGCGGATTAAAAGAATTAAAAAAAGAACAGGTATTGTCAATGTTCAAGAAAATGAAACCAGTAATGGATGAAAAGATCATCTGGTTTGCTTATTATAATGAAGATCCGATTGCAATTTTTATCAATCTGCCAGACCTGAACCAATGGTTCAAATACCTGAATGGAAAATTTGACCTGTTACATAAATTAAAATTTCTTTGGATCAAATTGACCAAAAAAAATAAACGATTTACCGGGTTGGTTTTCGGTATCGTTCCGGAGTTCCAGGGAAAAGGTATTGATGCATATATCATTAATGAATCTAAAATGGTGATTCAACCTGAAACACAATATGTAGAATACGAAATGCAGTGGATAGGTGAATTCAATCCAAAAATGATCAATGTTGTTGAAAATTTTGGTGACACATTCAGATCCCGCCGGTTAATAACGTATCGTTATTTATTTGACAGAACCAAAGAATTCAAGCCACATCCGATATTGCATTAAAATTGAAATCTTGTAAAGATTTTTAAGACGAGTTATTAACATTACTGTTTTACTGCCTTACCAAAAGTCAGTTGTTTCTTATATTGCAAGTTCACCTTGAGATTTAAAAACTCTCCGTTTGGGGATTGGACTTTATGGAAAAATTTATTGTATCTGCCAGAAAATACAGACCACAAACTTTCGATACTGTCGTTGGGCAATCGCATATAACTACCACACTGAAGAATGCGATCAAACACCAGCAACTGGCACATGCATTTTTATTTTGCGGACCGAGAGGAGTTGGGAAAACAACCTGTGCAAGGATCCTGGCGAAAACGATCAATTGTGAAAAGCCAACCAAAGACGGCGAAGCATGTGATAAATGCCCCAGTTGTCTTTCATTTAATGAAGGCACTTCAATGAATTACTTTGAATTGGATGGGGCTTCCAATAATTCAGTTGATGATATCCGGGAATTAGTTACACAGGTTCGGTTCGTACCACAATCAGGTAAATACAAAGTTTATGTGATAGATGAGGTTCACATGTTAAGCTCATCTGCATTTAATGCATTTCTTAAAACGCTGGAAGAACCACCACCCTATGCCATTTTTATTCTGGCCACCACTGAGAAACATAAAATCCTTCCAACTATATTAAGCCGTTGCCAGATCTTCGATTTCAAACGCATCACAACGAATGACACAGTACTGCATTTAGAAGAGATATGCAAGAAAGAAAAAATAACAGCAGAAAGACCGGCTTTACAAGTAATAGCTCAAAAAAGTGAAGGATGCTTAAGAGATGCTTTAAGTATACTGGATAAGATAGTGAGCTTTACCAATGGGCAATTGAACTATGCTAATACACTAGAACATTTAAATATACTGGATGAAGAATGTTATTTCAAATTGCTGGATTGTATGCTGCAACAGGATCTTTCCGGAGCATTATTGGAATATGATGATATTAATCGTAAAGGATTTGAGGGTGACCTGGTATTAAATGGATTTGCAGAATTTATCAGAAACCTATTGGTCTGTAAAGACGAGAAAGCGGCTGTACTATTGGACGTAGTGGAAAGTTTTAAAGAAAAATATATTGGAACAGCCAAAGATGTTTCTCCTGCTTTGTTGATAAGTGCTTTGAATATTCTAAATACTGCAGAGATCAATTATAAAAGTGCCAGGAATAAACGCCTGCATGTAGAACTCGCATTGATCAAACTTTGCTATTTGGATCAGGCTATTCAGTTGACAACTGAAAGCAATGACCTTTCTAAAAAAAAAGTAGTTGAATCAGCAAAAACATTAGCCTTCCGTCAAATTAAACCGTTTGCTGTAAAGCAAATTGCTGCTGATAAAAAATCACAAAAAGAAAGACCCGCATCTTCCAATGAAGCAAAATTAATTATTGAATCGCCTTCATTAAAAAATGAGGAAAGTAAAGTTGCTGAAACCAGTAATTCCTATGGAAAGGAAAAAGCAGCAGCAAAACAAACTACTTCAACCAGCTCAACAGGAAATAAAATATCAGCCTTAGATAAAATTCGTAAACAATATAAAGGCAATGGAACAAATGGTAATAACAATATCAATCATCCATTGCAAAAAGAAGAACTGGAGAGTGCATGGAGTGAATATGTTATCCATTTAAAGTCTGCAAAAAATCCTGCAGCACAATCATTCGATCTTGCCGTATTAAGGGTTAAGGATGAAAACTCATTTGAAGTAATAACAGCCAATACAATTGAAAAGCAATTCATCGAGCAAGACAGAAACCAACTATTTGCTGTTTTACATGAAAAACTTCAAAATAAATTATTACAATTCAGTGTATTAATTGAAGAGAATAATGAGAACAGGCCAGAAGTAGAGTTAACGCTTTCTTCAAAAGAGCAATTTCAAAAAATGGCTGAACTATATCCATTAGTTAAAGAATTAAAAGATCGGTTAAAACTCGATCTGGATTATTAATTTGATCTGATATGCAAACAATTTTAGGTGCCGGCGGAGAAGTAAGTTATCACCTGGCAAAAGCTCTAACAGCTTATACCGATTCAATTCGCCTGGTAAGCAGAAATCCAAAAAAGGTAAATGAAAATGATGAACTTGTAAATGCCGATCTTTTACAAGCAAAAGAAGTAGATGATGCTGTAAAAGGATCATCAATTGTTTATTTAACAGTGGGGTTACCTTACTCAACAAAGATCTGGAGTGAGCAATGGCCGGTAGTAATGCAAAATGTGATCACTGCCTGTAAAAAGCACCAGGCCAAACTGGTTTTCTTTGATAATATTTATATGTATGGACGGGTTACTACTCCAATTACAGAAGAAACTCCTCATCACCCAAACAGCAAAAAAGGTAAAATAAGAGCAGCGATCGTTAAAATGATCAATGATGAAGTTGCTAATGGAAGCCTCACTGCATTGATTGCCCGTGCTCCGGAATTTTATGGCCCGGGCAAAACACAAGGGGTAGTAAATGCTTTGGTTTTTGACAATATTAAGAAGGGTAAAAAATTGCAGTGGATGTTGAATGATAAAAATCTCAGAACACTTATATATACACCTGATGCAGGAAGAGCAACCGCTTTATTAGGAAATACTGCAGATGCATTTAATCAAACCTGGCATTTACCTTGTCCGGAAGTACCGATCAATGGGGTACAATTTATAGATCTGGTATCAAAATCATATGGCAAGAAATTCAAATACATGGTCTTGCATAAATGGATGGTCCGTCTTTTCGGTTTGATAAATCCTTATGTAAAAGAAATGATTGAAATGCTTTACCAGTTTGAAGAAGACTACATATTTGTCAGTCAAAAATTCAAGAATAAGTTCCCTGAGTTTATTATTACTCCATATAAGGATGGTATTGATCAAATTATTCAGGAAATAAAGGGCAGTTCTATCAACTGATATACCCTCTTCCCATACATGTTTCCCTGTTTTGCCTTAATTTCGGCAAAAATTGAAAGGCAATGGCCGAAAAAATATTAATGCCCAGACTTAGTGATACCATGACCGAAGGTGTGATTGCTGCCTGGCATAAAAAAGTTGGAGATAAAGTAAAAAAAGGCGATCTGCTTGCTGAGATCGAAACGGATAAAGCGACTATGGAACTGGAAAGTTATAAGGATGGTACTTTATTACATCTAGGCGGAGAAAAAGGCGCAAAAATTCAGGTTGATGATTTACTGGCTATTGTAGGTAATGATGGAGAAGATATTTCATCCCTCCTTTCTTCATCATCTTCATCACCATCAAAAGCATCATCCAATGGATCATCTGCTCAGGCAGAACAGAGTTCAGCACAAACAGCAGTAGCAACTCAAAGTAGTGGATTGGATATTTCTAAAATGGATGAAGTTGTATTAATGCCAAGGCTTAGTGATACGATGGAAGTAGGTGTAATTGCATCCTGGCACAAAAAAGTAGGTGATCCGGTAAAAAAAGGTGAAGTGTTAGCAGATATTGAAACGGATAAAGCAACCCTTGAATTAGAAAGTTATAAAAATGGAACATTATTACATATTGGCGCATCGGAAGGAGAAAAAATTCCTGTTAACGGCCTGCTATGTATAATAGGTGAAAAAGGAAAAGTAGATGTAGATGCTATTGTTGCCGCAGCAAAAGGAGGTAGTGGTCAACCTGCAGCAATAAGTAATCAGACTGAAGCATCGCAACCGGCAACAGCGGCTGCACAAACAAAAACAAGTTCTTCATCCGATAACGGAAGAATAAAAGCGTCGCCACTTGCAAAGAAATTAGCTGAGGAAAAAGGGATCGATCTTTCCACTATTAATGGAACTGGTGATGGCGGAAGAATTACAAAAGCAGATATTGATAACTACAAAGAAGCTCCGGTAAGTAAACCACAGGAGACTGTTAATGCAACTGCCACTGCACCGGCATTTACAGGAACTGCAGAAGAAGGGTATACAGATATACCTAATTCACAAATGCGCAATGTTATTGCCAAGCGTTTGGGAGAAAGTAAATTCAGTGCTCCGCATTTCTATCTTACGATGGAGATCAATATGGATAATGCAATGATTGCCCGGACACAATTAAATGAATTAAGTCCAGTAAAAATAAGTTTCAACGACCTGGTTGTAAAAGCTACTGCATTGGCTTTGCGTCAACATCCGGCAGTAAATGCATCCTGGATGGGCGATAAGATCAGAAGATATAGCCATATCCATATTGGTATTGCTGTAGCTATTGAAGATGGGCTGATCGTTCCAGTAGTACGTTTTGCTGATCAGAAAACATTACCACAAATAGCAGCAGAAAGTAAAGAACTGGCGGGCAAGGCAAAGAATAAAAAATTACAACCGAATGAATTTACCGGAAATACATTTACCATTTCTAACCTTGGCATGATGGATATAGAAGAATTTACCGCCATCATCAATCCGCCGGATAGTTGTATAATGGCTGTTGGTAGAATTAAAGAAATAGTAGTAAGAAAAGGAGATGGATTTGGTGTAAGTAATGTAATGAAAGTGACACTTAGCTGCGATCATCGCAGCGTAGATGGTGCATTAGGTGCAGGATTCCTCCAAACATTTAAGAAATTACTGGAGAATCCCATCACTATGCTATTATAAAAAATTAAGAAGAAATACTTATAAAAGCTATCTGATGGGATAGCTTTTTTTATTGGTATTGATATAAATCAACCATCGTAACTTTTATTTTAAAGTTGATTTAAAAAAAATAGTGCTTGGCAAAATAATTGATAGTATTTGTAGTTATACTATTACCAAAATCATCATTATGGATGAAAGTGAATTGAAAGTTTCCCTTACAAGCATGTTTATCATCACAGGTATATCTTGTATCATTTTCAGTTTTATCGTAAAATTTTTAGAAGGCGATCATTCACCGTTGTTACTTAAAATTGGTGCTGCGGGGATTGTATTAGCTATTTTGAATTTAACTTTTAAAAAGTTGACACAAAATTCAACCAATAAAAAAAGTAGAAATATTTAAATGCCTAATTCCATTTAGTTTGATTTAAGCAATACGATTTTTCCGTCCATAGTTGATACTAACAACCTGGACTCATTAATTACTCTTACTGTATTAACCATAGAGTTATCAATTTTATAAGCCCAATTAATTTTCTTACGTAAAGGATCAATAGAATAAACAACACCATTCTTTGTGCCAAAAAAAACATTTCCATCCTTTTCAATTAACATAGAAGGAGCATGTTCATAACCAAATCCAATATTCATTTTCCATGCAGCAAATTGCTTTTCATTGCTTGCAGCGTATGCAACAATTGTGTCTTGCATTGTTTTCCCATATATCCATTTACCATCAGCAGAAATTCCTATTGACTCACGAACAGTAGCATCATTATTTCTCCATAAGGTTTTTCCATCTTCAATATTGATAGCTGTTACATATCTGTCAGGTGCTACAATAAAAACGATACCATTATGTGCTACTGGAATACAAGCTGCCGGAGAATAATTACGAATAGAAGATCCGTTATTCCATTTCCATTCCAGTGAGCCGGTCTTTTTATTCAAACAATATAAATTCCTATCCCATGCACCGAAGATTACTTTGTTATTATATAAAATAGGAGTGCTTACAACAGGACCATTAAGTTCGGAATATTTCCAGAATACTTCTCCATTACTGGCATTTAGTGCCAAAAAAGAATGATCACTCCCTCCAATATAAACGGTATCATTATCAATAAGTGGAGATCCCAAAACAGCTGCCGCTGTTTTATACTGCCATTTCAATTTCCCTTTTCTGATATCAAGACAATATATAAATCCATCTGAAGAACCAAACACAACATTATTTTTTGAAATTGCTGGAGAACTAAAGATGGCCCCTCCTGTTGTATACTTCCACTTCGGTAATTTATTTTTTTTTGCTTCAACGCAAATCATTTCCCCTTTCTGATTTCCAAAAATAATATTATCGTTATAAAAGGTTGGAGTTGAAATAACATTTGCATCCGATGCGTATTCCCAAAGGAGAACAGGTTCTTTAAATTTTTGATTTATTGTATAATCAGGTCTGGGATAATTTTTATTAGAATCATATTTTCTTGTTTCGATCTTTACATTTGTCCATGCTTTTATTGTTTCCTTTACTGGATTTCTTTCTGAAAATATTATAGAATCTTTTGACACATCCACAAGATTATAACCACCGGATAAAGCCTTTGCTCTTAAATTGGAACGTCCCATTACACCAGGGATCCCTTCGAAATTCATCGCTTTATTTGCATGGCCATGACCGCAAAGAATTGCCCATGTATTGTATAATTTAAGTCTGTCAGTTATTTCATACCAATTGTCCAATCCATTATCGATCGGGTAATGATTCAAAAAAATTACAGGTTGATCTGATGTAAGTTTTTTCAGTTCTGTATCCAGCCAATTCACAGCATCACGGGGAATATGCCCGTCACTCATTCTTAAATAAGGACCTGAAGCACATCCCAAAAAGCGGATTCCATTATATTCAAAACTGAACTTATCATACCCAAAAACAGTAGAGAACATGGCACCACCACTTTCGCTCCAACCAGTATCATGATTTCCGGGAATAATATACCAGGGCACTTTAAGGCTATCCAGAATTTGTTTAGCCAATTGTAGTTCTTCGTTTGTTCCCAGTTCAGTAATATCACCGGTAAGAACTACAAAAGCAATATCTGTCATACTATTAATATCTCTAACTGTTCGTCGCAGATCTTCTTCCGCAGAGCCATTCGGAGAACCAATATGCGTATCTGAAATAAAGGCAAACCGAAAAGGTTTAAACTGTGAGAATCCATTTATTACGATAGAAACAAAAAATAGCAGGCACAAAATTCTTTTCATCATGTTAAGATAATGAATTCAACAATTTGTTGCTATTTCCAATTTTACATACCGTTTTCAATATTTTTTGAAAATTCAATATCAGCTGATAACTTAGCTGCATGAACCTGACAGAAGCAAAACAACAGTTTATCAGTAGCTGGGGTGCATTTGGCACACATTGGGGTATTAACCGTACAATGGCTCAGATCCATGCATTATTACTGGTCTGTTCTGATCCTATCACACAAGATGATATAATGGAAGAATTGAACATAAGCCGTGGTAATACAAATATGAATATAAGAGAGCTGATCAACTGGGGGCTTGTAGAAAGAGTGATATTGACCGGAGAACGTAAAGAGTTTTTCCAGGCAGAAAAAGATATCTGGAAAGTAGTGAAGCAGATCGTTAAAGAAAGAAAAAAAAGGGAGCTGGAGCCAATGTTGCAATTGCTGGATAAACTGGAGAATGTAGAAGGCGACAGAAGAGATAAGAATGTAAAGTCTTTTATCGAAACGATCAGTAGTATAAAAAAACTGGGAAAACAGGCTGATAAAACGCTGGACACCATGATCAGTGCTGAAGAAAGCTGGTTCATCAGTTCATTAGTAAAAATTTTTAAATGAAGAGTATAAAGAAAACATTGGTACTAGGTGCTTCTGATCATCCATCCCGATACAGCTATCTTGCAATAAAGCGATTAAGAAGTCATGACCATCCGGTCGTTGGCATCGGAAAAAGAAATACCAAGGTGGCTGATGTTACGATCATAACCAACAAAGAAAAGTTTGAAAATATTGATACTGTTACTATTTATTTGAATCCTGAACATCAAAAGGAATATTACGATTATATCCTCTCTTTAAATCCTAAGCGGATCATCTTCAATCCCGGAGCTGAGAATGCAGAACTACAGCGGCTTGCAGAAAAAAACAACATTCAAACATTAGAAGCCTGCACACTTGTGTTGTTAAGTACAAACCAATTTTAATACGTAATTAAACATTCCGGTCGGTAGCAACTTTACGATTTGTACCGGGTACTAGCACTCAATCTTTACTACTTCTTGTATCCAATGCTTGGAATAGCGTAAAACTTTCACAAATCTTGTATCACCGTACCAAATGAAGGCTACGATCCCTAACCAGGACCGTTGAAAAACATCCTTTGTCCAATTTAAAAAAACAAAAATGAAAAACCTTCGTATCCACGCAGTATGCGTATGCATTGCAGTAATGAGTATAAGCTCAACTGTAAATGCTCAGGTAACACCTCCAGTAAACGAGCCGAATCAGAACAAGCCAAGGTTGTTTGATAATTTGCCGGATAGAATCCCGGTTGATATCAACAAATTCACACCGCTTTTTACTTCTGCAATAGGGGCAGAAATAGATCTGGGTGTTTCTGAAAAAGCACAGTTCCAATTTGATGGAGAAGTAGTATCCACAGCATCTAAGTTTGATAACAAGCTGCAAAGTGTAGTTATCCGTTCATCAAATTATAACGGTGCCGGTTTTACCATTTCAAAGATTACCAACGATGATGGCTCTGTTATTTACAAAGGCAGAATTATCAGTTTGAAACATGGTGATCTTTTTGAATTAAAGAAAGAAGCCGATGGCTACGTATTAGTCAAAAGAAATTTTTATGACCTTGTTAATGAATAAATGTCCCGTTTTTATATCCGTCCCAATCACTTGTACCTATTGAAAAATTAAAATCATCCTCTTATTATGAAAAACTTATTATCAACCTGTTTTATAGCTCTGGCACTTTGCTTTGCTATAGTTTCAACTGCACAGGTTCCAATACTAAGCAGTCGTCCAACTGCTTCATCGGTTGTTTTCCTGGATTTTGATGGCCAAACCTTAGTTGGTACTGCCTGGAATACCGGTGGTCCAATGTACCTTGGTGCATCAGGTTTAAACACGGCGCAGATCACTGATGTGTTTAACAGAGTGGCAGAAGATTATCGTCCTTTTAATGTAAATGTAACAACAGATTCTACTAAATTCTTTGCAGCACCGCTTTCCAGCAGAATGCGGGTAATCCTTACTACCAGTTGGGAATGGTTTGGCTCTGCAGGCGGTGTGGCTTTTGTAGGTTCATATACCTGGGGTGACGATACTCCTTGCTTTGTATTCAGTTCGTTACTTGGATACAATACAAAAAATATTTCTGAAGCTGCAGCACATGAAGCTGGCCATACACTTGGCTTATACCATCAGTCAAGATACGATCCTGTTACCTGTGCCAAACTATCAGACTATCATTCCGGTACCGGAACTGGTGAGATCGGCTGGGCTCCTATTATGGGTGTAGGTTATTACCAGAATCTTACTTTATGGAATAATGGGCCTAACTCTTACGGCTGTACCAATTACCAGAGTGACCTTTCAGTAATAACAACCGGGAATGGTTTTACATTCCGTACAGATGATCACAATAGTGATTTTAGTCAGGCAACCAATGCTACTTTTTCAAGTAATACATTTAATGTGAGTGGTGTAATTGAACAAAACGCTGATGTAGATAATTTCAAATTTGTACAACCTGCAATTGGCCGCTTTCAGTTGAATGCAATACCATATAATGTAGGTACAGGCAATAG
>JAHEMN010000105.1 GCA_024643645.1 Chitinophagaceae bacterium | reverse complement strand
AGGGATATGCTGGATAGAATTCAACAATCAAAAATTGTGATCACTTTCCCGGAACAACTTACCCCGTTTTGTTTTCCGATAAAAGTAGATAGTATGCGGGAAGACCTCTCTTCAGAAAAACTGGAAGACCGGGTGAAAAAAATGCAAGAACAACTGGCTGCTCAATAGATTTATAATAAATTTGTTATCCTGCTGGATGCAAAACCCTGTTCCCCATATCATCGAGAATAATACTTTTTGGATATCACCTGACAGGTGCATATTCTGGGAAGAACAAAACAGCCTGATCCTGGCTGATCTTCATTTAGGCAAAACAGGTCATTTCCGTAAGTCCGGAATAGCTGTTCCCCAATCCATTTATAAAGCCGATCTGCAACGATTAATGGCGCAGCTCTATTTGTTTAAAGTTGACCGCCTTATTATCGTTGGCGATTTTACTCACAGTGTTGCCAATAAAGAGTTAGATCTTTTTTTGAAATGGCGAAATGATTTTTCATTATTGCATATTGACCTTGTAAAAGGCAATCATGATATTTTATCTGATAGCTGGTATACCGATGCCAATATACAATTACATGAATGGGATCTGCTGGTCAATAATTTTTTATTCCGGCATGAGGATAAAAGATTCAAAAAAAATGAATATCCTGATGTGAAATATACTTTTGCCGGGCACCTGCATCCCGGTATTACTTTAAAAGGAAAAGGAAGACAATCATTAAAATTTCCTTGTTTTTATTTTGCAAATGAACATTGCATCTTACCCGCATTCAGTCGCTTTACAGGTACATTTAAAGTAAAGCCACTTAAAGGAGAAGTGGTCTATGCTATTAACGGAAATGAGTTGATGAAGATTGGTTAGCGATATTTTTTACGAAGCTGGTTATAATCAAGGAAATAAATAAATCTGACAGTGATCTCATTTCCATGACGGAGGTCAAATATCTTACCAAGATTAGTTACATAATTATTCTTGCCGGTAATATTCACTACCTCATCATCTCCTAACCAGTTTTTATAACCGAGTATCAACCGGCTTCCTAAGCGGAAATCCCAGGTAAGAAATGCATCGAGATTAAAAATATTTACATTATCAAAACTTGTAGAACCTGCCCTTGGCAGCGGTTCTCCATTTGCATCAACATTAGCAAACCGGTTAAAGGTTAATCTGCTCAGGTAATGCCTTCCCCTGAGTGTAAGATTGATACGGGGTGTAAAATTATAAATACCGGTAAGTATTGAGGTCACATCAGTAAAATCTACAAATGCAATTTTGGGCTCACCATTCGTTTCTCTGCCAGCAGCAATGATATAGTCTGTTTCTGTTTCATGCGTATGTGATAGATCAAGAGTAAATTTATTACTGAAGCGATACCTCAAACCACCGCTAAGCCGATGATAGTATTTATCAGGTGCTGAATTAAAAAAATCAGAAAAAAACAGATCATAATTAACGTAAAGCCTTTTTCTGCTGTCAGTACTTCCGGATAAATTAAGATAACCATAAGAAGGTCTGTTGACAAACCTTTGATAAGTAGCCGGATCTCCCAAAACAAAATAATCATGCTGGTCGGTAAAATATCCAACCGTTGCAGAAATATCCCAAAAATTCTTCAGCAGCCAAAATCCATTTGCATTAATTGTAAAGCCGGAATATTCTGATGGCTTGTAAAGATTTGTATACTTGGAAGTTAATTTATAATTGTAAGTCAGGAAACTATTTGTAGGTGTAAATTGAGAGTAACCTATTGTATTTGTCAACGAAACCTCATTAGCCGCCGGTAAAAAACCAAGGTCTCTTGGATTATAATTTGCACTTTCAATATTACCCTGCAATGCATATTGCCACTTACCACTTACTTTACCCACTTTCAACGTTGTATTATATCCATCATATGGATTGGCGATGAATATCTTACTATACCGTGCTGTTCCCTTTACATTAAACAGGTTCTTATTATCAAACAAACTGAAATCAAATGCTGTAACGTTTGCATCTCTGGCACTTCCACTACGAATAACATTTGTATTCGTTAATGTTAAATATGAACGGCCTTTTAGTGCCTGATCTAAAACAATAATATTATAATTAGCCAACGGCTCTGTCTCAATTGTAGAATCTTTTCCCGTAACGGTATTATGTAAACGGGCATTCATAGCTGACGTTACGGCATTAAAAATACCGATCCCTAATTTACCTTGTGTACGGCCAGAAAATTTAGTTGCATTATACAACTGAGTAGTAGAAGGATTCTTTTTTATTTCCCAATCAGTATTTCCAGCAACAAAATTTTTCACCGTATTATATTTTGTTGGTGCTAATCCAATTCTGCGGGAATAGAACAAACCTGCTTTATTAAAAAGCTCAGTTCCTTCTGTAAAAAACTGACGGTTCTCCTGAAATCTTACTTCAAAAGGTGAAAGATTATTGATAACATTATCAGATATCACCTGTCCAAAATCCGGGATCAGCGTTGCATCAAGTGTAAAGCTTTCATTAAGTCCGTATTTAACATCCATTCCTCCACTTCTTAACCATTGATTAGAATTCCCGGTTATTTCAGGTGAACTTCTATAACCAGTAGAAACATATGGAGCAAAGCTCAACCGTAATGGAGGTTGCAAATCCTTCAATCCTTTAAATTCTCCAAACTGATTTACAAATCCATTTACATTAGGATCAACAGGACTCCAGAAACAATTTTCATTGGTTCTTCTTATTTGCCGTTGAAACTGTATGCCCCAGTTCTGAAGTTCTTTTTTCGCAAATCGCAATGAGATATACGGGATCTTCATCTCTACCGTCCAGCCATCACTTTGTATTTGCACTTTACTTTCCCAAACAGCATCCCAGGTCTTATCACCATACTCACCATAACTGGCATCACTATTAGTTCCACCTAACCTGGCATCTGATTGTACGTTTGATGAGGTAACAACAAACTGAAATGCATTTTGCTTATCCCTGTAAGTATCTAAAAAAACAGCAAAGTAATCTACATCCTTTTGCAATTCAGCATCCCTTGCAGTGATCTGTTTTCTGATCAATGAAGGATCGTCATATAGATATGCTCCTACATAGATAGCAGCATCGTCATACACTACTTTTACTTTGGTTTCCCGGGAAGCAGGTTTGCCGGCAGAAGGATAGTTTTGAATAAACCCGGTTGAAGGAGTAATATTTATCCAGGCCGCATCATCCAGGTTCCCATCAATTTTGGGAGCTTCAGCTATTTTAATAGCCTGTACTGTTCTCGATTGAGAAAATAACAAAACAGAAAGCAATAAAAAGGGTAAGCAGAAAATGAATTTCAAACCGATCAGATTTTACAATCCCAAATATAAAACTAAGTAGTCAAGACAACTAAGAGTAACTGCAAAAACTGACAAAATGTTCAGAATTAAGGACTTTTCTGTTTAATTCATTCTTTTTTTGAGTGTGGTCACTTGTTGTTGAAGATCTGAAACAACTGTGGCCAATTGCGACATATCCCATCGGTTTTGTGCATTGGTACGGGAAATTACAACCTGTGCCTGCCACATTTCCAATACTTCTTCTGCATTTACTGTATATGGATGAAAGACAGGATTATCACTTACCAGCGTTAATTTGTTTTTTTGTCTACCATTTTTTTGTACTCTTTTATACACTATACCCTCGTTTCTGGAGACAACGATACAAGCAGCATTATTTTTTACATCATCAAGGTTTTCTAATTTCTCACCAACGATAACAGAACCACTTGGCGTTGGCAACATAGAGTCTCCCACAATTTCAAATGCACGGTAGTTACCACCTGTAAGCATAGGTAATGTAAAGGTATTCAGCTCATCAATAAATTCCGGGTCTTCAAAACCAGCGAGATAACCTGCCGCTGCTTTAATGGGAACAAAAGGGATATCAGGCCTACCCATGGCCAGTTTCATAGCTCTACGTTTGGCGAGGTAATTACCTTTATTATCACTCAGATCCTTACGAAGGATATCATCCAGCGTTAATTTAAAAATATCACAAACTATTTCAAGTACATCAATCCTTGGTTCTGCTCTTTCTTCTTCATAAGCTCCGAGTAAAGAACGTTTAATATTTAGTTTATTAGCAAATTCTTCTTGTGTCCATCCACGGAGTTTGCGTAAGTACTTCAGATTTTGATTGGATATTGCCATAATGACTAATTTAATTAGCTGCAAATTACTAATTATTTTAGAATTACAAAATAGTTTTACTACCTTTTTTGGATAACCCGAAAAAAAGAGGATTTTTGTCATCGTATGACAAAAAAATCAAATCCTAAGAAGCATTCTTCCACTGCTAAAGTGAAGACCAAAGCATCCAAAAAAGAAAAACCAATTATTCTTATTACCAATGATGATGGAGTTACAGCTCCGGGAATAAAGAACCTGGTAGAAGCTGTTAAAGACCTGGGCAAAGTTGTTGTTGTGGCACCAGATAAACCTCAATCAGGCATGGGGCATGCTATCACCATTGGCCAGCCATTACGACTGCATAAAGTAGATCCCATTGTAGATGATATAGAAACCTGGTCATGCACCGGCACTCCCGTTGATTGTGTAAAATTAGCAGTTGATAAAGTATTACACCGTAAACCTGACCTGTGCCTGAGCGGTATCAACCATGGTGCTAACCATAGTATCAATGTTATTTATTCAGGTACCATGTCGGCAGCAGTAGAAGCAGCTATTGAAAGTATTCCGTCTGCAGGCTTTTCATTATTAGACTATAGTATAGAAGCAGACTTTAGTGGTGCCCGTCATTATGTAAGATTGATCGTAGAAAAAATGTTACATACCAAACTGGAAAAGCATACAGTATTTAATGTGAACATACCGGCAGTTGCACTTGAACTCTTAAAAGGATATAAGATATGCAAACAAGCTTATGCAAAATATGAGGAAGATTTTATTGAAAGAGATGATCCGCATGGCCGGCATTATTATTGGCTTACGGGTGAGTTTGTAAATTTTGATAAAGCAAAAGATACTGATGTATGGGCTTTAGCCAACAATTATGTCAGTATTGTTCCCGTACAATTTGATCTGACCAATTACGTTTTAAAAGCCAAACTTGAAAAACTCTGGAAACAATGATATTAACAAAAGATAATCTGAGACTTGGTTTGATATTAGGGCTGCTGGGACCACTCGCAGGGTTAGTTGTAATTTACTTTATTAAGTTTCCGGCACTAAGCTTTAAAGAATTTCTTGAATACTTTATGAATGATAATAAAGTGATCACCTATGTAGGTACACTTTCCTTACTGGCCAATGCAATTATATTTGCCATTTATGTACATTTCGATAAGTCGCAAACATTCAAAGGCATTTTCATTGTAACATTATTCTATGGCATCGGGATCTTGCTGTTAAAGCTTTTTAATTAAATGAAAAATGAATTACCAGGCAGCATGAGGTATTATATCATAGCCGGCGAAGCTTCAGGAGATCTGCATGGTTCTAATCTTATCAAAGAATTAAAAAAGGAAGATGATTCCCTATCCATCCGCTGTTGGGGAGGTGATAAGATGCAGGAAGCAGGAGGTGAATTAGTTAAGCATTATAGAGAATTAGCATTCATGGGTTTCTCAGAAGTATTGATGAACCTCCGTACCATTTTCCGAAACCTTGCATTTTGCAAAGAAGATATTCTTTTATACAAACCAGATGCACTCATCTTAATTGATTACCCCGGCTTTAACCTCCGTATTGCCAAATGGGCAAAAGAACAAGGAATAAAAGTGATCTTCTACATTTCTCCGCAAGTGTGGGCATGGAAAGAGAACAGGGTCAAATCAATGAAACAATGCATTGACAAAATGATCGTCATTTTGCCATTTGAAAAAGAATACTTTAAAAACAGATGGAACTGGGAGGTGGAATATGTTGGCCATCCATTAGTAGAAGTAATAGAAAATTATATAGCAAATACAAATGAAGAAGTAATCTCAGATAAGCCGGTCATTGCATTACTACCAGGTAGCAGAAAACAGGAAATATTAAAAAAACTACCGGTAATGCTTGAGGTAAGTAAATCATTCCCGACCTATCAATTTGTGGTAGCCAAAGCTCCGGGTGTGGATGAACAATTTTACGATGAACTCATTACCAAATACCCAAACGTATCATACGTCTCCAACAAAACATATAATTTATTATTACAGGCAAAAGCTGCGTTGGTTACTTCCGGAACAGCAACATTAGAAACAGCTTTATTCGGAGTGCCTGAAGTTGTTTGTTATAAGGGATCTTATCTTTCTTATCAGATCGGAAAAAGACTGGTCAATGTAAAATATATTTCATTGGTAAATCTTATAATGGATAAACCGGTAGTGAAGGAATTGATCCAGGATGAATTTACAGCGGATGCTTTAAAAAAAGAATTACAGGAATTGCTAACGAACGATCAGAGAAGATTACAACTACAGGAAGATTATACTGCACTTAAAAAGATCTTGAGTGAAGGTGGTAATGCTTCACACAAAGCAGCACTTTCTATACACCAGTTCCTTAGCGGAGCAATTTAATGGCAAGAATGACCAGACATAATAAAAAAATAAAAATGCTGATTCGGTTAATGCCATGCATGTAGCCAATCCACTTATCTTTTGGCCTGTTTGGATCTTTCTTTTTTAAAAAGAGGTATTCTGCTATTTGATTAAAAACTCCCATAGTTTAAAATTAAAAAACATCAAGTTTGAAAAAAATTAATTCTTTATACTGATTCTATAACACTAATTATATGTATTTGTTGTAAGAAATGAATACCCTATTTTTGCCCTCCGAAAAGGGGGTTTAGCTCAGCTGGCTAGAGCGTTTGCATGGCATGCAAAAGGTCACCGGTTCGACTCCGGTAACCTCCACAAAAAAGGCTCATTATTTGTGAGCCTTTTAATTTATCATTTGTTTCTTTTTTTCCTTTGTTGAGCCCCTTATTAATAATTCGGTGGCTAATACTTTTGTTTCAAAGTCTGTAACGGGTCGCTTGCTTTCTATAACTTGTAACAGAAGTTTCATAGCCACTTCACCCATTTCAAATGCCGGTTGCCGGATAACCGACATGGGAGGGTTTAGCAATTCAGCAAGATCAATATTAGAAAAACCGATTAAACCCATATCTACAGGAACATTAATTCCTCTTGCTTTTAATAACCGAAGACTGTTGGTTGTTAACTTATCTGCGGCTGCAAAAATTGCATCTGGTCTGTTCTCTAAGTCTAATAACTCATTCATTACATTCTGCACTTCAGAATAAACCATACCTCCATGCTGGCAATATTTTACCAGTTCTTCATTTACTGAAATTCCATTGTCTTTTAATGCTGCATTATAGCCAGCTAATCTTTCTTTTGAAATAGATAATGTATGCGGGTTAGTTATCACAGCTATCCTGCGATAACCTCTTTCTATAAGGTGAGAAGTAGCATCATATGCACCTTTAAAATTATCAGTGATCACTTTATGCGTTTCAATTTCATCAACTATCCTGTCAATAAAAACAATCGGCATTTTCTTTTCATGTAATTCTTTCAGGTAACTAAAGTTCTTCGATTCAGTGGAAACAGAAATGATCAATCCATCAATTGACCGGGATGTGAGATATTGAAGATTCAGGATTTCTCTCTCAAAAGACTCACGGCTTTGTGCAATAATTACATTGTAACCATTATTGTAAGCAATAGATTCAATTCCATTAATGACCTGAGAAAAATAACTATTGGCGATCTCACAAACAATAACCCCGATAGACCTGCTCCTCCTCTCTTTTAAACTAAGTGCAATAGGATTAGGATGGTAATTATTCTTTTCAGCATATTCCTGTACAATCCTCTTGGTTTCCTGGCTTATTTCATGACTATCCCTTAAAGCCCGGGAAACAGTGGATGTAGAAAGGCCTAATGCCTTGGCAATATCTTTTATTGTAATAGCTTCAAACTTCATTTTATAGCAATCAGATCAGAATTAATAAAGGTTCTTTTATAGCCCTTAAAGTTAACTTTTTTAAACTGGTTTATAAGATTCACAAGCGAAGAATTTTCTGGTTCGTTAAAGGCCAAATTAAATCCCCTTTTTTAACTAGAATTTGTACTGATTCCGGTTTTTTCAACCTCAGACTTTAACGGATTTCAGGATTTAAATCAGTGAAAAAAAAATAAGTTCCAAAAGGCATCGTTACCGGGAACGATTGCGTAAAAAAACTTCTCTAAATCATTCTGTTACAATGAAGTTATGCGTAGAATTGTTTAACGGTTTTTTTGAAAAAGGATGAAAAAATCCAATCTCAAAAAGAATTTGCTTAACGAAAATTGCTTGCGGAATGAAAAGAACAACTCACTTAATTGACGGAAATCTTTGTAATGAATCTATTACAAGAAAAATGTTCCTGTCCATCATTTCCCCAGGCGACATCAACAATTACTTTTTAAAATTTAATCGATTTAATTAATACTGCTTACCGGCTAGCCGGCAAGTTTTTTTATAAACAACAATTAGGGCTTTTTATCAAAATCACAATTATGACAAGATTAATTAAAACATTGGGAGTATTTATTTTTCTGCTTTCATGTAGTCTTACCAACCAGGTTTTCGCCCAGGGCAAACAATTAAAAGGAACTGTTACCTCTTCAGAAAACAAACAACCTGTATCTGGAATAACAGTTACTGTCAAGGGAACGAAAACGGCTACAACTACTGATGGCCAGGGAAATTTTCAATTAACAGTAAATGACAATGCAACGACATTGGTTTTTACAGGTGTATCATATGCAACCCAGGAAGTTGCTATAAATGGTAAAACAACTTTTAATGTAGAATTAACTACCGTTGCTACGGCACTTGAAGATGTTGTTGTAATTGGTTACCAGACCATCAAAAGGAAAGACCTTTTAGCATCTGTTTCTTCTGTTGGAGCAAAAGAGTTAAAAGATATTCCTATTAACTCAGCAGCTGAAGCTTTGAATGGAAGATTAGCTGGAGTAACAGCTACAACTGCTGAAGGTTCTCCCGATGCTGATGTAAGAATCAGGGTTCGTGGCGGTATGTCAATTACAGGAGATAATTCACCACTTTATGTAATTGATGGAGTACAGATGGAAAATGCTCTTTCTTTTCTTTCACCACAGGATATTCAGTCAATTGACGTATTGAAAGATGCATCTGCCACTGCCATTTATGGTGCAAGAGGTGCAAACGGAGTTATCGTTATTACAACTAAAAGCGGTAGAAGAGGAAAACCAAAAGTAAGTTATAATGGATTTGTAGGTGTAAAGACATTGGCTAAAAAATTAGATGTTTTAGATCCATACGATTTTGTTTTCTATCAGTCAGAAAGATCAAGAGGAAGTAGTACAGACAGCAATAGCTTTACCAATAATTTTGGTCATACTTGGGATACATTAAATGTATATAAAAGCATTCCTGTAGTAGATTGGCAGGAAGAAGCTTTTGGCAGAACAGGTATTGCTACTACTCATAACTTATCAGTTGCTGGCGGAAGCAAAGTATTTACTTACAATTTTGGATACACATACAACAATGAAAAAGCAATTGTATTAAATTCAGATTATAAAAGACACTTATTAAACTTTAAAGGAGAATATAAAGTATCAAAAGATTTGAAATTTGGTGGGTCTGTGAGGTATACAACCCAGGATGTTTTAGGTGCAGGTGTCTCTGATGACCGAAGCACTGCTTATAACCGTCTGAGAAATGCAGTGAAATACAGACCGTTCTTATCAAAAGATCAAGATGTTGATGATGCTGATCCTATTGCTGATCCAAATGTTGGTAATGGATTAAATCTTACTAACCCTATACAGTTAGCAAATGCTGAGTATAGAAAAAAATCAACTAACACTACGAATGTTACTGTTTACGGCTCTTATAACATTACAAAGAACCTAACTTTTAAATCAACATTCGGTTATATACAGAATGACAGAAAGGACAGACAGTTTTATGATACAATTGCTCCCTATGCGATCATAGCTGGTGGCGCTAAACCAATTGTAAGACTAGATACAATCGGATATAAAACTTACACCAATTCAAATGTGTTGACTTATTCAGTAAAAGACTTCAAAGGCAAACATAATTTTGACTTCTTAGTTGGTGAAGAAACATATGACTTACGTAGTACAAATCACTCAAGCATTTATAGAGATTATACTCCTGGTATTTCTTATTCTGAAGCATTCAAACAAATAAATCAGGCAACACTTTTCGTTGGTTATCCAAGGATCGGTGAAACCCGTTATACAAACCTCTCTTTCTTTGGTAGAATTAATTATTCGTATTTAGATAAATATCTTTTCTCAGCGAATATGCGTCAAGACGGAGCTTCCAAATTTGCACCTGGAAAACAATGGGGTAATTTCCCTGCTGTATCATTTGCATGGAGAGTTTCAAAAGAAAAATTCATGGAAAATGTGAAGTTCATTAATGACCTTAAATTCAGAGCAGGTTTTGGTAGAATCGGAAATAATCGTATTGATGATTATTTATACCTGACGACATTCAGCAATAACGGTTCTTATTTCTACGGATT
>JAHEMN010000104.1 GCA_024643645.1 Chitinophagaceae bacterium | reverse complement strand
TTAACTACTATTGCAGGTGGTAAGTTGTATGTAATGAAAAAAGGCAATAATATCGTTTTAAAAGATGAGAACGGAGGTATGGCAACTGTTACAATCAAAGACGTATACCAAAGTAATGGTGTCATTCATGTAATAGATCATGTGGTATTACCTAAATAAAATGTTTTAACATAAATCTGTAACAGTACAGTCTCGCTAAAACCGGTATCTTCAGGTACCGGTTTTTTTTATTATAAATTACTAATTTGTACAGCAAGCAATAACAAATCGCTTACAAAAAGCATGATACAAAAAAAGATCATAAAAAAACACCCATTGGCAATACGATGGTTTCATTGGATCAATTTTCCTGTATTAGGTGTTATGATCTGGAGTGGTTTATTAATTTATTGGGCTAATGATGTTTATAAAATAGGTTTCGGTAGCACAACATTGTTGAAATTCTTTCCTACATCATTCTATGAAGTATTTAAAATTCCATACAGGCTATCAGAAGGTATGGCATATCATTTCCTCTTTATGTGGTTATTCTTTTTAAATGGTATTGCCTACGTTTTATATACCATTTTTTCCGGAGAATGGAAGCTATTAATGCCCAACAGAAAATCTTTTAAAGAAGCCTGGCAGGTTTTGTTGCATGATCTGCATATCAGAAAAAGTAAGCCGCCTCAAGGAAAATATAATGCTGCACAAAGGATCGCTTATTCTGCAATAATTCTAATGGGGATAGGATCTATAATATCCGGGCTGGCAATCTACAAACCTGTTCAATTATTATGGCTCTGTAATTTATTAGGAGGGTATAAAATGGCCCGTATCTTTCATTTTGCATTAACGATTGGTTATGTATTATTTTTTATGGTGCATTTAATGCAGGTAATATTAGCTGGTTGGAATAATTTCAGGGCAATGGTTACAGGTTTTGAAGTTAAAAAGCAGATAAAAGATACAGGTAATGTAAGTGAAATTCCAGATGCTGAATAAAACAATAATAGGTATGTCCAATTTTATAAAAAATATTTTTAGCAAAGACAGAAACCTGAATGTTGAACAACTGATACAGAAAAAGACAATTCTTTCATTTACTTTTTTTATTGCATTTGCAGCTTTTGCTTTCTGGGGTTGGAAATGGTTAAGGAATCAACCAACAGAATCTGGTAAAACTAGTGTACCACTTAGAAAAGTTTTGAATGCCAATGAAAAAATATTTTCCGGAATTTTGTCTGACAAACACCTGGCAAAAACATTTCCTGTTTCAAAAGCAGTTAACTCTGCCAGAGTTAACGGATATCTTGGAATGAATAATAATTTTGATCCATCCACCTGGATGATGAATGTTATAAAAGCCACAGGTGATACACTTAAATTAAACCTTGATGATATCAAAAAGCTACCCAAAACAGAGATCGTTTTTAATTTTAAATGTATTGAAGGTTGGAGTCAGATAACCTACTGGGGTGGTATAAAGTTTTCAGATTTTATAAAAGCATATAATTTGGATACTGAAGCAGCAAAAAAATTTCTCGGGCTTAGGACTCCTGACAATGGATATTATGTAGGAATAGATATGCCAAGTGCATTACATCCACAAACTTTACTTTGTTATGAATTAAACGGAAAACCTTTACCTATGAATCAAGGTTATCCTCTTCGTCTTATCATCCCTGTTAAATATGGAGTAAAAAGTTTAAAACGTATCGGTGATATGTTCTTCTCCGATTCAAAACCTCCTGACTACTGGGCTGATGAAAAGGGCTATGATTACTATTTAGGATTATAATATCTAAGGATCTTTCTTTTACGATTAATTTATTGTTTTTTTTGTGTTAAAATAGTTTCACAAATATTAAATTAGACTTATTCAAATGGTTGAAGAATAATTATTTGTATGTTTTCATAATGAATATTAACAATAGTGGGAATAAAAAAATGATTTTAATGGATTAAAATATGATTAGATTTAGTATCTAAACCAACAAATCATGAAATTCACCACAACCTTAATCATCTTAGTTTCTATTTTGGTTTCTAACACTATCACAGCACAAGAATATTACGTATCTGATCCAACCGATAGAGCCTATAACAATAATTATAATCAATATTTAAACCGATACGACAGGATTAGTTCAAACACTTATTTTACAACAACAAATACTTTCAGATTTGTCTTAGATACTGATCCTTCCACGAAAAGTGTTATGGTTAGTAATGTTATAGCTGATAAAGCCGGAGTCATGTCTCCCATTTTAGGTGCTGCAAGCTGGAAAGATAATGGTAAGGATTTGGCTTGTCGTTCATTACTGGAATTCGATTTTAATAAATTACCAATTGAAGTAAGACAAAATCCTTCTTTAATACAATCTGCGGAGTTAGTATTATATCCAATAAATGTTGATTTTGAAGAAAATGATAAAGAAAAACCAAGCTTCTTTTATGTTAGACAGGTTATTGAAAAATGGATAGATTCAACAACTAAGTGGAATAATCAGCCTATAACTGATTCTCTAAACCAGGCTTCAGTTTTGATTGCAGGTGAGAATAAAAATTTTCCTGCAAATATTGATGTAACTGCTATTGTGAAAAAAATGATCAAAAAAGAAAATAATGGATTTATGCTATTTCACGATAACGCATTTAATGAGTTATTAGCAGCTGGGCAAATATTTGGTTCTCCTAAAAATAAAGATTCAGGTATTCGGCCACAATTAATAATTTATTTTGAAATGACGAAAAGAGAATTAAGGAACCTCAGCTCTGATATTTTATATTCAAGAAGCCTCCGGCCTTACTGGATTGGTCAACAATACTTTAGAAATCAAAATCCGAACAATTTCCCAACTAATCAATCTGGCACATTTCAGCCCGGAAATTATGGACATAATTCAACAACTTCAACCGGTTCTGGCAATGGCCAAACCACAACAACATCTACAGGTAATTTACCATCAACAACAACACCAAGTGGTGGATATGGACATGGACATTCAACAACAGGTACCAGCACAACCACCACAATACCTGTTACGCCTATTGTACCAGGAAAAGTAAAGGATCTATAAAAAAAGGGAGAGATGATTTATTTTATTTACCAGCCACTTGCAAGGACATCTGCAATATGTAATGTTTTGATCGTATAACCTTTTTGGTTGATATAGCCTTGTAAATGCATCAGGCAGGAAAGGTCTGTTGAAATAATATATTCTGCTCCAGTAGCTATGGCATTTTCAACTTTTTGCTCACCCATTGCAACGGAAATGGCTTCAAATTTTACAGCAAACGTCCCTCCGAAACCACAACAGGTTTCTACATCATTCATTTCAACGAGTTCCAGTCCTTTTACTTGTGAAAGTAATCTTCTGGGTTCTTCTTTTATAGTACATTCTCTTAGAGCAGCACATGAATCATGATACGTTGCTTTACCCTTCAGTTGAGCCCCCACATTTTCCACTTTTTTTATATCGATAAGAAATTCAGAGAACTCAAATATTTTTTTACTGAGATCTTTTACCTGATTATGAACTGAAGAGTTTTCGAATAATTTTCCGTAATAGTTCCTTACAAAACCTGTACAACTTGCAGAGGGAGTTACAATACAATCAGCATCACCAAAATCTTTGATGAATTTTCCACATACCGCTTTTGCTTCATCCCAAAAGCCGGCATTAAAAGCCGGTTGACCACAACAGGTTTGTGAGGTGTTATAACTTACTGTACATCCGGCTTTCTCTAATACTTTGATCATATTGAAAGCTGTATCAGGATAAAGCTGATCTACAAAACATGGTATAAATAGCTGAACATTCAATTCAATTATTTTTTTGCTTTCGTTAGTGCAATCATCTTTAATGCAGTAATTGCTGCTTCCTCACCCTTATGCCCATGTTTACCTCCTACTCTTTCAATGGCCTGTTCCTCATTATTTACTGTAAGTACCCCAAAAATAGTTGGTACAGGCAAACTGAGATTTAATTGAACAACACCATCAGTAACCGCTTTACATACATAATCAAAATGAGGTGTATCCCCTTTTATCACACAACCAAAAGCGATAAAGGCATCTGGCTTATTTTTCTTATTGGCACTTTCCCAAAAGTTTTTAATGGCAAAAGGAATTTCAATTGAACCGGGAACTGTAATAACAATGATCTTATTTACACCGGATTTTTCCAGCTCTGCAATACAACCTCGTTCGAGTTGATCAACGATCATTGCATTCCATTCTGTTTTAACTAAAACAATACAGGCATCCTTTTTCAGAATGCCTGTATCTATTTTTAATAATTTACTATTAGTAACGTCAGCCATAATTATTTTTCAGTACTGTAAACACCCATTTGTGCAAGATAATTATCCGCATCTCTTGCATGTTCTGTTCTCGGAAATTTTTCTTTGATCTCTTTATACAAAGCTATTGCACTCTTATTATCATTCAGACTACGTTGTGCCAGGTAAGCTGCCATAAATAAGCTCTCCGCAGAATTTGTTTCATCTTTTTCAAAATGATGTCCTGCTTTCTTATAATAATCAAATGCGTCTTTATTATTTCCCATATCGCCATAAGCATCAGCTAATAGTTTATAAGCCCTTGCCTGGATTGGTTTTGAACTGCTACTGAACTTTTTAAGATACTTAATAGCTTTTTCGTTTTCGTTCAATTTAATATAGCAATCACCTGCATAAAAATTAGCCAGATTACCTGCTTCCGTGCCGCCATATTTATCAATTACTTTCAGAAAACCAAAATTCTGTCCATCACCATTCAATGCCAATTGAATTGAATCCTGACGGTAATAATCTTCTGCCTTAAACATCACCTCTGCAGCTTTTAATTCTTTCGGATTCTTGAAATAGTTTTGGTATACATACCATCCGCCTACAAGGACTATTACTGCCACTGATACGATCATCAATGGTTTATTATATTTCTCCCAAAAGTCTTTTGCTTTTGCAACTATCACTTCCCCAGAGTCAATATCCTGCACAAATTTCTTGTCTGCCATTTTATTTTATTTACTTGTTTTAATTTTTTATTTAATCGATTATAAAAGGATAGTTCTGATCTACATAAACATCTTTCAACACTTCATCATCATCCGGCCATGGGCTTTCTTCTGCAAATTTTACTGAATCTTCTACTATCTGGTCTACTCTTTTATTGATGACATCAATCTCTTCTTGTGTAGCAAATTTATTTTCCAATATGGTTTTCAAAACCATCTGGATTGGATCCTTGCTTTTATAAATATCCACTTCTTCTTTTGTTCTATATTTCTGTGGATCGCTGATTGAGTGGCCTTTATAGCGGTATGTTTTAATTTCTAATAAAGTAGGGCCTCCCTTTTCTCTAGCTCTTTTTACTGCCCTGCTTACACCTTCATGTACATTTTCCGGGCTCATACCATCAATAGTATCAGCTGGCATTTCATATCCATCAGCCAATTTATAGATATCTATTACATTAGATGTACGTTCTACTGAAGTACCCATTGCGTAATTGTTATTTTCACAAATAAAAATAACAGGCAGCTTCCAAAGCATTGCAAGGTTAAAGGTTTCGTGTAACATACCTTGTCTTGCTGCTCCATCACCAAAATAGCAAAGAACAACATTGTCAGTACCTCGGTATTTTTCTGCAAAAGCTAAACCTGCTCCTGTTCCTATTTGAGCGCCTACAATTCCATGTCCCCCAAAAAATCCAACATCTTTACCAAAAAAGTGCATACTTCCACCTTTTCCTTTGGCACAACCTGTTGCTTTTCCATATAATTCAGCCATACAGCTATTTACGGATACTCCTTTAGCAATTGCCAATCCGTGGTCACGGTAGGCAGTGATCATCAGATCTTCCGGACGGGTGCTTGTAATACATCCAGCTGCTATAGCTTCCTGTCCTATATAAGCATGAAAAAATCCTCGAATTTTACCATCCATTTTATACTTCTCCTCGGCCATTAATTCAAACTGACGAATCAGTTGCATTAATTCATACCAATAGAGATAAGTATCTTTTGAAAATTTGGCTGCCACAGGCTAATAATTTAGTGATATTTTAGACTAATTTATGGGACGCAAAAATAAGGGGAAAAAAGGAATTTAACAGTCCCAAAATAAATGTTGCTTTAAGATAAATACACTGATAAAGAACAACATATAAAAGTTCTACTTTTGCGCATGGCCAATCGGATTACCCGCCGTCGACTTCGTAAAGCGTTTCTTCGTCTGAAAAGGCTTCCCGGCGGAATTAATTTCATTAAATATTCTGCTAATAAAGTACTAGGTATATGGCTTAGACTGATTAGAAGTACTAAAGTTCCTCATCCATCATCCATTATGCTGGAAGTGACCAATCAATGCAATCTGGCTTGTATTACTTGTCCCAGAGAATATGCATTTGGCGAACAAATGGCCAAGGGTTTTATGGATATGGATAAAATGAAAAAAGTGGTTGATGAAGCATTTCCTTATGTTGACTCTATTGGCTTAACAGGTCTTGGTGAAACTTTCATGTACAAAAATTTGCCTGAAATTGTAGATTATATCCGAACAAAAAATAAAGGGATCATATTAAGTGTATCAACCAATGCACATTTACCTATCAGTATAAAAATGGCGGAAGTACTGGCGGATAAATTAGATACTATCCAGGTTTCTATTGACGGAATTGGAAAAGTATATGAGAAAGTAAGATTGAAGAGTGATTACAGCTTCTTTTATGAAAACATGTTGCAGACAATTGAAGTTTGCCGGGGAAAAAGAGCTAGTGTAATGTTCAATTTTGTAGCTATTAAAGAAAATTACCAGGAAATGGCTGAAGTGGTTGAATTAGCCGGCAAATTGGGTGTTAAGTATGTGAACATTACACCATTTAATGTAGCCTCAGTTACCATTCACGATAAAACTTATTATGATTTTTTTCAAACCAGTGAATTCAAAGCTGAATTGAAAAGAGCAAAATTAATAGCAAAAAATTATCCTGAAATTGAATTTACAACCTGGGATATTGAAGCTCCAAAAGGCTTTCGGAAATGTGACCTGGTATGGTCTCATTTTTATGTATCATGGGATGGATATGCTACCCCTTGTTGTGCAAAGCCTTTTCCAAAGGAATTGAATTTCGGAAGTGTTTTTGATGATGGACTGATGAAATGCCTTAACAATAAAGACTATAGGCAATTCAGGGCAATGTGGTATAAAAATGAACCTCCTGAATTTTGTAAGAATTGTCATGTCATAGATCTAGATCCGGTGATATTGGATTAAGCACTTAATCTATCAAACCAAATTAATTCATCCAACTTATCTTGCATCTGTTCATGTTGCAATTACATTCCATATCATTATTACAGTTCAAGAACTACCAAAATCAATCTTTTGATTTTAATGAACGCATCGTAGGTATTTGCGGTAATAATGGTGTAGGCAAAACCAATCTCCTTGATGCTATTCATTTTTTGTGTTTCACTAAAAGTTATTTTACCCGAGCCGATGGCAATTGTGTATTGCATGGAAGTGCCGGCTTTCGATTAGAAGGTGATATGGAATTGTATGACAAAAAGGAAAAAGCCGTTTGCATACTCAGAGAAAATGGCAAAAAAGAGTTTTCGGTAAATGACAATCAATACGATAAATTTTCAAAGCACATTGGCCGTTATCCCTGTGTAGTAATTGCCCCGGATGATGCCGAGTTGATAACCGGTGACAGTAAAGCCAGAAGAACTTTTATAGATTCATTGCTTTGCCAATTGGATAGTGTATATCTGCAACATTTGATCACTTATAAAAAAGTAATAGAGCAAAGAAACTCTTTATTAAAATCTTTTTTTGAAACCGGCAATAAGGATCTTGCTTTACTGGATGTACTGGATGAGCAATTGGAAATACCTGGAGATTATATTTTTAATAAGCGGAAAGAGTTTCTTATTGCTTATTTACCGATGGTTAAACATCTCTATATTGAAATAGCAAAAAATCCCGACTCTGCTGAAGCTTCGAAAGGCAAGGAAGAAGATGTATCATTATTTTATGAAAGTGAATTATTGCAGGCGGGCTTTGCAGAATTATTAAAACTGAATCGTAACAAAGACTGTTTTGCACAAAGAACAACTTCCGGTATTCATCGGGATGACCTGGATATTAAATTTGGTTCTCAACCTTTCAAAGCTATTGCTTCGCAAGGTCAGCGAAAAAGTTTGTTATTTGCCTTAAAGCTAGCTGAGCTTGAGATTCTTAAGAATGAAAAAAAGTTTGCCCCTCTCCTTTTGCTGGATGATGTTTTTGAAAAACTGGATGAGGAAAGAATAAGTAATCTTTTAAATAAAGTTTGTAAAGAAAATGAAGGGCAGGTTTTTATTACAGATACAAATGAGGATAGATTAAAACAGCATTTAGATACTTTGAAAATTGATTTTCAACTGATTCAACTTTAAGTAACTTTACAAAATGGGTGAATATTCTATTGGTGATGCAATGAAAAAATTCCTGGATGGCAGCCGGATCAAAGGCGGTATTCAGGCATTGCAGATAGAAGATGTGTGGGAAGATATCATGGGAAAGACAGTTGCCCGTTACACCGACAAACTCCAGATCATCGGCGATAAATTATTCATCACTACTCATGTTGCTCCGCTTAAGAATGAATTGATGTACCAGAAAGAAAAGATCAAACAAAGGGTAAATGAAGCATTGAAACAGAAAGTGGTAAATGAAGTGATAATACAATAGAAATTTTATTCTACCCTCACCCTTGGATCTACAACACCATATAGAATATCTGCCAGAATATTTATCAGTATAAAAAAAGTAGCAGCAACCAATACAGAACCCATTACAACCGGGTAATCTAATTTCTCCAGTGCATCCACAGTTACTTTTCCTATACCCTGCCAACCAAAAATATATTCTACGAAGAAAGCTCCGGCTAATAACTCTGCAAACCAACCTGTGATGGCTGTAATTACAGGATTCAATGCATTACGTAAACCATGTTTCCAAACAACCTGTTTTTTACTCAAACCTTTTGCAAATGCTGTTCGGATATAATCCTGATCGAGAACATCCAACATAGCACTTCTTGTTAATTGTGTTATAATAGCCAAAGGTCGAATACCCAATGTAACAGCTGGCAGAATGAGATTCTGCAAAGTCAATCTTTTATTACCATCATCGTCGATCACAAACCAGCTACCAGCAATATGCAATCCAGTCCAGTCGCTCAAAACAAAACCGAACACATATACTATAATGATGCCCATAAAAAAAGATGGAGCAGAAATACCAACAATACTTGAGAAAATAGCAGAAGTATCAAACCAGGTATTTTGTTTTACTGCCGCCATTACGCCCAACGGAATACCAATTAATACAGCTATTACCATGGCTGCTAAAGCCAGCATCAATGTGCCAGGTAATGCTTGCATGAGTACATTCCAGACGGGACGTTTTGTCTGGTATGATGTACGGAGATTAGGGATCTTTAAACCAAATTTCGTTTTACCACCTACAAATAAACCTTTCAGTTCTTTCTTCTCAATTTCTGTTTTGGTATGAAAACAGATCGGTGAAACATCATTCAAATAAAAAACAAACTGCTTCCACTTTGGCTGATCCAGGTATAACTCTTTCTTAATATTGGCTTGTGTAGCAGAATCTCCAGATTGTCCCATCACCAACCTGGACGGATCACCAAATCCTTGAAAAAGAAAGAACACCAATACCACTACTCCTACCAGTACCAGCAGGCCATATAGTGATTTCTTGATGATGAATTTCAGCATTCCTGAATATTAATTTCTATTTACTCGTTACTTGTATTCAAACTATCATCCTCACTTTTGAGTGAAGCAGAGTCGACCTTAAATTCTACTACCGCCGGTAATGCTTTAATTGTATTTAATTGTTTTAACACTGAATTGAAATTATGTTGACTCCATTTATCAATTATGGTTCCTTCTTTTAATAAATATAAATTTGGATTTACTCTTGCTGCAGTTCTGATAGCTGTATAATCGCAACTAAAGACCGGAATATTACTAAATGAAGTATTGGCAATTTCCTTAGATGCTTCTTCAGGCTGACTACTCACCAAATAGACAGGTATATTCTTAGCTTTTGCTGCTTCATATACTTTGCCAAATTCCTGCTCCCACTTAGAAACGGGTACTGAAAAATTCTCGCAAAATAATAATAAAGCATAAGGTTGATTTAAAACGATATCAGTTGAATCCATTTTACTTAAGCCGGTTAATGCAAATCCCTTAATTGGAGGTTCATTATTACTTCCCTTTCTTATTACTTTATCATATCGTTTTATCATTTTGTATGGTGGCACTTTAAAATCTGCTGGGAAATCAGTTGCTGTAAATTCAACTATTTCTCCATTCTTTTCATATACAAAAGTGATGACCGTACTATCAGGAATTGCATTTGAAGGCATTTGCATTTTTTCAATAATGTTATTCCCTTTTTTAAAAGGCATACAATCTACAACTGGCATATAAGAGAGTGTATACCATTGAAAACCGAAAGCTAATATAGTAACACCAAGCATTTTTAATGTCGTAAGTGTTTTAGAGAGGAATGGCTTTATATGTTGCTGGTTCCAGAAAAGGAATCCTATCATTACTGTTAAC
>JAHEMN010000233.1 GCA_024643645.1 Chitinophagaceae bacterium | reverse complement strand
CAGTAAATGCAAGGAATGTTGATTGTGTATTTTCCATTTCACTTGTCTTCATATTCTGATTCAGAATTTATGAAGTCTTTTTTATAGAATTACGGAACTGTATTTTACTTGCCGGAATGATAAAAATAGATTTACAGCATTTTCTTAATCTTACCGGAATGAGTGAGTATTTTCTTTCTTATTCTATTTATGATTGAAAGATTGCCTTTAAATAATTGCAAGGTTAAAGCATCCGCCTTATTATTTACATTGATTTTGCCTGGGTGAATTAATTTCAGATCTGCTTTCAATGGTTCATTAAAATACCAGTCCGGTTTCAGAATTGTATGTGTGGCCGTTGTATCAAATCCGATATTATCTACTAAAGGGATCACCGGTGTGATACACAAAGCATTGTTTTTAAAAATACAACAGACCCATTGATAATCCCAGGTATCCACATCACCATTCACTGCACCTTGAAAATGATTTACCCAGTATGGATCCAGCCGACTAGTATCATACGTGTCAAATATTTCAAAATCATATTTTGACCAGGCCCTTTTCCAGGTAGCCCATCCCCACATATGGGGTATATTGGAAAAAAAATAACTAGCTTTAGTAGACTTTAACCCATACTGTACAGCAACTCCACTTATATGCGCAATATTTTCATTGTCGGCATATTTATTTAAGAGCTGATCACAAAAATCAAAAAAGAAAGGATCTGGTAAACAATCATCTTCCAGGATTATGCCCTGTTCAACATGCTCAAAAAACCAGTTAATAGCGGATGAAACCGCTTTACCACAACCCATATTTTCATCACGGAAAAGGGTTTTCACTTCACAATCCCAATCAATTCCCTCAATAATCTTTCGGGTCTTTTCGCATTTTTCCTTTTCGCCTGCAATGGCAGGTCTTGGACCATCTGCAGCAATGAACAATCTGGCTGGTTTGCTTTCTTTAATAACATGGAAAACTCTTTCGGTTAATTCCGGACGGTTAAAAATCAAAAATAAAACAGGCGTATTGAACATAGTTACAAACTAACCCTTTATCAAATTGCAAGTTCCAGCAATTTGCAATTGTAGAAAGAAAGGCAATGCCATTATTTTTTTGAAAAACATTTAATGAGAATACGAAAGCTGATTAAAAATATAGATTACCCTTCCCCTCTGATTCCAAAAATATTTACCTGCATATCCATACCCATAAAGGTATTTACGCTTACAAAAGGTTTTTTAGAGTGCAGGCCGGGTGTGTTAATATAAATCCGAAAGCCGCTATCCGTTAATAGCTGAATTAATTCTCCCAACTGTTGCTTTTCTCCGATCATAGAATGATACTCTACAAAAATATTTTCCACGTTGATAAGCAAATCCTCACACTCCTTCAGTACTTTATATTCAGCCCCTTCGATATCTATTTTTAAAAGATCAACTTTATCCTGCAAAAAAGGGGAAAGCTTCCGTACATCAATAGTACAGGTGCCCTGTTCTTCATTCACTCTACCCCCATCCGCATTTTCCTCCAGAAAAGAAATAGTGGTATCATCATTCCACAAACCGAAATTATGTAATGTTATATTTTCAAAACCGAAACTGTTGATATTCGTTACTAATGTTTCGAATATTTTTTTATCCGGTTCAAATGCAATAATCGTTGCGTTGGGATATAATTTTTTAAAATAAATTACTGATAAGCCGATATTGGCACCACAATCAATAATTTTTGGAGAACTCTTTGTGGTTGTAAATTTATATACTTCTTCAATAAATATTTCCCTGAACATAAAAACAAAAGAAGCACTATCAACCCCCGTTACAGGTGTTGACAGGATATCTGTTGAAAACTTTTGATACCTGGGTATTCTCTTTATTTTTTTTAACCCAAAGAAATTATTTTTCTTCTTTAATGCCTTCTTATATAATCTCGTAATCTTCATTTTACTATACTTACTCATTTCTGTGAAAAGAAATCTGGAATGAATTAGTTTTAAATATTAATACAGAAAGAGATTATAACTTAAAATCTTTATCTGGTTCTAATTGCTACTTATGATTTCTAAGAAATCTTCTGCAAATGCCCTGATATTGCGGTTATAGTCGGTATTTATTTTTTCAAACCCCTTTTCTATTCCATCTTTCATAATAACAGCCAGCTCAGTTTCATCATTGGGAGGAAAAAATGAAACATTATAGGACAATTGCTCTTTATGAACCGGCAGGTCAGAAGCTATTGTCCATTGATTTAATGCTTTTGCATCCTCTACAACTGTACTCCAACCCTCAAATAAGGATGGCTGAATGATGGCGATTGCTTCACTCATTAATTTTAATTGCTCTTTACGGTCAATAAAACCAAGAAAATGTACACAATCACCCAACGAATTATCTTCAACAAATTGTTTTAGCTCAGGTACATAATCAGGATTGCGATAGTCCTGTTCTTTACCGGAAAAAAGGACTAAGAAATCAGTTATTCCTTCTTCTTTTAATTTTTTCACTGCTTTTAAAACTACGATTTGGTTTTTATGCTTCCATAATTGATTGGGTGCAAAAAAATACCGGCACCGAATGTTGAATTTATTTTTTAGCGCCTCCATTTCTAAATCAGTGTATGAAGGATGTGTTACAGCAAAATGTAATAAATGTTTTTTTATAACTGACTCCGGAAACAAACGACTAAATGTAGCGAATGAATCTTTACTACTGAAAACTGCCTGTTCGTTAGATTTTGCAATAAAAAAATGCGATTGCGAACGGTTTTTTAATTCATTGGCCGAGAAAAATTGTGGAAGATATTGTTCCTGAAAATCAGGAATCCAGAAAATATTTTTTATTTTTTTATTTGTGATCCCGGTATATGCAGGAAAGAGTTTTTCGCTTTCACCTGTGTCAATATA
>JAHEMN010000232.1 GCA_024643645.1 Chitinophagaceae bacterium | reverse complement strand
ATGTTTTCAAAAAAGGACATGAAATAAGACATAGTAAAGAGTTTGAAGAAGAGGGAATTAATGTAAATTTTGTTGAACAATTAGAGGAATCAGATAAAATCATCGTCCGCACATTTGAACGAGGTGTTGAGGATGAAACTTATTCCTGTGGAACAGGAGTTACAGCATCTGCGTTGGTTTGCTATCATAATGAAAATGGTTTTAACGATGTAGAAGTTAAAACACTTGGGGGAACCCTTTCAGTTGAATTTGATCGTGTAGATGACAGCCGATTTGAAAATATTTGGCTTTGCGGGCCTGCAGTAAAAGTTTATGTAGGAAAAGTGAACATATAAATCATGACTGAGATACAAACCAAAACTGGAATTATTACTCATTTAGAAAAAGCTGAAAGAGATTTCATTGATTTATGTTCAACTATAAGTGAGGATATTTTCTTCAAACAACCAAAAGAAAAATGGTCAATTGCTCAAAATGTGAATCACCTTATCACTTCAGCTAATATGACCAGACTTGCCTACCGGCTTCCCAAATTCATCATCAAAATATATGGAGGCAAACCAAACCGGCCATCACGCAGCTATGATGAAGTTGTTGCTAAATATTATTCAAAACTCAAGGAAGGAGGCAAAGCCAGTGGCATTTATGTTGCTAAACCGGTATCACCAAAATTCACAAAAAAACATTTACTTGATTCTTTCAGTAATTCAATGAGGATATTGACAAATACGATAGAAAAAAACTGGAAAGACGAAAAACTGGATAAGTACTTAGCGCCACATCCATTGTTAGGTAAACTAACACTCCGGGAGTTATGTTATTTTACTATTTATCATACTGAACATCACCTCAATATTGTAAAAGAGAGATTGAATGATTAATTCTTAATTTGCAAGCCTACCTTTGCCTTCCTTACAGATATAACAGCTTAGATATTATTACATGATTCAATATTTTAAAAATATCAATCAAGAGACCGTTGAGATAGACAAACCCGAAAGCGGTATTTGGGTAAATGTATTACCTCCTCTGAAGCAGGAAGAGTTTACTGAATTATCAGATACACTCGATATCCCAATTGACTTTCTAACTGACTCACTGGATATTGACGAAAGAAGCCGTTATGAAGAAGATGACAATGTAAAACTGATCGTCATCAAAACACCAACAGAAAATAATTCATTTAACGAAAGTGATGCATATTATATAACTATCCCAATTTGTATTATTCTCACACACAATCAAATTGTAACAGTTAATTCTTTTGAGAATTCGGCAATTAAAAAATTCCTGAATACTTTTCAAAACCGCCAACCAGATAAAAGGAATATGATGGTTTTAAAAATTATTGAAAAGATCGTTCAGAATTTCATGGAACATTTGAAAGAAATAAATCTCCGGAGAAATACATTTGAACAAAAACTATATGATTCCAGCAGGAACGAACATTTACTGGAATTAATGCGTATACAAAAAAGCCTTGTGTATCTTGTTACTGCTCTCCGATCTAATGAAATGCTGATGATGAAACTGGAGAGAACTGGTTTTTTGAGTTTAAATGAAGATGAAAAAGAAATACTAAATGACCTTATTGTAGACAATTCCCAGGCCCTTGAAATGGCAAACATTTATACCAACATTCTAAGCAGCACATTAGATGCATTTGCCAGTATAATTGCCAATAATCAGAACCAGGTATTAAAGAGATTAGCTGTTATTACTATTGTTCTTACTTTCCCTGTACTTATTGCCAGTTTATTCGGAATGAATGTACCCAGTGGATTTGAAAACTCCAGGTATGCATTTTATATAGTTTCACTCTTATCTCTCGGGATAGCTTTAGTTATTGGTTGGTATTTTTTCCGCAAAAAAATATTTTAAATGGCCATTTTTAATCTTCGGGTTTATGGCATACTCATTAATGAAAAAAAACAGATCCTCGTAAGTGACGAGCTAATTCGAGGTAGCTATATCACTAAATTTCCAGGTGGAGGTTTGGAAATCGGTGAAGGAACCAGAGATTGCTTAAAAAGGGAGTTTTTGGAAGAGATGGATCTGAAAGTAGAAATAGGCCAGCATATTTATACAACCGACTTTTATCAACGATCTGCATTTAATCCCGACCACCAGATCATTTCAATTTATTATGAAGTAAATGCGTTAGAAGAAATTAAAGTTTCATTAAGGAGCAAGCCATTCGACTTTGATGAAACCCAGTTAAAAGTTTATGAAGAAACAAAGGAGACAGAAACTTTTCGCTTCATAGATACCCAAAATTTTTCTGCTGAAAGTGTTACTTTACCTATTGATAAATTAGTTGCAGACATGATAAGGGAAAGATTTTAATTATCCCCCATGGCTGCTTGCTTCATGGCTGCTGCTTGTTCTTTGCCTAGATATATTTCAATCCAATAATGAATTATATAAATAACTGGTGTCATTAATACAGCTACAAGGAATTTATAAATATAATTTACAATGCCAACGGCAATAAATAATTTAAATGGCCATACAAAATCATTTCCATTTGCATTTACCCTTGTTCCGATATAAAATGCAATAAATAATACAACAAAACTATCAATGAACTGAGAAATGATGGTTGAGCCTGTAGCCCTTAACCAGATCTTCTTTTCTCCGGTAACTTTTTTTATTTTATGAAATACAAAAACATCAATAAGCTGACCAAGAATAAATGCCGTTAATGAACCAATAATAATAAATCCCCCTTGACCCAAAACACTATTATATGCTTTTGACATATCAGGAACTCCGCTACCTTGTTTGCTGGTTATAAAAAAATCTGCAGGAGCCAAATTAATTGCTCCTATAAAGATCATAAATGCAAACCCGATTAATCCGGCAGTAAGCCAGGATAGAAACCTCACT
>JAHEMN010000231.1 GCA_024643645.1 Chitinophagaceae bacterium | reverse complement strand
GACCTAAAGAGAATAAGCCTTATGCAACAATTATTGTAATCCATGAAAACCGTGGTCTTAATGCACATATTGAAGATGTAACAAGAAGGGCTGCAACAGCCGGCTTTCTTGCGATTGCACCCAATGCCTTAGCTCCACTGGGTGGAACACCAGACAATGAAGATGAGGCCAGGACAAAATTTCAACAACTAAAAGCAGATGACAATTTACAAAACTTCATTAACGTTTTTGACTATCTCAAAACAAGAAAAGATTGCAATGGCAAAATAGGTTGTGTTGGCTTCTGTTGGGGTGGGGCTATGGCTAATAATCTTGCCGTACATATTCCCTCTTTAAAAGCAGCTGTACCTTTTTATGGCCGACAGCCGGAGGCAAAAGATGTAGCAAAAATAAAAGCAGCCATACAAATGCATTATGGAGGTTTGGATGAACGAGTTAATGCGGGTATTCCTGCTTATGAAGAAGCCCTAAAGGAAAACAATATCAAATACGAAATATTTATTTACGAAGGCGCCAATCATGCATTTCACAATGATACTGCCCCTACCCGATATAATAAAGAAGCAGCAGAATTGGCATGGAAAAGAACAATCAGTTTTTTTGATAAACAACTTAAGTAGTTTTTTCTTTGCACATGCACCTCAAAGATTATTATTCGATTTTAGAATTGGAAACATCTGCTTCCGTAAATGATATCAAAAAAGCATATAGGAAAAAGGCGTTGCTATTTCATCCTGATATCAATCAAAATGATCCTTATGCAACAGCTCAATTTAGTGAAATAAAGGAAGCTTATGAAGTGTTGACAAACCCAGCCAAAAAAGAATATTACCTGCAACAGAGATGGTATAACCAAAGCATCAATATTAGAAGAAAGCAAGATGCCATAACGCCAGTAACAATTCTAAAACTATCGTTGGAATTAGAGAAATATGTTTCTACTCTTGATCAATTTAGAATGAACAAGCCAGGTTTAGAAGAATATATAATGGAACTATTATCAAATGAAAGAACTGATCACCTAAAAAAATTCAACGAACCTGATACTATCAACCAAATTGTTGCCATCATTTTGCGAACAATCAATCCACTACCTCTCAAATTTTGTAACAATATTTTAAGCCAGTTAATCAGACTTTCTGAAAAGAATCAAATTGCGTTACAACAAATAAGCTCCTATTCGATTAAAGTAAACAGAAAGCATCTTCGGGAAAAGTATTCACTCCTTTTTATCATTGCCATTACAATAATTCTTTGTTTGATTATCTTTTTGGCAGGAGGTTAGGCTATCTTTGCAAAATGCATTATGTGTCAGTTGAAAATTTATCAAAAAGTTATGGAATCCAACCGCTTTTTTCGAATATAACCTTTCATATTGAAGAAGGCGATAAGATATCCCTTGTTGCGAGAAATGGTACAGGAAAATCCACTTTATTAAAAATATTGGCAGGACAGGAAACTGCAGATAGCGGAAAAGTATGGGTAAATAAAGATGTAGATGTTGTGCTTTTTGAGCAAGAACCCATTTTTGATGAAAGCAAATCTATTCTCGACAATATATTCTTTCATAATCATCCCATTATTAATGCAATCAAAGAATTTGAAGCCACCAGTGAAGAAGGAGATGTAGATAAACTGAGTGATGCAATAATAAAAATGGATGACTTAGGTGCCTGGGATTTTGATACCAAAGTAAAACAAGTATTGGGGAAATTAAATATTCATCACCTAAATCAACCAATAAAAACATTAAGTGGTGGCCAAAGAAAAAGAGTAGCGTTAGCCAAAACTTTGATAGATATAGGTTTTGAGCACAAACATGTACTGCTGATTATGGATGAACCGACTAACCATCTTGATGTAGAAATGGTAGAATGGCTGGAGCATTATCTTGACAAAGAAAATGTTACACTTTTATTAGTAACCCACGACAGATATTTTCTAGATGCCGTTTGTGATGAGATTTGGGAAATGGATGGCAGTAATTTATATACACATAAAGGCGATTATCAAAACTACCTGGAGAAAAAAGCAGCAAGAATTGAAAGCGAGGCATCCAGTATTGACAAAGCGAAGAATTTATACAGAAAGGAATTGGAATGGATGCGAAAGCAACCTAAAGCCAGAACCACTAAAAGCAAAAGCCGCCAGGATAATTTTTATGTAGTTGAAAAAAAAGCAAAAGAACAAATTGCAGATGACCAACTGCAACTAGCGATGAAAATGAACCGGCTTGGAGGAAAAATAGTTGAGTTAAAAAAAGTTTATAAAAGTTATGGTGACAAAACCATATTAAAAGGTTTTGATTATACATTTAAAAAAGGAGAACGCATAGGAGTTGTAGGCAAAAACGGAGCTGGCAAATCTACTTTTATAAATATTTTGCAAGGTCTTGAAAAACCCGATAGTGGAAAGATTAATATTGGCGATACAGTAATTTTCGGAAACTACTCGCAGGAAGGACTTAAAATTAAAACAGATATACGGGTAATTGAATTTGTAAAAAACATTGCCGAACATTTTCCTTTAGCAAGTGGTGGAACATTAAGCGCAGCTCAATTCTTACAACTATTTTTATTTGATCCGGATAAACAATACACCTATATCAGCAAACTAAGTGGTGGAGAAAAAAGGAGATTGCACTTACTTTCTATTCTGTTCAGAAATCCCAATTTTTTAATATTGGATGAACCCACGAACGACCTTGACTTACCAACATTAGGTGTACTTGAAAATTTCTTAAGTGAATTCCCTGGTTGCTTATTGATTGTATCACATGATCGTTATTTTATGGACCGGTTGGTAGATCACTTATTTGTATTTCAAGGAGAGGGTGAGATAAAAGATTTTCCTGGAAACTATACATTATACCGGGATACAATTGTTAATGGTGTACTACCG
>JAHEMN010000230.1 GCA_024643645.1 Chitinophagaceae bacterium | reverse complement strand
CCCTTGTTTAAACTCTTTCCAGAAGAAAGAAATTGCTTTCTTTACTTCTTCTTCCGATTTGTTTTGTGTATTCGTTAAAGGTATTGTCCTTCGCATTACTTTTTTATTTTCCCTGTTAAGAAATTCAACAACAAGTAAAAAATTATCCTGGATACTGATCACTGTTTTTTTCTGTGTTATGTATGCATTGATAAAACCGGGCCAGTTGGTTACCAATTGTTCATTTTGAAAGATCCCTTTTTTATTTACCCGCAGATGTATTTTGTTTCTATATCCTTTTAGAAATAAGAAAATGGCAGGTACAAGTGCCAGCAAAAAGATAAAACTCTGGTAATTTACTTTTATAAAATTTTGTTGTATAGCATCTATCATTCCATAAAGAAACAAAGCAAAAAATAATGCTGCTAATATATAAACCAGTACTTTTTCTTCTCTAACAACAAATTCACTTTCTCTGGTTAAAGCAGTCTTACTCATATGCGAAAATTAGGAATTATTTCATCAATTCATCTTATTTCTTTTTTACAAAATAACATTGTTAATAGTATCGAACTCTTGTACTTTCGGAATTCTATCTGATTTACAGGCAATTTCTATTAAATTTTTCTGCAATAATATAGGATAACACTTTTGGCATTATACTGAAACTTTATGAATCAGTTGATTACAAGTATAAAATTATAGTAGTAGCTATTGACTGTCAATTTTAATAAATTCAAGGATACATTGATTTTAATATTTTAAAATAAGAAAGTGATCAGGTTTATAATTGATGTAACTTTATAGTAGCAATTAAAAAAAGAAACACTCTTACTGAACTCTGTCGAACTACAATAAAAGAATTAACGATTTCTCTTCAGATAAATTAAAAATTAAAAAGAAATAAACTTCATTACTGGGCAAAAAAATATTTTTTAATCAAATTCGGCTGAAGATTAAAAACAGAGGCCGGAAAAGGAGTTTAAAATGAAAAATAAAGTAAAAAAACTTTCGCTTTCCAGTTCATTGCTTGCAGGTCTCTTAAGTGGTATCATTTCAGCTTTATTGATTGTAATTTTTATTTATTTATATCGCAAAGCGACCGGATACGATCAAATAAATGCTATAGATCCCATGCTTGTTTTCATTGGCTTGCCTGTAATAATGATCATAGCAGGAAGTATTTATTATTTATTAGTTCGTAACGTAGTAAAAGGAGAGCTGATATTTATTATGCTGTTTTCCCTGATAACAATTGTAGGTATTTTAGTAGTTACTAATCTCAAATCGTCTGGAAATGAAACATTGCTAACCATACCAAATGGATTATTATTTGGCTTGTTTATTTTAACAGGGTTATCAATTTGTGTTTTTCTACCCTATTTGGCACATCATCCACGACTTTTTTTAACATCTGAACAATTGAAATGGGAGGAAAAGTAAAGTTTTAAATATGTAGCATAATCTATAACGAATAAATAATTTAGAATAAAGAACAAGCATTATAAACTATTGCAGACAACAAAATCGTTATAATCTCTCTTTATAGTCTAATCCATTTTCCGCCAATGTATTTTTGGCTATTTCGTAACCGGCATCTGCATGCCGAATCACTCCCATTCCCGGGTCATTGCGCAGTACTCTTTTCAGTCTTGCTTCAGCATCTTCAGTGCCATCTGCGACAATCACCATTCCAGAATGAATACTATACCCCATTCCTACCCCACCACCATGATGAAGGCTTACCCAACTGGCACCACCAGCCGTATTGACCAATGCATTCAATATCGGCCAGTCGGCAACTGCATCACTTCCATCCATCATTGCTTCCGTCTCACGGTTAGGGCTGGCTACAGAACCTGTATCCAGATGGTCACGGCCAATTACGATCGGCGCTTTTACTTTTCCGGTACGTACCAACTCATTAAACGCCAAGCCTGCTTTTTCTCTCTCTCCCTGTCCCAGCCAGCAGATCCTTGCAGGTAATCCCTGAAAAGCAATTTTTTCTTTAGCCAATTTTAACCATCGTAATAAAGAGGTGTTTTCAGGAAATAATTCCTTTATAACCTCATCCGTTACAGCAATATCATTAGGATCTCCACTTAGTGCAGCCCAGCGAAACGGGCCCTTCCCTTCGCAAAATAACGGACGAATATAGGCAGGAACAAACCCGGGAAAATCAAAAGCTGATGCTAATCCTTTTTCTTTTGCTCTTGCTCTTATATTATTTCCATAATCAAAAGTGATGGCACCCTTTTGCTGAAGTTTCAACATAAGCTGTACATGCAGCAACATGGAATGATATGTATATTCAATGTATTGTTCTGGATTTTTTTCACGCAAAACCAGGGCTTCTTCATGTGATATCTCATGTGGCCAATAACCTACTAATGGATCATGTGCACTTGTTTGGTCGGTGAGTGTATCAGGTATGATCTTTCTTTCGATCAACCTCTCTAATAATTCAACTGCATTACAAAGTATCCCTATACTCTTTGCAATTCCTTTTTCTTTATATTCCTGTGCCTTATCAATAGCATCATCAATATCCGTATATTTTTCATCAAGGTATTTGGTTTCAATCCGCTTATCAATACGCCACTCTTCTACTTCTGCCACTAAAGCAACACCTTCATTCATGGTAATGGCAAGGGGTTGTGCCCCACCCATTCCGCCAAGCCCGGCGGTTACATTCAATGTTCCTTTTAATGTACCATTAAAATGTTTATTGGCAATTGCTGAATATGTTTCATAAGTACCTTGTACAATACCTTGTGAGCCGATATATATCCAGCTTCCTGCAGTCATCTGTCCATACATCATCAGCCCTTTCTTTTCCAGCTCATCAAAATGTTTCCAGTTTGCCCAATTAGGTACGAGTTGTGAATTACTGATCAATACTCTTGGGGCATCTTTATGCGTTTTTAATATTCCAACTGGTTTACC
>JAHEMN010000229.1 GCA_024643645.1 Chitinophagaceae bacterium | reverse complement strand
TGGATGGCATCAAAAAATGAACTTCCAGCTTATTGCCATATCTTATTTTTTCAAGGTTAATATATTCTTGTATCATTTTTAATTCATCCTGCAATGGAACCAGAGGCTTATTGCCCTCATATAATATATACCTGAGAAGATCCGATAGTTCCAAAATCATTTTGGAAGCCTTTGGAGATGTAGTTTGTGTATTCGAATAAATATTATTGAGTGTATTGAATAAAAAATGAGGATGAACCTGAGCTGTTAAAATTTGTAGTTGAGCCTCCGTATTCTCTTTTTGCAGTTGCAAATTCCTTTGCTCTTTAAGATGCCAGAATTTAATAAACTTAACACCTATTGCAAGTGCAGTAATAGTAAGTGTTCCTTTATAAGCACTCATCATAGCCATAAAAAAACTAACTCCACCAGGCCTTTGTGTATGTATCAAATACTTTGCGGGCAATATAGTTGACAGTACAACTGGATTAATTTCCTTAACGAAAAATAAATTTAGTAACCCAGATAGATTATACATCAATAATAAATAAATAAATGCCGTAATATACTTTTCCCTTAAAATAAATCTTGGAAAAACAAACATTAGTATAATATACGTATAAACAGCATGTGGAATAAGCAACAGCACACTTTCCAACAATGTAAATGGAAGATTTCTGAAATAGGATATTTCTTCTTTACCAAAAGGATTTGCGGCATGTAGCAAACCAAATAACAACCACCAGCAAAACCAAAATAACAAATGACGTCCAATACGTATTTTTAGTTTTTCTGAAAATATAAAATCGTACAGACGCATTTACATAAGTTGTATTTTAAAAATAGACATTCTTATAGATATAAAAAATAAATCAGGCGGAAGTTGAGACAAGACGGAGATATATCAAGATAAAAGCTTTTTGTCGCAGATATAAAATGCCACATATTCAAATATCCACTCAAATCATTTTGTACTGCTGTTTCGTTTACTTGTCCTTATAGTAACAATATTAGACGCATTTAATTTTTTTCCCTTTTTACACGAATTAGATTTATGGTTCATTAAAAACAAATGGCTATTCAAATTAAATAGCAAACAAATTTATCAAACACTTTTTATTTAAAAACCATTTAAAATTTATTTTATGCTTATTAAAAAATTATGGAAAATTCCCATGTTGATTTTTGCACTTGGGTTACTAAACTCCTGCGAGAAAAAAAATGATGTCCTCTATGAAAAAAACAGCAACTCCAATACAAATGAGACTAAATTTGAATCAAAAGGGTATGTTGTAAATGACATGGTACTGGAATGGAATGAAAATGTAATGAAAGTCATCGGAGTCACTCCAAGTCCACCACCTATACATTCCAGATATGCTACAATGGCGCAGATTGCTGTTTATGATGCATTGAATGCAATCATCCCAAAGTATAAACCTTATGCATTATTAAACACAAGAAATAAATTGGCAAACCCGGATGCTGCGGTTGCAAGTGCAGCATACTGGACTTTCAAAAATCTCAATGCGTACCTGGGTACATTAGTTCCATCTTCACCGTTGCTTCCATTGCAAGGAGCTGGAAATAATTGGGATGGCTGGTATGCCACATCGCTTGCCGGGATACCTGATGGTGCAGAAAAAGATGCAGGAATTGCGGTAGGCAAATTAGCGGCAGAGGCCATTATGGCCAACCGTGCAGATGACCATTTTGTAACAGCCCGGGCTGTATATTTACCTTATGTCCCTCAATCACCTGCTATTGGAGAATACAGGTTCACAGTATCGAATCATCCGGCTACCCCTCCTCAACATAATGGCGGACTTCCACTTTGGACACAAATGAGATCATTCGCCGGAATGAATAATGACCAGTTCAGACCATCACCACCCCCTGCAGTTAATTCTCCTGCTTATTCTGCAGACTATAATGAAGTCAAGACTTTAGGTGCCAGAGTGGGTTCTACCCGTACCGCAGACCAATCTGAAATTGCAAATTTCTGGCAAGAAGGTGCAACAGCAATCTGGAATCGTTTTTTCAGAGAAGCTATTTTAAATAAAAAAGTAGATGCCTGGAGAACAGCAAGGTTTTTAGCCATTGCTAATACAGCCATATTTGATGCATTTCTTACTTCATTCGATGGCTTATATCATTATTATATCTGGCGACCAGAAACGGGAATCCGGTTAGGTGAAAATGATAATAACCCACAAACTTCCGGAATCGCTGATTGGTTACCCTATGTTACGGATATAAAACATCCAGTTCTTCTTGGCACACCTACACCGCCAATTCCGGAATACCCTAACCCGAATGCCACGGTAGGAGCTGCTGCAGTAAAAACTTTGCAACTCTTTTTTGAAACTGATAAAACGTCTGTTTCTATTAAGAGCTTAGACCCTTTAAGCGCTGGAGTGATACGTAATTATACAAGTTTTTCACAAGCTGGAACAGATAATTTTAATTCCAGAATCTATGCAGGTTTCAATTTTAGGTATTCCATGATTGCCGGAGATGGAATAGGAATACAAGTTGCTGATTATGTATTTAATAATGTTTTTAACGAAAATTAATCCGATTTAAAATAATGTTCCGTTGGAGAGATTCTGATTAAATATCAATATATCCTCCAACGGAATAATTTTCTTGAAGCAATGCGCTACAGATTCTCCTAAAAAAAGTAAGTTTAATTTTCAAATTCCTTTTATTTCTGCTACAAATAAAATTTATAATCTGTAAATTAGTAGTGAGCATTTTGAATAAACAACCGAATACAATGAAACATTACATAATACAAGTTTTGTTATTCCTTTTATTTTCCAATGTTTTATTTTCTCAACAAGAATTAATCAATCTTTATAAAGGAACAGCACCCGGTTCAGAATCATGGAACTGGACTGAAAAAGAAACTTCAAATACTCCAATAAAACTTAAAGTAATTTATAATATTACTACGCCTACTCTTA
>JAHEMN010000015.1:12082-42374 GCA_024643645.1 Chitinophagaceae bacterium | reverse complement strand
AAGAGGTTGGTGAATATACTTTGATGATATTATCAAGCTTGGTAATAAATTTTGTCAGACTATCCGTCTTCGTTAAAAATTTCTGATTGAAAATTCCTGAATTATTTTTCAGACCAATGAATATAAATTCATCATCAATTTGCGAGTTGAATTGTTCCTGGAATTCCTGAAAAAAAGCCAGCTCCGGATCGCCGGCAGGAAATAGTTTCTCAATATTAAAATCAAATTTCAGGGAACGAAGGGGTATCAGACTCAAAAGAGTAATTACCAGTATTATAAGAACAGCATTACGGCTTTTCTTTTCGTTCATTATTCCGGAAGTTAGCGTTTATTGAAAGTAGGGATAAAATTTAGAACAAATCGCCTTTGATCATCATTGCTTTGGTATCTCTCAATGATTGCATGGCTTTTTCATGCTCTTCTACTGGTACTAAATAGTTGATTGCTTTCTCAGCGAACTTATCACAATACTTACATTCATTACAGTCCCTGTTACAATTTCCTTTATGGAAAAAATCCATAAAGCCATCCAGCTTTTTATTGTCTATATAAAGATCAAAGCTTTCATTAAATTCTTTTTGTTCCCTTAAAGTGCTGAGTTGGTTCACTAATTTATGGGCTTTAAGCAAATTTATCTTTGAGGGTTGTAAAAGATATTTCAATCCCTTCCAGTAATGGCTTTTATTATTATAAATTATGTATTTGGATAGGCCGTGAATAAGGTCCATCATGTTTCCATCATATGATCTGTCGGTATATGCTTTCACTATTCTTGCCAGCGCATCAGTGGTCATGCTTCTTTCAACCAGTTTAATGTTATCTACACCTGCTTCTTCATAATAATGAATGTCTTCTGGCCTTATAAATGCTGACTTTAATATTTCAACCGGATTGGAAAGTAATTTCTCTGCACAAGAAAAAAGATAGTAATCAAAACTAAAATTACTGTTTACATGGTTTTTTTGTGAAGCATGTGCATTATAATTAGCATGAAGTGTTACCATCGGGCATTTATTCATGCACATCAGGTTGGCAATCGTTTGTATCTTACAGGTAGTTTTTTCTTTGATCTTTTTTATTTCATCAAAATTCTTATTGATGTCTACATAAGAGATATTGATCTTATCTGCACCAAGGTTTTCCCAGTAACGGGCTTTTTCAAAACTATCAATACGTACTTGTACGGATGCTGAAATGGAGAAATGCGGATAATTTTTTTTGATGATTTCCATGACCATCGGTAATGATACAGAAATACCATCTACCTCCATTTCTGAAAGCCAGTCCAATGTTTTTCTGATATCCTTATATCCTGTTTTAGTAATCTCAAGATTGTCAAAGCAGGTGCCATTCATCAGGTAATTGAATTTTAAATTCCTTTTATGGGCTTCTGTAACAAATTCTTTAACCTTGCTTTTTTTAACAGTGGGTAATGTAAGAGAGGGTCGGCCTCCGCCAATAAGTCCAACATTCAGTTTTCCATAAATTTCTTCTGTTTGTGAAAAGTCGATCTTTTCAAAATAATCATCTTCCCAGTTTACAGGTATCGTTAGTTTCATATAATAAAATGAGGGTTCAAAAGTTGTTTTTATTTCACACGAAAAGTAGAAAACATTCTTGTTGAAATAGCTGAGTGTAATCAGCCAATAGCCTGACTATTATTCGATTCGTACAACTTTATTTAGCTAAAATGAGGTTTTTGAAAGTGTGCTGTAATACCTGCTATTTTTTAAAATAAAAATACAGTTGTGTATCAATGTTCATCATATCGGTAAATTGGGGATCTTTATTTGAATCAAATAGAAAAAGCCCATAGGGGTCTCCTTTTGTATTGAGATCTATAATTGCAACTTCCTGGTTCTTTTTTTTAAAGTACAGATAACGGATATTCTTAGCTTCAATAATTTTTATTGCAGGCCATTCTTTTTTTAAAACAATTCTGGCATTTCTCATTTGGTAGAAATATTCATGCATGGTTGCATTAAATACACCTTCATCTGTTTTTGCTTTAATTGCCTGTAATTGGAGGCTGTCTGCATGATAAAATACAGCAGCAGGAATATCAATAAATAAAGTATCCTGAAAAGTAGCTGTGGGTTTTACATAATTTGACTTTTTTTCAATAGATTTTTCCGGAATGGTTTTTTCTTTTTTTGATGTATTGGTGCAGGAAGAAAGAAAAACTATAAGCGTTAGTAAAAGTGCAGATACTGATCGAAAAAAACTCATATTTAAAGTTAAAGAAAGCCCTGAATAATTTTCGTATTCAGGGCTTAAGAAAAAACTGTTTATTAAATTTTTAATAATTCCATAAGCGGGTAATATTGAACCCAATTAGGAATTTATTACCCTTGATCTCATCAGGTGTTGTAGGGTTTTCTAAACTACCTGCATTATGATATGAAGGCTGATAAGTAAATGGTGCATTTTTATTAAATAAGTTATTTATTTGTGGCACCAGGTAATAATAATTAGTAAAGAACAATTGGAAGGAGTGGCTGCTTGTATTAAACTCAACTCCAAAAGATAAACTTGGCTCAGGGTTATTGACAGCATGCCTTGTAATCGGCTGATCATAATTAACCATAAGAGAAGTAACATTAGTTAATTTATACCTGGCCGATAATGCAATGGCAATATGATCAAACTTCATAGCTTTATTTACTTTCAATAGCACTGCAGAATCGTTTCGGCCATCTTCAGTAAAATATCCATTTACTACATTTTGGTGTGAAATACTTGGAGCAACCTGTACAGATAATTTATCTGTGATCTTCCTGGCAATCAATATTTGATGGAAGTATGATAACCGATCAGTCCCATTTTTGTAAATATCATTGTTGGGATCTGTTTCAAATAAATACTTTAAACTAATATCTTTTGTGTTTAAACCAACATTTGCATAATAGCTAACACTTACAGGATATTTGCCTTTTGTTTGTGTAATAATTGAATATTTCAAACTTCCATCCCATAATGGTCCTGATACATTTGAAGTTCCGCTATTGGGTATTGTTGCAGCAGTTGTTTTTGTAAATCCCAGACCGATATTTAATTTATCAATTGGTGAATAGCTGGCACCAATACGGATATTGGAAGGAGCAAATAACCCCCAAAAATCATCATATCCATTGTTCCATGTGCCAAAGCGGTGCATAATATCCATTTCTAAAGTTCCTTTTACAGGAACCATCACTGTCTGATTATCGATGATCCATACACTTTGAAATGTATTTTTAACCGGTTTTTCTTTCGCTGGTGCTTCGGGTTCGTCCTGTGCCTGCATGGTGCCGGTAAGAATAAACAGGCAGGCAATTAGTAACACAGGTACCGCTAACCAACTTTTTTTATTTATTATTTTCTGTTTCATTTGATTTAGTTTTAAGTCAGTTAATTGTTGGGAGCACCATTTCTTATCCAGTCGTAAACTTTTTGTCTGTTTGCTGCAGATGGTAAGTATTGTGACATATCTCCATATACCTCTTTATATAAGATGCTTTGCTTAGGTACTCCGGTATTAATAAACCCGCCACCAGTTATTTGCAAATAAGACTCATTTGCTTTAAGATATGGTTTATGAGCGCCGGAAACATGGCAACCTGCAAGGGCACAACTGTTTTCTAGGATGGGTGCCAGATCATTTGCAAAGCTTACTTGTTTTGGAGGGCCTTCAGGGTCATCAACAAGCTCAGGTCTGATGATGTCTTTATAACAACTGGTAAAACCAATTACTAAAGCCAGCAACATACCTATATATATTAATAATCGTTTCATGTCTGTTAGTTTAAAAAGTGATTATTTATTATTAAAATTCATATTACACTCAATATCCATTTGGTCTGCGATACTGGTGCTTGTAATACCATAATCACGGCAATTAAAACTGAATTTTAACTGTAATCCGAATACATCATATGGTGTTGCGGCAGCAATGGTTTGCTTTTTAATATATTTAAGTGTTCCAACCACTGACTTAGTTAATGGGGCTGTTAATTTACCCTGGTAAGTAAGATCTAATGTTACAATGTATCCATTACTTAAAGGATCTAGTTCAACCTTTGTGGATTTTATTTTTGCCAAATTTGGAAAAGCAAGGTTTTGTGTACCTGCAACAATCGCAACAGTACCCATGCCAGCTACATTACATCCCTGATCACGGCCAGGCTCTCCGGTATTTGATTGGTTGATTTGTACATAACCATTAATAAAGGTTTGTGCAGGATCGCTTTCATAAAAAGCCCAGGAATTATCCAATAGTGGTTGTCCGGTAGTTGCATAACTAATAGCTTCAGCAGTTGTTACATCATGCGTACCAAACTGGTTAAAACGTCCTGTCAGCAATCCGGCAGCACCAACATATGGTGTAGACCAAAGTACACTGGAGTGAGTTTTATCTAACTTCCATTGAGTGGGGTCACCCGCTGTCATTGTGCCTGGTTTTAGAACATCATTTCCTCTGTTAGGTACAAATGGAGGGTTAACGGTTACAGGCACTATCAGGTCATTATCACGGGTACAACTAATAATATAACCATAACCACAAATAAGTACCAGCAGAATTATCAGGGTTTTATTATTAAACAGTTTCATAAAAAATTTATTTAATGTGAAAAATTTGTTTTTACTGAACTGTGTAAAAATATTTGAGGGCAGATGACTATTTCATGACTTATGTCAAAATCTTATGTGATTCATGTCACAAATACGAAAGAATACTATCAGACCGTTTTGTTTGTGGCAGCTCTGTTTAACCCGTTAATATCAATTGTATTGATATGTTCAACGAGGACTTTTTATTATTAGAGTAAAATAGTAGAACCTGAATTTTTTTATATAGAAAAAACGGAACGTAATTAGAATATTATTTCAACTCTTCAAACATTCCTGTTTGTTTATTCTTTCTCACATTGTCCCAGTTAAAATAACGGCCATTCATGGCCACATAAACGCCTGCTGACAAGGTTTGAGCAAAGGCTAATGCACTGCCAAGGTTAAATAGACCATCACTACTACCAAATTTGATCGGTATCATAGCCCCGGTAAGAATGATTGTTTTATTTTTTACTTTTTGAGCTAAAAGTTGGGCTGTTATGTTCATTGTATCAGTTCCATGGGTGATCACTATTTTGTCTTCATCACAATGATTGCATTGATGAGCAATCAATTCCCGGTCCTGGTCGGTCATCTCAAGGCTATCCACCATCATCAACGTTCTGATCTCCACCGGTACTTTGCTTCTTCCCATTTCCAGCAGATCCTGCAAATGAGAGTCATTAAAATAAAGCTGACCTGTAATTTCATTATACTCTTTATCAAAAGTACCACCCGTTATAAATATTCGGACTGACATAATATATATATGTTAATGTGTGAAGATAGCCAATCAAAAAATTGCTACTCAGTAATTAAGATTAATGATATTCTAATATGAAGTACGATTGAATTGAAAAATTTCAAAAAATTAACGAGAGATTTTTTTTGATATTAATTAATTGTTACTTTAGCGGGCCTTTAAACAAAAAAGGCCCTTCCGTAGAAACGGACTGACCTCTAACGATTGCTTGCCATATGAAATTCTTAAAGAGTAGTTGTTGTAGCTGTTAACAGCTTTGAAGATTTTTCGCTTTATCTTTGACCTCTAATGTTTGCCCTTCTAACGATTGCCTGCCAGACTGAAATTTTCAGGCTGGTTTGCCTTTGATTAAATCTTCTGACACAAAAGTAATGAGCAGCACCTTGTCTCTGAAATCAATTAAGGCATCATTTCATTATGCCAAAAGGACCGGGTATTTCTCAAAAGCCTTGCTGGCAGTGGATTACAGGAAAAAAATGTAATGATGCCCAACCACTCTACAGATATATTATTCCAGCTAATAAAATCGCTTGAAAAAGCGGAAAAGAGGCATTTTAAGCTCTATATTAAAAGGAGTTCGGGCAATGAAGACCTTAAGATCGTACGTCTTTTTGATGCAATAGATAAAATGAATGACTATGATGAGTTGGTTTTACTGAAAAAACTGAAGGATGTAACCAAGCCTCAGTTATCAAACCTGAAATCTCACCTTTATAAACAAGTATTAGCCAGTCTCCGATTACTAAAAAGTACAGACAGCTTAGATCTTCAATTGAATGAACAATTTGATTATGCTCATATTCTATATAAGAAAGGATTGTTTATTCAAAGTTTACGGGTAATAGACCGTGCAAAAGAAATTGCAAAAGCCAACCAGAAGATCAATGTCCTTCCACAATTCATTGGACTTGAAAAAAGAATTGAAAATCTCCATATTACCCGGAGTATGCTTGATAAGGCAGATAAGCTGGCAGTTGAAACAAAAGAAGTACTTAATCATATTGAAACCGTTTCCAGGCTTTCCAACCTTGCCTTAAAATTGTATAGCTGGTATGTACAGCATGGCCATGCAAGAAATGAAGAGGATGAAAAAGATATCAGGCAATTTATGAAAGACAATCTTTCATCAGATAGTCGGAATTATACGGGCTTTTATGAGCGGCTATATTTTTATCAATGTTATACCTGGTTCGCATTTATACGTCAGGATTTTTTGCAATACTATCGCTATACAAAAAAATGGGTAGATCTTTTTATTGAACAACCTTTAATGATCAGAGTTGAAACTGGTCACTATATAAAGGGGATACATAATTTATTAAATGCACATTTTGATCTCCGTAATTTCAGAGAATTTGAAAAGACGCTAAAAATGTATGAGCAGGTAGCGGAGACGGATAGAGTAAAAGATCATGATAACTTCAGGATTCAGACTTTTATTTATATCAGTACGGCCCGCATCAATCAGCATTTTATGAAAGGAACTTTTAAAGAAGGCCTTTCGCTTATACCTCCTATTGAAGAAAAATTACAAGGCTATCATTTGTTTATTGATACACACCGCATACTGGTATTGAATTATAAATTCGCTATGCTGTATTTTGGTAGTGGTGATTATAATCGTTGTATCGATTATCTGCAACTGATAATAAATGAGAAAAGTAATCTGCGTTACGATCTGCAATGTTATGCCAGGGTAGTACACCTGATGGCACATTTTGAGCTGGGTAATGATATGTTGATGGAATCATTAAGTAAATCAGTTTATCGCTTCATGGCTAAAATGAAAAACCTGACCAAGGTAGAAGAAACCATGTTTAAATTCCTTCGCCAGTCAATCCCATTATCTCCGAAAGAAATAAAACCTCAGTTTCAGAAATTATTAGATACGATCAAGCACCTGGAGAAAAGCAGGTTTGAGACAAGGGCTTTCGCCTATCTCGACATTATTTCATGGGTAGAAAGCAAAGTATATAACAAGCCGATGAGTAAAGTGATATATGAAAAATATTTGAAGAGTAAGCGTAGAAAATAAATAACAGGAAAAAAGAAATAATAAGCTCCTCGTTTTTTTTTATTTTTCAGGATGAAAAATTTTCTATTATTCTTTCTTTTTGCATCCTTACAGGTTTCAGCTCAAATCAATCCAGCGAACATTACTATTGCCCGTGATAGTTTTGGCGTTCCGCACATATTTGCACCTACCGATCCGGAAGTGGCATATGGTATTGCATGGGCACATGCCGAAGATGATTTTGGAACTTTGCAAGTAGTTGTACAATCAGGCAAAGGAATGTTGGGAAAAACATTGGGTAAGAAAGGTGCTGAAGCAGATTATGTGATCAAGCTTTTACGCATCCGTCAAACAGTAGATGAACAATGGAATACACTTAGCCCCGATTTTATAGCATTGATAAAGGGCTATGTAGCCGGATTAAATGCTTATGCTAAAGCACACCCAAAAGAAATAAAATATAAAAAAGCATTTCCTTTTGATGAAAAAGAATACATGACAGCTGTAGTTTTTTCGGTTAGTCTTTTTTGTGGTGTGGAGCAAGCATTACCTCAAATACTTGGGGGTAAAGTGCCCACCATTCCGGGGTTCAATCCACAAGGCTCCAATGCTTTTGCCATGAATTCTCTAAAAACAACTACAGGAGAAAGTTTTCTGGCAATCAATGCACATCAACCACAGGAGGGTCCGGTTGCTTTTTACGAAGCACATTTACAAAGTGAACAAGGCTGGAATATGTTGGGTGGTTTATTTCCCGGCGGCTGTTTGATCTTTCATGGCACCAATGAAAATTTAGGCTGGGCACATACTGTTAATTACCAGGATAAGTTAGATGTGTTTCAATTAGAAATGAATCCGGCAAATAAAAATCAATACAAATTCGATGGGGAATGGGTTGGTCTTGAAAAAGATAAAGCAAAGTTGAAAGTAAAAGGTATTCCCGTTACGATCGGCAAAAAAATATTCTGGAGTAAATACGGCGCAACAGTGAAAACGGATAAAGGTGTTTTTTCATTAAGGGTGCCTGCTACGATGGATATTAAAGCATTAGAAGAATGGTACAGGATGAATAAAGCAAAAAATTTTACTGAATTCTATACTGCTCTTAGTATGACGAGTCTGCCTATGTTCAATATTATGTATGCAGACAGATATGATACAATTTTTTATATGAGTAATGGTAAAATGCCGGTTAGAGATCCTGATCCAAAATATAATTGGAGAAGTACAGTGCCCGGTAATACTACTGCTACATTATGGACAAAATTTAAACCAGTTGATGCATTACCACAATATATTAATCCTCCTTCCGGATATTTATACAATACAAATCATTCTCCTTTTATCGCTACTGATAAAAAATATAACCTTGATAAATATAAATTTGACAGAAACGATGGCTATGAAACGTATCACAATAACCGAAGTCAACGGGTAACAGAATTAATTGATGATACAAAGTTTGATTATGAAAGGTTCAAAAAAATAAAATTTGATCAACAGCTTCCTGCAGAATTAAAGTATACATACGGTATTGATAGTATGTTGAGTTTAAATGCACATGATTATCCTCTTATGAAGGAATTGATAATAAATTTTCAAAACTGGGATAGAAAAGCTGTTACCAATAGTAAAGGCGCTGCTGTGTTTTTATTTGTTTATGATCATGTAAGCAGAAAGCTGAAAGGTACACCGCCCCGGGAATTAACAAAGGCAGAGTCCATAGAAGCATATCAATATGTTTATGATCATATGACAAAAAATTTTGGCAATACAGATCTTACTCTGGGGGATGTACAAAAACTCGTAAGAGGAAATGATGTTCGTCCGGCATGGGGCTTACCGGATGTATTAACTGCAGAATATACTGAACCTTTTAAAGAGGGAATGAGAAAGATTGTTTCCGGTGATGCGTATATCTGTTTTGTTCGTTATCCAAAGAATGGGGGTCTCCCTGTTATAGAATCAGTAAATACTTTTGGCGCATCCATGCATCCTGATTCACCTCACTATAAAGACCAGATGGATATGTTTTTAAAGCAACAGACAAAACCGATGACATTGGATAAAGCAACTGTTTTAAAGAACGCAGAAAGAGTATATCATCCGGGAGAAAATAGTTTTTAAATTAATCTACTTAATTGCCGATTCCTACTTCAATTCTTTTACCTTTTTCATCAGTAAAATAAAAATCACCTCTGCCGGTATAATACGTTGCACTTACATAAGTTGCTTTTTGAAGAATTTTATTTAGAGTGGGAGGTTCGGATATAACAGAAGCTGTATCAGTTGGTGCTGGTGTAGTAACTGTTGTATCTTTTAAAGTGGATGTATCCATGCCTGACTTTACAGCTGGTGTTTCTTTCTCATTGTTACAGGAAATAAAAAATGCAAAAAAAGGATAAGGGAAAATTATTTTTTTCATTTTATTTCTTTTAACGGAGATAGTAAGGCAGAACAACTATTAAATAGGATTATCAAAAAATAGCAATCTCGGTGTTTATCGACTTAAATATGCTGCATAGTTCATTGGATCGAATGATAAATGGTTCATTATTAATGAAAAAAATACCGTAACTTCCTAAGCTTAGTTAATGAACTTAGCAAAGAAAGTTTTGTTATAATAAACAGAACATCAACAACATTTTTTCTAATATTTAATAAATAATTTTTATGGACTACACAATGTATTATATCATCGCCGGCGTAATTTTTATTTTCGCTTTGGGAGTAAGAATTGTTCGCCCAACGGAAAGAGGCCTTATTGAGAGACTGGGTAAATACAAGAAATTTGCGGGTCCCGGCTTTCATTGGATCATACCATTTATCGATAAAATGTTTATGGTAAACATCACCGAACAAATGGTGGATGCGGAGGCACAGGAAATAATTACAAACGATAACCTGAATGCTTCTGTAGATGCCCAGGTATATTTCAGAGTGATTGCAGATGAGGAAAGTGTAAAGAATTCTCAATATAATGTAAACAGGTATAAATGGCAGATCGTAAACCTTGCCCGTACAACACTTAGAAATATTATTGGTACACTTACATTACGTTCAGCTAATAGCGAAAGAGGAAAGATCAATGCTGAACTACACAAAACATTAATGGAAGAAACGAAAACATGGGGTATTGATGTTATACGTACTGAGTTAAAACAAATTGATCCTCCATCAGATGTTCAGGAAACGATGAACAAAGTTGTAAAAGCGGAAAATGAAAAAATAGCTGCGATCGATTATGCTACAGCAAGAGAGACGGTTGCCGATGGAGAAAAAAGAGCAAGAATTAAAGAAGCAGAAGGATCAAGACAGGCAAAGATACTTTTTGCTGAAGGTGAAGCTATGGCCATTAAAATGGTGAACGAGGCAGCAGAAGAGTATTTTGTGGGCAATGCCCAGGTATTACGAAAGCTTGAGGCTGTGGAAAAAGCAATGGAAAACAATACTAAGTTCATCGTACCTCAAGGATCTGACCTCGTTAATGTGGTGAGTGAAATGGCAGGAATTGTTCCGCTAAAAAAATAATATAATAATTTTTAAGACCGTTACACGTCAGTAAGACTTGTAACGGTTTTTTATTTATAAACAGCTTAAAGAAGAGGTATAATTTGAGAATGGCTTATCGTAAATTCGCAAGATGCAGGATTATTTAAGTGGATTGAATGAGCGGCAAAAAGAAGCCGTATTACATGTTGATGGCCCAATAATGATTGTGGCCGGAGCTGGTAGTGGAAAAACCAAAGTACTTACAACCAGGGTGATCCATCTTATGGCAAACGGAGTTGATGCATTCAATATTCTTGCATTGACGTTTACCAATAAGGCAGCAAAGGAGATGAAGGAAAGAGTTGAGAAAATTCTTGGTAATGGAGAAGCAAGAAATTTATATATCGGCACTTTTCACTCAGTATTTGCAAGGATATTAAGGTTTGAGGCTGACAAGATCGGTTATCCAAAACATTTTACGATCTATGATACTGATGATTCAAAAAGTGTGATCAAGACAGTAGTGAATGAATTAAATCTTGATGATAAACATTACAAACCTAATATAGTTTATAACAGAATTTCTTCTGCTAAAAATGCGTTGGTCGGCCCGGTTGAATACAGAAATGATTATGCCATTCAGCAGGAAGATATGCGTTCTAACCGTCCTGCCATTGCACAGATATATGATGCGTATGTAAAGCGTTGTTTTAAAAATGGCGCTATGGATTTTGATGATCTCCTGTTGAAGTTCTATGAGCTGCTGAAAAATGTGCCTGAATGCCTGGCAAAGTATCAGCACAAATTCAAATACATTTTAATCGATGAGTACCAGGATACCAACCCTGCACAGTATGAGGTCATAAAATTATTGGGAGCTATGCATGAAAATGTATGTGTAGTGGGTGATGATGCACAAAGCATTTACAGCTTTCGTGGAGCTACCATTCAGAATATTTTGCAGTTTCAAAAAGATTATGATGATGTAAAACTGGTAAAGCTGGAGCAAAACTATCGCAGCACACAAAGTATTCTGCATGTTGCCAATCAGGTAATAAGTAACAATAAGGGACAGATAGAAAAAGTTTTATTTACAGAAAATACTGAAGGCGAAAAAATAAAGCTGGTGCGAACGATGACCGATAATGATGAAGGAAAGTTTGTTGCTGATAGTATACAGGAAGAAAAACTACGGAATCATTATAGCAACAAGGACTTTGCAATTCTTTATCGTACCAATGCACAGAGCCGTGCTTTTGAAGAATCATTACGTAGAATGGGGATCGCCTATACTATTTACGGCGGTATAAGTTTCTATCAGCGTAAGGAAATAAAAGACATGGTGGCGTATCTCCGCCTGATCGTAAACCCCAATGATGAGGAAGCTTTAAAACGAATAATCAATTATCCGGCAAGGGGTATAGGAAAAACAACAATAGATAAATTGGTATTGGCTGCCAATGAAAACAATATCAGCATGTGGGAAGTGTTAGGTAAAGCCAATGAATTTGGTTTTAGAGCAGGAACCTTTACTGCCTTACAGGATTTTGTTACCATGATAAAAAGTTTTGCAAGCATGCTTACAAAACAAAATGCTTATGAAGTAGCCTTTCATGTGGGTAAGCAAACTAATCTTGTAAAAGAAATGTTCAATGATAAAAGTACGGAGGGTGTACAACGCTATGAGAATATTCAGGAGTTATTAAATTCTATAAAAGAGTGGACAGAAAGCCCCGATAATGAGGATGGTGAGTTGGTAGATAAAAGCCTGGCTTCATATTTACAACAGATCACATTATTAACGGATGCAGATGAAAAAGATCCGAATGCAGATACAGTGAAGCTGATGACAATACATGCGGCGAAAGGTTTGGAATTTGGTTGTGTATTTGCTGCAGGGTTGGAAGAGATGCTTTTCCCCAATGCAATGGCAATCAATACAAGGGAAGAGTTGGAAGAAGAAAGAAGACTATTTTATGTTGTTATCACCAGAGCTAAACAACGGCTTTGGGTAACCTATGCCAATACCCGTTATCGTTTTGGCCAATTAGTTCAGAATGAGCCCAGCCGGTTTATAGAAGAAATACCGGAACAATATATGGATAGAAGTTTTGCAGGTGGCGGCTCTAAAAATCAGATGCAAAATAAGTGGGGAGGTGGTTCAGCATTTAACCGTATGAAAGGTTGGGGTAATAAAGATGATAATGGTGAATCCGGAACTGCAAGAAAACAATCAGGAACTTATTATAATGAACGATCTGCTAAAAAAGATACACCATCTTATTTAGCACCTAAATCTGTTGGTGCTAAAGTTGTAGAGCATAAACCTTCGGCTGATTTTGTTGAAAGCGATACTTCTAATTTACAAGAAGGAAATAAAGTTGAACATCAGAAGTTTGGTTTTGGTGAAGTAATGAAATTAGAAGGGGCAGCACATAATCCGATCGCTACAGTAAAATTTGAGCATAATGGAGAAAAGAAAATTATGCTGAATTATGCGAAGCTTAGAATAGTAAAAGAAAGCGAATAAAGGGTTGCAATTTTTTAAGTGGTTATAATGCTAAATAATTTATATAGACAGTTAGTATGAATATAAATGCTCGGCATATATTAAAACTAGGGATACTATTTTATTTTCTTTTTAATGCTTATTCAGGAGTAAGTCAGCAATTAGTAGAAGAAAATCTAATTCAAAAATTTGAACAGTCAAAAAACGACTCGGATCGGATTTTAAAATTGGGTCACCTGGTAGATTATTATTATTCTATTAAGGAATTTAAAAAAGGCGATAGCCTGATAGAAAAACAGATAATTCTTGCAGAAGAAACATTAAATCCAAACCTGATAATCAAAGCTTATTTTGGCAATGCAGGATACAGGTCGACCGGTACAACAACAATCGACCGCTCACAAATAACAAAAAGATATATTGAAAGGGCTCTGGCCTATGCAAAGGCAAATAGTTTTAAGCCATACATTTCAATGGCCTATGCAAATCTTGCAGCTTTAAATAGTACAGAAGGATTAATGGATAAAGCCTTTAAAAATGCAAGTACAGGGTATACTACTTCTTTAAATACAAAAAATGACTCTGCTAAAGTTGTATGTGCAATTGAACTTGGAAATATCTATATGAAAAGATCAGATGTATTATCTGCTTTTAAAACATATACGAATGCTTTGAATATAGCCAGTCAGGATAAAAAAAGTGAAGCTTTAAAGCCAATAGTTTATAGGGCTATCGCAAATATGTATAAAAAATTGGGTAAGGAGGAATTAGCAAAGTCATATATTCACAAAAGCAGGGCTATCAACGAAGAATTGGGCTGGAAAGAAGAACAGGCGGCAGATTATATTTTTTTAGCCAAGCTGTCCAATTATACTGCTGCAAAACAACATTTGCAAACGGCGATTTCTTTAGCAGAAAGCATTGAAAGCATTCCGCTTAAAATAGAAGCAGAGAAAGTATTGTTTTCTTATATGATGTTAGCAGAGAAACCTTCTTTTATGGTTGGCTACCTGGATACACATAAAGAATTGCAATACCTGTTTAAAAATACAGGACCTGATTATCTGAAATGGATGCAAGCAGAAATATATCTGTATGGTGGATTGCCTGATAGTGCTTTGGTATATTTCAGGAAGGCAGAAAACTCTTTTAATACAGGTTACGATCTTACAACAAAGAAAAATTTTTTTAGTGAATTAGCAACTTGTCTTCGCTCTACAAATAATTTATCAGAGGCTACCTCATATTATTTAAAATCTCAGGATCTGGCTAAAGCTACTTTTGATCTCAATAGTATAAAATCCACTTCAAAGGAATTAAAAGAATTGTACCAGCAACAAGGAGATTATAAGCAGGCTCTTCAGTTCGGTAATCTTTATGATCAATATAAGGATAGTGCTGATCAGTTGGGTAAGGAAAGAGATCTTGCTGTATTGGAGATTGAAAATGAAACGATTGAACAACAACGAAAAGCAGAGGTTGCTGCCGCTGCGTTGGAAAGAAAATATAATTTGCAATACATGTTCATCACCATTATAATTGCAACTGCTTTTGTATTGCTCATAATGGTCGGAATGTTTAAAGTGTCTGCATTTACGATCAGGCTAATGGGTTTTTTGTCACTGATCTTTCTTTTTGAATTTATTATTTTGGTACTGGATCAAAAAATACACCATATGACGCATGGTGAACCATGGAAGATATGGCTGATAAAGATCTGTATCATTTCATTTTTATTACCACTTCATCATTTTCTTGAACACAAGCTGATCCGTTATTTATTATCCAGACACCTGATCACTGTTAGAAGTAAAATATCCCTTTCAAAACTCTTTAAAAAGAAAAAGCCTCTTCCTGAATCTCAAAAAGAGGAAGAGGCTTAGTGTTAATTGTGCTTTAGATTAATCGCAAGAAGTTGGTGGCGGACAAATTGTTCCAAAACTTAAGTATATATCATCTCGACCAAATGGTAGATCTGCATAAGTATCATCTAATACAACAAGGCCGGCACTTAATAAGCTTACCATTAATGAATTATTTTTTGGTGTATTTATTTTAGCACCAGTCATTCCTGCAAAAGCAGCTCTCGGAACTTTGAATACTAACATCTGACTACCTTTAATTTCGTTATCGGTTGCTGTTGTGCCAGGGTTTAAATTTTTGTATCGCTGTACATCCTGTTGTCTGAGTGTAATGATCATGACGGCTACATTGTAAATATTATTTGCGTTACAGGCATCCATGATCTCTTTTAGTTTATCTACCTGTAAATTTATTTGTAACGTAGGTTTTTGGCCACTCCCTTTAATAGTGTTTTCGTAAGTCATTCTTGCTCCCAAAGCATCCGTTTGTGAAAGAGTATCCTTTGCCCAATCGATCTTGCCTTTTTGAGCTGTCGAACTGGAAGCGATGAAAGTGATTAAAAAAAATGTGATGAGGAAGCGAAGTCCTGTCAGTGAATTTTGTTTCATAATAATTAGTTTTGTTTATAAAGGTGGCTATGAATTTAGCGATAAATTTTTAACCTTAAGAAAGAATGTTCAATAATAAAGAGTGTTTACTAATAATCTTAAATAATTGAATACTTTTTTATCATTCAATACAAGAGTATTATACGCTGTTTTGTAAATGGCCTAACCCCAGTTGTGGGTGATAACCTTTTATTGGTGCATAGAAATCAATGATCTTTTTAAAATCAGCAGCCTCATCATTAGAAGTATAAAAAGCTTTGCCCAATACAATTTCTTTTTTACTAAAATCAAAACCAACCATTTGGATAGGAACATTTGCTTGTTTTGCTATGTGATAGAAACCCGTTCTTAGTTTGTCAACTTTTTTCCGTGTTCCCTCAGGTGAAAGACCTATTTTAAATTCTTCATTTTTATTGAACATATCAACTACCTGCTCTACCATTCCTTGTTTACTGAATCGATCTACCGGCACACCTCCAAGCCATTTGAAAAACCAACCAAACGGACCATCAAACAACTCCTTCTTTCCAAGAAATTTAGCTTTATAGATATTTAGTTTTGAGCGGGTGGCTAAACCTACCAAAATATCTTTCCAACTGGTATGTGGTGCTACAAGGAGTACCATCTTTTTTATCTCTGATGGAAACTCACCTTTTATTTTCCAGCCATTTAATTTAAACCATATTTTCCAAAATAGTTTTGACATGCTCTCCAATATAAGTAAAGTAATTCAAAGCCTTTTTAAATTTAGTGAGCAAAGTTTTAGAATTAACAAAATCCGAATAACGGTATAATTATATTTGCCGGATTAGTTTTCATAATTATTCAGCCACTTCATGTTATCCAATAAGCAAAAAAAGAAAAGCAGAAAGATTGTTCTTATATTAACAATAACGATTCTTGTTATTCTTTTTGGATGGATAATATTTCAGCAACTTACAGTTAAGAAAAAGAGTTTTGTTCGTTATCCTGAATTTGGTATTTCAATGCCGGAAAATTATTTGATCCATGGCATTGATGTTTCTAAATACCAATCGAGAATTGGATGGGAAGAGGTTCGTTCGATGAAAGTAAAAAACATTCAATTGGGATTCTCCTTCATAAAAGCAACAGAAGGTATTGGAAATACCGATCCGCAATTCAGACGCAACTGGAAAAAAGCAAAAGAAAATGGAATTGCCCGAGGGGCATATCATTTTTTTATTGCTTCAAAGGATGGAAGAATGCAGGCAGAAAATTTTATAGATAAAGTAAAACTGGAGTCGGGTGACTTACCACCTGTTTTGGATGTAGAACAACTAAATGGCACAAACCCTGTTAAACTTCGGAATGAAATACAGAAATGGTTATCGATAGTTGAAAATCATTTTCAGGTAAAGCCGATCATTTACACTAATGTAGATTTTTATAACAGGTATATCGGAAATGATTTTGATGATTATCCTCTTTGGGTTGCACATTATTATCAATTGGAGCAGCCAAGAATACAAAGAGGATGGATATTTTGGCAGCATAGTGATAAGGGCAGGGTAAATGGTATTTATTCCAAAGTTGACTTTAATGTTTTCAATGGCGATTCAACGGCGTTTAAAGATCTATTGATTGATTAACAAAAGAATTGTGTGTGGATGAAAATTACTAAATTGTTGCATAGTCAATTTTTATTATGCAAAGAAATTGGGACCCTGAAGTAAAAAGATTCTTCGTAAAAATTTTAAACTCAATATCGCTGGTGTTACTCTGGATCATGAGTAGTGCAACTGCTGGTATTTATTTTCAACTCGGTTATTCAAATGGAAAGCCAATCATTTTTACAATACTTTTTTATACAGTAATGGTGCTTGCACTTATCCTTTTGATAAGGCATTTGTATAAATTATGGAGTAAAATGTAAACTAATTTTTAGTATCTAAAATTACCGGAGCCGTTCCCTTACCCATAATGATCACTTTTGAATTAGGAGATTTAGCTAATTCCAGGTAAGCTTTTATTTGCTCATATTGTAACTGCTGTGAAGTAAGCCCGGTATTGATAATTCGTTGATAATCTGAAATACCCTGTGCTTCTACCCTTTTACGTTCAGCTTCCTGCTTTTCTTTCAATAAAACAAATTGCATTTTCTGTGCATCCTGCTCTGCATTAATTTTTTGTTCAATGGTAGACTTTACAGATTGGGGTAATGTGATGTTTCTTACAAGTAATTGTTCCAGTACCAATCCTCTTTTCTTAAAATCTTCTTCAATGCTTTTAAAAATTCTTTGCTGAAACTCATCTCTTTTTACTGAGTACAATGATACCGCATCATAATAAACCGCATTATCTCTGATCTTTGTTCTTGCCAAAGGCCTTACGATCTTGTCTGTATAATCATCACCGGTTTCCCGAACAATTTTTGGTGCATCAGAAGGTAATAACTTATAAAGAACCGTAAGATCGATAGTTACCTCCAATCCATCAGCAGTTAATACCCGAATAGCATCATCATTTGATTTATTGCCTTCGTCAGCTATCCCACTCATTGTGTAATTCTGTGTTTTTACATCCATTCTTCTTATTTCGAGAAGGGGATTAATAAAATTAAGTCCGCTGGGTAATACATCATTTTGAACTTTTCCAAACAATGTTTTTACACCGATCTCTCCAGGTTCAATTTGTACAAATGATTTTGAAAGTGCACCAACTGCAATTATTAAGAAAGCCCCTAATCGTACCAGTTTATAATACCTGGCAAATTGATAATTTTTTTGAATTGCAAAACTAAAAATTAAAACGAGTATGCCTAATACGATTATTGCCATAATTTGATTTTTTAATAGTCTGCTAAGGTACTACTTAGAATATTCTTTCAACACTGTTTAAGATGATTAACTGCTGTGGTCAGCAATAATAACCCATCGGCCATTGATTTTTTTAAATAAAAGAGTGAAATGTCCACCTACATCACCTATTGTTCTTTTTAAAAACCATTTACCTGTTATATGATAATATTTTTTTGATAATTTTTTTAATTTGATAATATTAAAAGTAAGCTTTCCCATTGCAGCAGTATCGGGATAGCCTCTTTTATAATTGTTCAACGTATTTGTCCATCCATAAGTAACACCACTTTTACCAATAAACATTAGTGAGTCATTCATCCAATAGCCATTCATGAATTGATCCAGGTCTCCACGATTCCAGGCGGCTGTTTGTGCTGTTAGAATTTTTCTGATATTTTTTTCATTTGCTGACTGAGCTGCTAATTGAAATGATAAACCAATTAAAACGATGATGAATATTTTTCGCATTGATATTCTTTTGTTCAAGTTAAAGGAAAATAAATAAAAAGATTAGTGGTCACAATCATCAGCATGTGCATGATCATGAACTCTGCAGCTCCGGTAATTTATTAGATGTGCTGTTACAATAAATATTACAGCAGGAATTAACAGCCAGGTTTCATAATGTATAAAAAACTGTTTGCTGACCAGCAAAACAAAACCAATGGTAAAAAAAGATAAAGGCGCCCAGCTATGATGGTGTTTTTTATAGCCGTGGTACAAAGAATATGAGCCTATACAAAAAGCTAATACGATCATACCCGCTTCAAAACCTGTATGATGAATTATATTGATTCCAAATAAAGGAAGGCTGGTTAAAAACAAAGGCAACAGGGCACAATGAATAGCGCAGGCAAGCGAAGCCCCGATTCCTAAAGCATCCCAGTTTATTTTGAGTTTCATGAATTTGTAAAGGTATGCAAAAAAGCAACAATGTTGCAAAAGATAAAGGTCAACTGTTCGTAACTTTGCTTGTTAATACTATATGATGTCCAGAAAGAAGTTGTTTTATATCGGTTTTTTTATTGTTTTAGCCCTGGTTTTCTATTTTGCCTTAACCTTGGTAATCCCGGGTTATGGTCAGCGAAAAGTGAATCCTATCAGCTATGTAAAGCCATTTGCATTTAAAAATCAGGATGGGAATACCATAACAGAAAAAGACGTAGCAGGCAAAGTATATGTGGCAGAATATTTTTTTACTACCTGTAAAGGCATTTGTCCGGATATGAATAATAATATGCGGAAAGTATATGATGAATTTAATGACGAAAATGATTTCTTAATACTTTCTCATACAAGTGATCCTGAAACTGATTCGGTTTCTCAAATGAAACATTATGCAGACTCTATGGCTGTTGATACAAAGAAGTGGATCTTTTTAACCGGAAGGAAAGACAGTCTGTATAAAACTGCAAGGATCAGCTACACCATAGATGATCCGGCGAATAACCTGGTCAATATCGATGATCAGTTCATCCATTCACAATTCTGGGCACTGGTAGATAAAAACGGTGATGTAAGAAAGATCTATGATGGATTGAAGGAAAAAGAGGTAAAACAATTAATTAAGGATGCTCATAAATTATTGAAAGAAAGAATCAGAAAGCCGGCGTAAATATTAATTTATAGAAGGAAAAGATCATGCAAAAGGAAACAACGATTATAAATGAAAATCAGGCGATAAGATTGCTCAAGCAAAATGGCCTGAGCATTACAGATAGCCGTAAAAAAATTGTACAGCTTTTTCTGGAACAGGATGGTGCATTGGCACATGGTGATATTGAAAAAAAGGCCGGTGAAAAATTTGACAGAGTAACTGTTTATCGCACATTACAGGTATTTGTTGATAAAGGGATTATTCATACAATACCAACAGCAGATAATTCAATCCGCTATGCATTGTGTAAAGATGATTGCGGAGAAGGCCATCATCATGATCATCATGTTCATTTTGTTTGTGATAATTGTGGTGTCACTTATTGTCTTGATGATGTGGTAACACCTGAAATAAAATTACCAAAAGGATATACGGCAGGCCATGTAGAAGTAGTTGTAGAAGGTGTTTGTAAGAATTGTAAAACCCCTTTCTCTTGAAGGGGGAGCATGGGTAAAAAATAAGCCCCGCTGTAGAAACAACGGGACTTTTGGTTAAGGCTCTGATTAGTAGCTATTTTAAAATGCTGTAAAAAAGCATTAAATATTCTTTCTCAAATGTATGTTTACTAATTTGATTTACCGAATATTCGACATACCACTTTTTAGGTATTTTTTACCTTTAAAGGGATTCCATTTCCTTTTTAACAAATAGCATTAATTGGTTAATGTGTGCCGGCGACAAATCAAATTTTAGACCTGCGGCTTCAAATAGGTCAGGGAGTGTTTTTGTTCCCCCCAGGCTTAAAGCTTTAATATAATTAATGATTGCTTTTTCAGGATCTTGTTTGTATTGTTGCCATAGACCAATTGCTCCTAACTGTGCAATTCCATATTCTATATAGTAAAAAGGCACTTCGAATAAATGAAGTTGTCTTTGCCACCCATATCTCCGGTACTCTTCCAATCCGCTGAAATCTATTACTGTAGAAGAAAACTCTTTAGTAATGGTTAACCATTGATCAGCTCTTTCTTCTTCCGTATGATTAGGATTTTCATATACCCAATGCTGAAACTTGTCAATAGTTGCTATCCATGGAAAAATGGTGATCACTCTTTCCAACTGTTGTTCTTTAGCTCTTTTTAATTCTTCGGGTGAATCAAAAAACACCTCCCATTTATCCATACTGAAAAGCTCCATCGCCATACTGGCAACTTCAGCAATTTCTGTTGGGTATTCTTTAAATCCGGTTAGCGGTAATTCATGTGCCAAAAAAGAATGTATGGCATGGCCGCCTTCATGTACCATCGTAGTTACATCATCAAACTGGCCGGCAGCATTCATAAAAATAAACGGTGCACCGCTTTCTGCAAGCGGACAATTATAACCGCCGGGAGCTTTTCCTTTTCTGCTTTCAAGATCAAGGTGACCGAGTTCTTTCATTTTACGAAGACAGGCACCAAAGAATGGTTTCAATTCTTCAAAACAGGCAATCGTTTTTTCTGTCAACTCATTACCATTTTTAAAAGGACGTAATGGCTGGATACCTTCAGGCTCTGCTTCTATATCCCAGGGACGAAGTGTCTCTAATCCCAGTTTCTTTTTCTTCGCTTCATAGATCTGATTCACCAATGGTAATACATGAAGTTTAACTGCTTCGTGAAATTGAAAACAATCTTCTTTAGTATAATCGAAGCGGCCTAATTCTACAAAACGATAATCCCGGTAATTTCCGTAACCTGTATTTGTGGCAACCTGGTGACGTTTATTTATCAAGGAAGTAAACAGCTTATTCATCTCTTCTTTATCTTCTAATCTTCTCTTGTTTATTTTATGAAAGACCTCTTCACGAACAGAACGGTCAGGATCTTCCAGAAATTTTGCAGCTTGCTGTAAAGTATATTCCTGGCCTTTCATTTCAACAGTCATCTTTCCGGAGATAACTCCAAACTGTTGTTGCATTACATTCAACTCAGCTTGTATTGGAATATTTACTTCTCTGAAAAGCTCTATGTTCTTTTTTACATTGCGTAAATAAGTGAAATATTTTTCCGGATCAAGTTCTTTAGTAAAAGGATTGTCTATTAATTTTTTATTTAGTTTATCAGCATAAGGTTGAACCTTGGGCTGTATTTCCATCATAAAGAAATTAAAGGCCTCTTCCAGTTTTTTATTTTCGGTATCACAAGTCATTTTGATCTGTCGCCAACAGGCATCTTCACTAATTACCGCTTCCAGCTCACTGGCATCTTTCAGCCATTGTTCCAGATCTTTTAGTGAGTTGATCTCTCTTTCTTCGAGTTGAATTAAATAAGGATGCAGGCTTTCCCAATTTGTAATTTCAAAATCGGCCGGTAGAAAATGACGGGGTGTTTTTTTAATATCAGCGCTGTAATTCATAATTCCTGTATTATACGAATAAGAAAGCTACAAATATCAAGCGATGTACCTGACCCTTGTAGCTTATTAATTAAACATTGAGTTAATCAGCTTTTTTCTTTCTTGCAGTTTTTTTAGGTTTATCAGCTTTCTCTTCTTTTACTTCGGCATCTTTTTTAGCGGTTGCTTTTTTTGCAACTTTCTCTTCAACAACCGTTTCTTCAATTACTTCTTCTTCCTCTTCTTCAGGTATCTCAGAAAGTACTATTTCAACATTATTTTTCTTTAAGATATCAAGCCATTTTACCATTTTCTTCATATCGCTGGCATATACCCTTTCAAAGTCCATATCCGGATATACTTTCTCAAAATACTTTTTTACGGCAGAAGGATCTTTTTCATCCGGTAAGGTGTCGCTGGCTTTTTCCATGGCATGAAAAATATCAACCAGGTTCACATTTTCTCTAACTGTGTATATTTCAATACTTTCCAGATGGGTGAAATTGTGGACTCTGCTGGAAATAAATTTCACTGCTTTATCGCCCAAAGAACGAACAATGGCTCCATCATTTTTACTATTCACTAACTCAAATAAACCCGGTAATCCGGTTACTGCTACTAATTTGCTGTATTCCATATGTTTAATAATAATTAAGGAGCTGCAAGATACTTTAGTTCTGCCAAACAGTTCTTCAGAAACTTTTTTTAAAATTAATGAACGATTTTTCCTTTTTTAACGTCAAATCATCCATATTGTACAATTAAAACATAAGAATAATGAAAAAACTTTTTATTACGATGCTTGCTGTTATTGCAATGCAATTTGTAACATTTGCCCAGGGACCCGGAGCCGGTGGATTTCAGCGCCAAACTGTAGAGGAAAGGGTTGCTGCCATACATAATAAACTGGACAGTGCATTTAAACTATCGCCTGAAAAATTTAAAGTACTTGATACAGCATTAACTGTACTTTATAAAGCACAGGATGATCGAATGAAAGAAATAATGAGTAGCGGTGAAAGACCAGACAGAGAAACTATGATGGCAGAAAGAAAAAAATACACTGATGCAAGAGATGAAATGATAAAAGCAATAATAACTGCCGAGCAATTTGCTATTTGGAAGGATACAATTGAACCTTCTATGCGCCCTGCTCGGCCTCCTGGAATGGGTGGTGGAAATCGTCAATAATTACAAAAAAATTAAAATAATAATATGGCTGCCCTAATAAGGCGGCCATTTTTTGTGCGATAGGTGAAATAATATGACAAAAGGAAGTCTTTTCTGCTTTGATTTTTCGAACTTGTAAGTATGATTAAAAAAATAATATTTCATCTGGTAATTGTATCAGTGGTAATAAACTTTGTGCCAGCCAAAGTAAATGCACAACGTCCATGTAGCCAGCCGGAATACCGCCAATTTGATTTTTGGCTGGGAGAATGGGAGGCATACGGTATAAAAGGAAGAAAAGCAGGAGATAGTAAGATCTCCCTCATTCTGGATAGCTGTATCATTCTCGAAGAATGGACCAGTACAGGTAATCAAAACGGAGTAACCTATACCGGAAAAAGCTTCAACACTTATAATGCTGTTACTAAGCAATGGCAACAGACCTGGGTAGATAATGTTGGTGGCAGTACAGAATATTTAAAAGGAAAATATGAAGACAAGAAGATTGTTTTCCTAACAGACCCATTTCCCTTTTCAAAAGATACTATGGCGATCAGGCGATTAACTTTTTTTGATCTTGGAATTGATAAAGTGAGGCAGTTGGGTGAAATATCGAAAGACAAAGGAATAAAATGGGCAACTGAGTATGACCTTGAATATCGCAGAAAAAAAATGTAACAATTAAAATAATTACTGATTATGAAAAATGCAATTAGTTGGTTTGAGATACCCACCACGGATTTGAACAGAGCACAAAAATTTTATGAAACAATAATGGATATTACTTTATCACCAATGGATTTTCCTCAAATTAAAATGCGGATGTTTCCTTTGGATGATCCGATGAATAATGTGGGTGGCGCATTGGTCAATAGCGGTGGCTTTCATAAGCCTTCAGCGACTGACGGTCCTTTGATCTACCTGAATGGTAATCCGGATGTGCAGGTGATCCTTGACAAGGTAGAAGCTGCCGGCGGAAAAATTCTGGTTCCCAAAACAACGATTTCAGAGGAGTATGGTGATATGGCTGTTATTAGCGATACAGAAGGAAATCGTATTGGCTTTCATAATGTACCTCAAAAAAAGAAATGAGAAAAATTGGAACAGCAATATTTTTTTTAATGCTACTGATGGGTTTTACTTCATCAACCGGGAAGCTGAATACTCATATTGATCAATTTAAGTGGATGAACGGATCATGGAAAATGAGTACTAAAAAAGGAATGATCATTGAAACGTGGGCAACACTGAATGATTCTGCTATGCAGGGTATAAGTTTCTTTATAAACAAAAATGCTGACACAACAGAGCTTGAAAGTATTTCATTACTATATAGTAATTCAAAATATTATTATATACCAGCAGCTATAGGACAGAATGATAATTTACCTGTAAAATTTACGATCACTTCATTTGATGAAAAAAGTTTTGTTGCAGAAAACCCTGAACATGATTTTCCAAAACGGATAATATATCAACTTATAACAGTTGATTCAATTCATGCAATCGTAGATGGGGGTCCATCCATGCCCGATAAGAAAAGTGATTTTTATTATTCAAGAATAAATAAATGAAACATGGAAAATTTTGATTGGAGCCAATTCTCAGTTAGAATCAATACTAAAGCTTCTATTGAAAAACTTTATTGGTGTTGGGCAACCAAAGAAGGTATTGAATATTGGTTCTTGAGAAGATCAGATTATAAAAAGCCTGATGGAAGACTTTGTTCAAATAGTGAATTTATTGAAAAAGGCGATACTTACTCCTGGTGGTGGTATGGATATGCTGATGATGTAGTAGAGCATGGTGAAATATTGGATTGTAACGGGAAGGATCTTTTTCAATTCAGGTTTGGCGATGCCGGTGTATGTACTATTAAGATCTATCAGGAAGATGGTGAAACTTTTGTAGAATTAAAACAAGAGCAGATCCCAACAGATGAAAAGGCCAGGCAAAACTGGCATGTTGGATGTAAAACCGGTTGGACATTTTATATGGCAAATCTTAAATCACTATTGGAAGGTGGCATTGATCTGAGAAACAAAAATGAAAAAATTCAGAATGTGATAACAGCATAAAAAAATACTTATGTCTTATAATGAAAAATTAGCAGACAGAACAAGAGAAATTATAGCAGCTACCCATAGGAATGTAGAAGAGAAAAAAATGTTTGGGGGCCTATGTTTTATGGTGAATGATAAAATGTGTGTTGGTGTAGAAAAAGATCGTTTAATGATACGGCTCAATCCTGAAATATATGAAGAGGTAATTGAAAAAGAAGGATGTAAGCCTATGGATTTTACCGGAAGAATAATGAAAGGATATGTATTTGTTGATATAGATGTATTAAGTACAAAAAGAAAATTAGATTACTGGGTACAACTTGCTTTGGAATTCAATAAAATTGCTAAAGCCAGTAAGAAAAAAGCAAAAAAAGCGAAATAATGATTGAAAAGCTTACGATAAAAGCAGGCTTGCAGGTTGCAAAACCGATTGCTGAAGTATTTGATGCAATTGTGGATCCTGAAAAAATGAAGAATTATTTTATTGGCAGTAGTACCGGTCCGATGATAGAAGGAGAAACTATAGCATGGGGATTTTCTGAATTTGATATTACTTTTCCGGTAAGAGTTGGAAAAATTGAAGAAAATAAATACATTTCTTTTTACTGGAATAGTATGGGTGGGCCTGAAACATGTGTGGAGTTGAACTTGCAGGAGATAGAACCGGGACTAACATTTGTACAAATAACAGAAAAAGAGAGAATGAATGACAGTGATGGAATAAACTGGTTGCGCAGTAATACAGAAGGGTGGGCAAATTTTCTTGCTTGTCTGAAAGCCTGGATGGAATATGGTATTAATCTGCGTAAACATGCTTTTAATAAATCTCAATTACCAGAAAAAAAATAAATATGCAATCAAAAGCAAATGCACCGGAAGAATATATCAATGAACTTCCGGACGACAGAAAAGAGGCAGTTACAAAACTTCGTAACATAATAAAGAAGAATCTGCCTAAAGGTTTTAAAGAAGGAATGGGTTATGGAATGATAAGTTATACCGTACCACATACTATTTACCCGCCTGGTTATCATTGTAATCCTGAAACACCACTACCCTTTATGAACCTTGCTTCTCAAAAGAACTATATCTCTGTTTATCATATGGGTTTGTATGGCGATAATAAGCTCACTAAGTGGTTTACTAAAGAATATGAAAAGCTGGGTATTGGTAAACTGGATATGGGCAAATGTTGTATCCGGTTTAAAAAAATGGAAAAGATACCTTATCAACTTATAGGTGATTTATCATCAAAAATTACTCCGAAAGAATGGATCGCTATTTATGAAAAGAATTTAAATCGATAAGTATGAGTACAGAAAGTATTGATAAAGCTTTGCAAACCCAGATTGAGAATATTGAAAAAAGTACAGGTAAGAAATTAGATCAATGGATCAACATTGTCAATAAACCAGGACTTAAAAAACATGGTGAACTTATTAAATTTTTAAAGGAGAAACATGGATTCACTCATGGCAATGCAAATATGGTAGTTCACTATGCTAAAAAAAGTCATGCAGGAGCAGTTGAGAATCAGGATGATCTTATTGCGGAACAGTATAAAGGAAAGGAAAACCTGAAGCCATGGTATGAAAAAATAATGGCTGAAGTTAAAAAGTTTGGAAAAGATATAGAGGTAGCTCCCAAAAAAGCCTATGTCAGTTTACGAAGGAAAAAACAGTTTGCTATAATACAACCCTCTACAAAAGAAAGGTTGGATGTGGGTTTGAATATTAAAGGTGTTGAACCATCAGGAATAGTAGAGGATGGGAAAAAATGGAATGCAATGTGTACACACAGGATCAGGATTGAAGATGCAAAAAAAGTTAATAAGGATCTTATCAACTGGATAAAAAAAGCTTATGAACAGGCAGGTTGATCTTTATATTTAAAAAAATCTGAATTTAAGCTTCAGGTTTTTTTTAAATACTTATTTGTCCCGGGTGAACTTTATCTCCAGCGTTTTAAATTCTTTACCATCTTTCATTACTTATTGACGCATTAAATGTGTATCATCATCTATAAATTGCATTGTCTCTCTTATTTGTACAGATTTTCCTGACATTGGTTCCGTCATATTACCTTTCATTTCGATAGTCTTTGTCTTAGCATTCCATGGGCCTTCCATATATATAATTCCGGTTCCAAAATTATCTATCCAGGTAGAAACAAATACTTTGCGGGCATTATCCCAGCCTGAAACACTTTTTCCTTCGAAAGGCATACCATTAAAACTTCCGGAAGAAATTGACTCCTGGTATCTTCCACCCAAAATCATTTTATTAACGCAACTGGAATTCATTGTTTGTGGAGGAGCATCTGCATCGGCCCACATTGTTATCTCCTCATTCCATTTACCATCAGCTTTAGCCAGCATCTGATGCATTTCTGATGGAGTCATATACTCCATCCATTTTTGCATTTCTTCCTGAGATTGGCCATTAGCAATAATAAATAAAGAACATATCAACGTAATACAAATAGTAAAAGTAATTTTCTTCATGATTTTTATTTTTTTGGGAATATAATTTACTAAAATAAAAAGGCTACAACAAAAATATATTATCAGTTTTGTATCAATTTGATTTTCATAACAGTTGCAATACTGGTTGCTCTTTCTTTGGCAAGGAATGCTTTTTCACCTTCAAATAATTCATCAATTGATTCTTTGAAATATTGAAGCCAGGTATCAAAATGATGTTTTTCTATTGGAGATTTTTTATGAAGATCTATATGTACCTGCATTGCATTTTTCTGATATGTATTGGACTGAAAAAGTATTGAATCCCAGAAATCGACCAACACAGGTAAATGGTGTTCAAGATCTATTTTAGCAATGTCAGTAAACAGGTAACTGATTGTTGGGTCATCTAAAAGTTTGTCGTAAAAAAGTTTGACAAATTGTAAAAGGTCGTTTCTGTTTGCAATATCTTTTTTCATTTTAATGGTTACTCCTCATTAATGCTGGTATATAAACTTACTGCATCAGTTTTTTTGAATAGTTGCGTTCCTTCATTCATAGTGGCAGCACTTCCACAGGCTACACCAAATCGAATAGCCTCTCGTAGTGTTTTTCCTTGTGTTAAAAAATAAGTGATACCTGCTACCATACTATCGCCTGCACCAACCGTACTTTTCTTTTCTACCGACGGAGCTTCAACAAAATATTTTTTATCATTACTTACAAGCCATGCTCCTTCGCCACCCATTGACACAACTATTATCTCTGCATACCCATCCCGGATGGCCTGTTGCGCTGCAGTTGGAATTTCTTCTTTATCCAGCCAGTCCACATTGAGCATTTTACATAACTCTCCGATATTGGGCTTTATTAAAAAAGCATTTTTTCCTTTTAATGCCTGCAAAGCAGGTCCACTTGTATCTACTATACATTTGGCACCTACAGCTGAAGCGTTTTTAACGATCAACCCATAAAAATAATCAGGTAGCCCTGATGGTAAGCTTCCACTTGCCACAACATATTCAGGCGAAAAAGATCGGATCTGATCTACCAGTGACTTTACTGTTTCTTCCATCATTTCTCTGCCAGGAAAAGTAAAACGATATTGACTGTTGGTTGATGTTTCCAGTACGATCCAATTTTCCCTTGTTTCAACTTTTGTATCTACCGCATGAAATAATATTTCTTCTTCCTTTAATAAAGTACACAGCATGTTTCCATTATGTCCACCTGCTGGAAACAAAGCAACAGTTGGGGTCTCCAGTTTTTTTAATGCCTTACTTACATTGATTCCTCCTCCACCCGGTTCGTTTACAACTTCTGCACAGCGTAACTTACTATCCGGCTTGATCTTTTCAACTTTAGAACTTTTATCGATACAAGGATTTAAAGTGACAGTTAGAATCATGAAATCAAAATAAGATTTTTTAAAATGACGTTAGTGATCAATGTGCTTCCAGCCAATTATCTCCTTGTCCGCATTCTGCAATTACCGGAACTTTATTTGGCAACAGCATAGCCGTTTGCATATTTTCAATAATTAATGGTTTTAATTCTTCTACTTCTGATTTCAGTGCATCAAAAACCAATTCATCATGCACTTGTAAGATCATTTTACTTTGCATTTTTTCTTTTTTCATTGCTGCCTGTACTTTTTGCATCGCCAGTTTGATCATGTCAGCAGCAGTTCCCTGTATAGGGGAATTGATAGCATTTCGTTCTGCAAATCCTCTTACAGTAAAGTTGGCAGAGTTTATATCTCTCAACCACCTTTTTCTTTCCATTAATGTTTGTACATAGCCATGCTCTCTGGCAAAGTTGATGGTATCATCCATGTATTTTTGAATACCCGGAAATTCCTTTTTATAATTTTCAATGATCTCTTTTGCTTCTGTTCTTGATATTCCCAGGTTATCGGCTAATCCAAATGCACCTTGGCCATATATAATTCCAAAGTTTACACTCTT
>JAHEMN010000015.1:6359-11982 GCA_024643645.1 Chitinophagaceae bacterium | reverse complement strand
ACTTCACCAAGTTGTTTTGGTGAAGCCAGGTTGAAGCGGACGCCAGCTTGTTTGTAAACACTTTCTTCTGCTTTCTTTGCTTCTTTTTCAAGCTCTTTTGAATAGTCATTTAAAAAATCAGTATCTACATTAATGCCTTCATACTCCATTTCAACCAAAACCTTTACTAAAGGGTTCTCTACTTCATTAAATACTTTTTCTACTCCTCTTTTCTTTAGTAATGGAACAAAAACATTTTTTAACTGCAAAGTAATATCCGCATCCTCACTGGCATATTCTTTTACTTTTTCAACTTCAACATCCCGCATATTCCCTTGCAACTTTCCTTTCTTACCGATCAATTCTTCAATAGATACCGGTTCATAGCCAAGAAATTTCTGACTTAATTCATCCATACTTCTCTTGCCATCCGGTTCAATTACATAATGTGCAAGCATGGTATCAAATAATTCGCCGGCAACTTCAATACCATACCATTTTAAGATCAGGAGATCGTATTTTGTATTCTGACCGATCCAGGTCTTTTTCTTATCTGCAAATAATGGCTCAAAAAGGGCAAGTATTTCTTTTGTTTTTTTCTGATCTTCCGGACAAGGCACATACCATGCTTCGCCGGGTGTTACTGCAAAACTTAAACCGACCAATTCAGCTTCATTAGCATCAATGCCCGTTGTTTCAGTATCAAAACATATTTCATCATGCTTCTTTAATTCAATAATCAATTTTTTAATTGCAGCATCACCTTCTACAGCTTTATATTCATGCGAAGTGTTATTGATGTTTTTATCTACAACATGTATACTCGTTAGTTCATCATCACTGATCGCTTCTACTTCTTCTTTTTCTTCTTCTGGTTGCTCCACTATATTGCCAAAAAGATCTGTTTGTACACCCTGTGGTATTTCTTTTTCTACTACTGATTTGGATGGAGTTGCAATTGAAAATTCATCACCCAGTAATCGTTTCCCAAGTGTTTTGAATTCTAATTCAGCAAATACTCCTGCTAATTTTTCTTTGTCCCATTCTGATAATTTAAAATCCTCCTCATGAAATTCAACCGGAACATCTGTTATGATTGTCGCAAGCTTTTTAGAAAGTACAGCCATTTCTTTTCCTTCCTGTACTTTTTTACCCATTGCCCCTTTTATCTTATCAGCATTTGCTAATGTGTTTTCGAGTGTTCCATATTCTGCTAAAAACTTAGCGGCAGTTTTTTCACCCACTCCTTTTATTCCGGGAATATTATCTACTGCATCACCCATCATACCCAGCATATCAATAACCTGGCTTACTTCATTGATGTTCCATTTTTCACACACTTCTTTAGGTCCTAAAATTTCAGCACCATTTCCCTGGTAAGCAGGTTTATATATTTTTATTTTTTCAGAAACAAGCTGGCCATAATCTTTATCAGGCGTTACCATATAAACTTCATAACCTGCTTTTTCAGCTTGCTTGGCTAATGTTCCAATTACATCATCTGCCTCATAGCCATCTTTATAAATGATCGGAATATTAAATCCTTCAATGATCTTTTTTATATCAGGTACTGCTTCACTTATATCTTCAGGAGTTTCCTGCCGGTTAGCTTTATAATCTGCGAAATCAGTATGTCGTTCCGTTGCTGCAGAAGTGTCAAAACAAACCGCCATGTGTGAAGGCTTTTGTTTGTTGATCAATTCTACCAGCGCATTGGTAAATCCAAACTGAGCATTGGTGTTTTTTCCTTTTGAGGTTAATCGTGGACTTCGGATCAAAGCATAATAGGCTCTGAATACAAGAGCAAAGGCATCCAGTAAAAAAACTTTCTTTTCCATGCCTCTAAGGTAAAGAAATCGAAGAAGGCATATATAAAAACAAAACTACCCTGTCTCACAATTAGAGTGGGACAGGGTAGCCGGATTGTTAACGCTACTAATTATTAGTTTTTGATTTGGGTCTGATCGGTATTTTCTTCTTTTGTAGCAACTGATTGCTCAGCTTTATGCACTGAAGCAGTCGTACCACTAAAAGCAGCCGGTTGTTGTGTTGTAGCAATTGGCATAACTCCAATTGCATCTTGTTTGTCTTTATGGATAAAGTTCAGGTATAATGCAAAAAACAATAAGTTAAATGCAAAAAAATTGGCGATTTTACGAACTCTTCTTTTCATAAAAATTAGATTATTGGATTTTAATAAAATTGGTTTCTCTCGATATTCTGATGCTAAGATATAACGGGGGCAAACTAATTGCAAGGATAGGGTTATTGAAAATTGCAAAATAAGGCACTATTACTCGATGAAGGCTCGTAGATCTACGAATAGGCTATTTTTTCATTGCCTCAAGCTTATTCTGCATCATAAACATTTCATCTCTCAATCTGGCTGCTTCCATAAAATCAAGATCTCTGGCAGCTTTTTCCATGGTCTTCTTGATTTTTGTTATTGCCTTTTCCAATTGGGGAATTGTTTTGTATTCAGTTTGTTCTTCAGCTGCTACTGTAATGAGGTCTTCATCAGGAGCAATGGCATAAGGGTTAGCAGGGTCATATCCTTTTATATCTAATACAGAAGTTTGTGCAAATACTTCTTTGGTTGATTTTATAACAGTTCGTGGAGTAATGCCATGTTCTATATTAAATGCAATTTGTTTTTCACGGCGCCGTAGTGTTTCTTCAATAGTACGCCGCATACTTTCAGTCATCTTATCAGCATAAAAGATAACCAACCCATTTACATTTCTTGCTGCTCTGCCTGCTGTTTGTGTCAATGATTTTTCATTTCGTAAAAAACCTTCTTTATCAGCATCAAGAATAGCTACTAATGATACTTCCGGTAAGTCGAGGCCTTCCCTTAATAAATTCACCCCAACCAATACATCAATAGTGCCTAACCGAAGTTCACGAAGGATCTCAATTCTTTCCAATGTATCTACTTCGCTGTGTATATATTTTGATTTGATATTTATTTTATGGAGGTACTTGTCCATTTCTTCAGCCATTCGTTTTGTCAACGTAGTAACAAGCACCCTGTCACCCTGGTTAACTCTTTTATCAATTTCATCCAACAGATCATCTATCTGGTTTACTGATGGCCTTACCTCAATAGGAGGTTCTAATAATCCGGTAGGACGTACCACTTGTTCTACAACTACACCGCCACATTTTTCTAATTCATAATCATCAGGTGTAGCAGATACAAAAATGGTTTGATTGACCAACGATTCAAATTCATGAAAGTTAAGTGGTCGATTGTCTAATGCAGAAGGCAAACGAAAACCATAATCAACCAATACCAATTTCCGGCTTCTGTCACCACCATACATACCGCTTACTTGTGGAATGGTCTGGTGACTTTCATCTACCACCATTAAGAAGTCTTTAGGAAAATAATCAAGTAAACAGAAAGGCCTTGTGCCGGGTTTTCTTCTGTCAAAGAACCGGGAATAGTTTTCAATACCGTTGCAATAACCCAACTCTCTTATCATTTCAATATCATAGTTCACTCTTTCACTCAACCGTTGTGCTTCAATATACTTTCCTTCTTTCTTAAAATATTCTGCCTGTGCTGCTACCTCATCCTGTATTTCATATAATACCTGTTGTAAAATATCTTTAGGTGCTATATAAAGATTAGCAGGAAAAATGGCTGCGTTTTCCATAACTGCAATTCTTTTTCCCTTTACTACATCAATGCTTTCTATTTCCTCAATCTCATCTCCAAAAAAAGTAATACGATAGCCATAGTCAACGTAGGGAAGATTAATATCAACAGTATCCCCTTTTACTCTGAAAGTAGCCCGGTTGAACTCAACGGTGGTTCTGTTATATAAAGAATTGACCAATGCATGTAAAAATGCCTGTCGTGAAATAGTTTGCCCTTTACTGATGCGGATGATTCCATTTTCATAATCAGTAGGATTACCCATACCATATATACAACTAACCGATGCGACAACAATAATATCTCTCCTACCGCTGAGTAAACTTGAAGTGGCCCTTAATCGAAGTTTATCTAATTCATCATTGATGCTCAGGTCTTTTTCAATATACACATCACTCACGGGCATATAAGCTTCGGGCTGGTAATAATCGTAGTAGGATACAAAATACTCTACTGCATTCTCCGGAAAGAATTGACGGAACTCACCATATAATTGAGCAACCAGTGTTTTGTTATGTGTCAATACTAATGTGGGTCTTTGCACATTTTGAATGACATTAGCAATGGTGAATGTTTTACCACTACCGGTAACACCTAGTAAGGTCTGGTATTTTTCACCTTCAATGATGCTTTCAGTCAATTGCCGTATCGCATCCGGTTGATCGCCGGCTGGAGGAAAAGGATTGTATAGGTTGAAAGGCATATAGGATATGCAATTTACTGAAACCCAGTAAGAAATTTTTTTATAAGATGTATTAATTGTAGTTCAATGCAGCTTTATAGTTGAAAATTCAATCTTTATCAGTAGGCTTTCCGTTGAAATAATTGAATAGTAATTCAATTTATTATTTGTTTACTTTTCAGAAAATCTTATCAAATGTGTAACCTAATAAGAAAGAGTTTCATCATTCTCCTATTAATATTTGTTGCAGAAGGTAGTTTGTATGCACAAAACAAAGATTCAGTATTAAATCAATTAAATTCCCGGCTACCGGTTGAAAAAGTTTACATCCATTATGATAAAGAATATTATGTTGCCGGAGAAACGATCTGGTTCAAAGCATATTTATATAGTGATGGGAAACCAAGTGGCCTGAGTAGCAACTTTTATTTACAATTTCTTGATAATAAAAATCAGGTTATTGTAACAAAACATTTTCCGGTGTTGGGAGCAATTGCTAAAGGAATAATAGAGATCCCGGACTCTTTACCTCAAGGTAATTATTATATTAGGGCATTAACTCCTACAATGTTGAATAGTGACGAGGATTTTGTTTATCATAAGAATATTTACATTTTTAATCCTCAATCAAAAACTGCTGCATCTGCCAATAGTGCTCCATCAAATATTTCGTTACAATTTTTTCCAGAATGCGGGCAACTGGTACACGGTATTCTTACAAATGTTGCTTTTAAAGCAACAGATCAATGGGGAACTCCGTTTGATGCTCACGGCATCATTAAAACAAATGACGGCACCACTGTAGCACCTTTTCATACTTATCATGATGGTATAGGTAAGTTGACATTCAAGCCAATTGCAGGTAAAAAATATGTGGCTGAATTGGAAACACCTGTAGGTGTTAGAACTTATAATTTACCGGAGGTACAGCAATCAGGAGTAAATCTTAAAGTGCAAGATGAGAAAGGAGGCAAAAAATTTCAATTGTCAAGATCAGAGACAAATGGTGCTGAGTTTGCCACAATATCACTTGTTGCACAAATAAATAATCATGTGGTATATGAAACTGAAATTGCGTTTGAAGATTATCCTTCTGTGATAGGCCATTTAGTAACTGATAGTTTGCCTTCTGGTATTTTGCATTTTACTGTTTTTAATAAAGACGGTATTCCGCTGGCTGAGCGTTTAACATTTGTAGATAACAAAGAATATAAAAGTAATGGTGAAATAAATGCTATTAAAGTAAATACTGAAAAAAGAGGAGAAAATAGTTTTGAAATAAATTTTGAAGAAGCGAT
>JAHEMN010000015.1:0-6259 GCA_024643645.1 Chitinophagaceae bacterium | reverse complement strand
TCAAAGAAATTAGGTAAAGCTTCTGATAATGATGAAGTAACGAAAAGGTACAATTATGCCAAATCGGAACTTGATGATATAAAGGAACTGGAAAGAGTTACTGTACAGGCAATATCACATGAGAGGCCTATTGATAAAGTAAATGAAAAATATGCAACGGGTGTTTTCAAAACTCCGGGTAAGATAGAACTTGATAATATTAATGAACCGGGTAATGACCGTTCTATGAACGCTGTTGATTATATAAAAAACAGAATACGGCAGCTGGAAATTGAAGGCGGAACTTTTGTTAACCGCAAGAACTTTAGTTTACTATCCGGGCAAAAATGGCAGGTAGGAGTTTTCATTGATGAAAATCCTGCTAATTTAAGTCAGTTAAGAAATTTAAGGGTGGATGATCTGGCATTGGTAAAATTTTATGAAGCCGGGTTTGTTGGGGTTGGAAGTGGTTCTCCCGGCGGAGCATTAGCAGTGTATAGAAAGGAACGATCAAATAAAGATGAACGACCAGATAAGTTTGATTTTGTTCAATACAAAGGATATTCTATAAGTAAAGAATTTTTTAATCCAAACTATACTAATGTTGACCCTAACAGTGCAATAGCTGATAACAGAACTACTTTATACTGGAATCCTGATTTTTATACAGACAAGGACTCAACAACAATGAAAATTAATTTTTTCAATAATGATTTCAGCAAAAAATTCAAAGTAGTAATAGAAGGGTTTGATGCTGAAGGCAAACTATTACATATCGAAAAGCAATTCGGAAATTAATAAATTGTTTATCCAAAAGAAAAGCCTCCGATAGATCGGAGACTTTTTTGTTTTTTAAAATTTATAATTAAATATTAAAATTCTGCTGTAACAGAAACCTTTGGTTCTTTAGCCACTTTGCCTGAATCTATTTGTGTACTGGTGATTCCATAATCAGGCAGATCAATTTCAAAATCAGCTGCGATTTTTATTTTCCCACCAACAACGGTAATTGTTCCTTTTACTTTTTCACTCTTACTTACATCACGGATCTTCATTGTACCGTTAACTGTTACACTATATGTTCCATCTTTTGTAAATTTTACTTTAGCTACTTTTTCAATTGTGCCTGAATAAGAAAATACAGGGTATTTATCAGAATTAAACCATTTATCACCATTGAAATGATCCTGAATTTTTGGATTTGAAAATGCGAAATTCTTAACAGAAGCTTCAAATGCTACATCACCGGTTGTGGTATTGATAGAACCGATCACAGTATTGTTTGTTGCTTTCGGTAATGCATCTTTTGGCGTTGTAGCATCAAAAGATACGGTTGCAGAAGTTGTCGTTTTTTTTTGAGCAAAAAGATAGCCGGTAGAAATTACCAAAGCCACCAAAAGGATTGTTTTTTTCATCATTGATTTTTGTTTTTATTTAGTATTGATCGTTTAAAGTTTATAGCGGTTGTTTCCAGTATTTCACTATATATACTTCCGCTACAGGAACCTTTTAGTGAAACAGGATCACCTGCTTTTATATTTTTTACCAGTTCATATTGATCTTTATCAAATGAGAATGCGATATAAGAACCGGCAGGGTCATCAAATCGTATAATAGTGGTTGAATCACTTGTTCTGTCAATTTGTGATACATTGCCATTAACCACTATGATCTTTTCTCTGTATTTTTCATTCGCTAAACTATCTGAACTAATGAATTCATTCAGCATTTCAGTAGCTGAGATGGTATAATCAGCTGCAACGTTGTCTGTTGTTTGGTATGTTTCGGCCATTACTTTCTTCTCTCCGAATTTATACGCTGAAAATGCAAGAACCGGTCCCAACAATAACCAGGCACATTTTTTTAGCCATTGCCCTTGTGTTGATACTGTTAAAATGAAACCAATAGCTGATATAGCTGCCAAATAAACTGGCAATTGCAGCATTTTGAAAACATTATTTCCAACACCCAGAATAATCAACGTTTTAGTAAATAAAAAGAAGATAGTTGTCATTGAAAGAGCTAAGGCTCCGGCGATATAAACAACCAGATCACTTTTTTTATTATTTACTGCGATAATAATTCCCAGAATCGTCAGCAATGGAATTAACCAGAAAATAAGAAAGCTGAAACTTAATTGTGGAAATGGATTTTCCAATCCAAATTGTGTAGCTGAAACGGAAAAGAATTTTCCCAATGGGAGATCAAAGCCTCTGATTACATTTTTACCCCAATGCACCCATGGCAGAAAAAAAGAAATCAAAAGGCAGGCACCAAAGACTATATGCTGCCATTTTTTTGATTGTGAACTTATTTGATCTCTGTTTTCCATTAACTGTTTAACCCGGTTTTCTCAATTTTGTTTAATAATTGGTTTAGCAAATATACAATGTTTAAACATTGAATATGTTTTTTATTGTCAATTTTAAGTTAAGACAACAAAAAACCCTCTTGCAAAAGCAAGAGGGTATACAAACTAACCCATCTGTAATATTTTGAATTTAAGGAACTTAAGCTTCCTGCATTTCTTTTATTTTCTCTCTTATCTTTCCTTCAATTTCATTGGCGAGTTCAGGGTTATCAACCATCAATTGCTTAACAGAATCACGGCCCTGTCCAAGCTTATCATTGTTATAACTATACCAGCTACCACTTTTCTGAACAATTCCCAATTCTGTACCCATGTCAATGATCTCGCCTGTTTTTGAAATACCCTGTCCAAATATGATATCAAACTCAGCAGCACGGAAAGGTGGAGCTACTTTGTTCTTCACCACTTTCACTTTTACATGGTTACCAATAGCAGAGTCGCCATCTTTTACCTGTGCCTGACGGCGGATATCTAATCGTACAGAAGCATAAAACTTCAATGCATTACCACCGGTTGTTGTTTCAGGATTACCGAACATCACACCTATTTTTTCTCTCATCTGGTTTATGAAAATACAAATCGTATTTGTCTTGGAAATGGTTGCTGTAAGTTTACGTAAGGCCTGGCTCATTAAACGGGCATGTAGTCCCATTTTACTGTCACCCATTTCACCCTCCAGTTCGCTTTTAGGAACCAATGCTGCTACAGAGTCAATCACCACTACATCCAACGCCCCTGATAAAATAAGACGATCAGCGATCTCTAATGCCTGCTCACCATAATCCGGTTGAGAGATCAGCAGATTATCAACATCTACACCTAATTTTTTTGCATAAGAGCTATCAAAAGCATGTTCTGCATCAATAAAGGCACACATGCCACCTTTCTTTTGTGCTTCTGCAATAACATGCGTAGCAATAGTTGTTTTTCCCGAAGATTCAGGACCATATATTTCTACAACTCTGCCTCGGGGAAGACCGCCAATACCTAGGGCTACATCTAGTCCGATAGAACCGGTTGAAATAACTGCTTGTTCATGTACCACTTTATCACCTAATAACATTACACTTCCCTTACCGTAATCCTTCTCCAGCTTGTCCATTGTAAGTTTAAGTGCCTTTAATTTTTCACTGTTTGGTGAAACTGCTTCTGTTGTTTTGTCTGTTTTTGCCATGGGTTAAAATTATGTATTTGCGTATTGTAATCCTTTTATTTTTAGGACAGAAATCAAAACTAAATGATTTAGCAATTAAAAACTAATATTTTGGGGAATTTATTTTTTGCTTAAAGAAATCCCATCCACAGGATATGGTAAAATTAGTTTAATGATGTACTTTTCACATTAATAATGATTCGTTTCTTTATCCTTTATGTAATTTTTTTCGCTTTTATTTCCTGTGAGGGACAACAACCAAAGCTGGTATTACCTATCGGGCACTTTTTGGAAATCAACTCAGTTGCTTTTAGTCCCGATAGTAAAAGAATTGTTACGGCTTCATCAGATAATTCAGCCAAAGTATGGGATATAGCAACAGGAAAGCTGATTCTGGAATTAACAGGCCATGAATATCCTGTTATGCATGCAGTATTTAGCTCCGACGGAAAGAAAATTGTTACAGCCTCCAGCGATGAAACTGCAAAACTGTGGGATGCCACCACAGGACTTGTACTCACAAAGATGAAGGGCCATTCGTCTACTGTTTATACTGCAGCATTCAGTCCAGACGGAAAAAAAGTAATTACTATTTCGGGAGACACAACCGTTAAAGTATGGAATGCGGCAAATGGTAAGTTACTATTAGATCTGGAAGGATATATTGAAACAGTTTTTTCAGCCGCCCCGGCAACACTCAGTGCAGACGGTACAAAAATCATTACCGCTTCAGAAGACTCTACTATAAAGATTTGGGATGCCATATCTGGTAAGTTGCTATCACATATACCAGGTACAGTTGAATCTTTTTTCCTGATTGCTCCAACAGCAGTAAGCCCCGATGGTAAAAAAACCTTTTCGATTGCTGCTAATGATGTGGAGATAAGAGATGCGGCTACCGGAAAGTTGCTAGCAGAAATGAAAGGCCATGCAGACCAAATAGATGTAGCCCGATACAACACAAATGGGAAAAGAATTATCACCTCCAATGGAAATTATTTAACTAAAACATGGGATGCCTTAACCGGGCAACTATTAATTAATTTTAAAAGACTAGATAAAGAAAGTTTTGAAGTATTAGCATTTAGTCCGGATGAAAATAAAGTTGTTACCTGTGCTTCCGGTAGTATAACTGCCAAAATTCTGGATGTGGCAACCGGAACAGTATTAGCAGAACTGAATGGACATGATGAAGAGTTGACGGCTGCTCAATTTAGTCGGGACGGAAAAAAAGTAGTGACAGCTTCATTGGATGCAGCAGTAAAAGTTTGGGATGCGGCATCGGGCATATTGCTAATGGATTTGCATGACAATAATTTTGGGGTTCAATCAGTACAGTTCAGCCCGGACGGTAGCAAAATAATGGCTACAACTTTTGTAGGAGATACAAAGATCTGGGATGCTACAACGGAGAATTTACTTTGCGATTTAGATGGGAATGTGCAGGATGCCCTTTATAAAAGCTTCCCTGCGGGTTTCGGCCCCAATGGAAAAATAGTAGTTACGGCTGGTGATAATCGTAAAGCAAAGATCTGGAATGCATCAACAGGAAAATTGATTGCAGTATTAAAAGGGCATACCAATCATATCAATACCACACAGTTTAGTGCAGACGGATCAAAACTTGTTACTGCTTCTTACGACAAAACAGTTAAAGTGTGGAATACAATAACAGGTAAACTGTTGCAAACCCTAAAAGATTTGCCCGATGAGTTTTTCTATTCCGCAGTGTTCAGTCCGGATGATAGTAAAATCGTTACAGCTTCAAAAGAGAATGTAGCAAAACTCTGGAATGCAGCAACAGGAAAATTGATTGCAACATTAAAAGGCCATAACGGATCAGTAAGGAGTGCCGCCTTCAGGCCAGATGGAAAAAGAATTATTACCGCTTCTTTAGATAACACCAGTAAAATATGGAATGCTGAAACAGGTAAGTTAATATATACCTTCTTTGCAGTTGATAGCACTGATTATTTAACAATACTTCCAAACGGATATTACCAGACTACACAGGCAGCAGCAAAATTGTTGCACTACGTAACAGAGGATCTGCAAATAATCTCATTCGAACAACTCGATGTAAAATATAACCGCCCCGATAAAGTGTTGGAAGCAATCGGCAATACAGATACTGCTTTAATAAACAGCTATCGAAAAGCCTGGGAAAAAAGAATAAGTAAACTAGGTATAGATACCACTGCTTTTCGTGATGATTATATTGTACCCGAGGCAGACTTTGCAAACAGGGAGCTTATTGAACCCGAACAAAAGAACGAAACTTTACAATTACACATAAAGGGTAATGACAGCATATATAATCTGGACAGGTTTAGTGTATGGATAAATGAAGTACCTGTCTTTGGGCAACGGGGAATCAGTATAAAAACGAAGAAGAAAAATAAAATAGACACTATCATCGCTGTACAATTATCACAGGGAGAAAACAGGATAGAAACAAGCATCAGTAATGTGAACGGTACAGAAAGTTACCGCATGCCTTTGTATGTAAATTATACACCGGCTGTAAAGCAAAAAGAGATGACCCGGTTTATCGGTATTGGAATAGACAAATTCAACGAAAGCCAGTTCGATCTTAAGTATAGTAGTAAAGACATAAGAGACCTTGCAAAAAAATTAAAAGAAAAATATAAAGATGAGATTACCATTGACACTCTATTCAATGAGAATGTAACTGTAAGCAATGTAAAAGCACTTAAACAAAAATTACAACAGACATCAGTAAATGACAAAGTAAT
>JAHEMN010000014.1 GCA_024643645.1 Chitinophagaceae bacterium | reverse complement strand
AGAAATTACTCGTAACGCATTGATTTTCTTAGGGGTTATTAACTTCACTAATTGCATACAGACCTTTAAATATTAAATCAGGGTCTGCAAATATCTTCTTTTTAAGGTGTGAAGCCAAATAGACTATATCACCCCCGGTTAACAGGACGTTAAAGTTGCTGAATTTCTCCTCATATGCGGCAATAAAACCATCAATTTCTTTAGCCATGCCTAATACCACTCCAGAGAGTATATTGGTGTTGGTATCATATCCTATCAGGGGTAAATTGCTGTCTGCCTTCACCAAAGGAAGCTTTGCGGTATAATAATTCAACGATTTTAAACGCATTTCAAGTCCGGGAGAAATGGCGCCACCTACAAACTCATGATACTTATTGATGAAGTTGTAAGTAACACAGGTTCCAAGCCCGATCACAAAGTTATTTTTATCGGGATAATAATGTACTGCCGCAGCAGTTAAAGCCAACCTGTCTGCACCAATTGTTTCTGGTTTTCCTACAGGTGTTGTAAAAGCTACTTTAGTAAGATGACTAAGCTTATGAAATTTTGTTGTCTTGCTTAGCAACTCTTCCATTGCTGGGTTATGATCGATAACGGAAGAAAGAATTGATTTATCAGGATTGAATTTTTCAATTAAAGATTGAATTGTTTCAACAGCATCATCAGGCAGATTAATGACTTCCTCAATCGTATCATTTTTAAATACAGCTACTTTCTTGCGGGTATTACCAAAATCAAAACAAAGGGTTGTTGGCATTGTTTTTTTTATTTGCTGAAGTAATAAAATTATTGATGACTAAAAATCGAACCCACTCAAATTTTTAAAGTGGCCATTCAGTTTTATTTTTTCTTTTAAATCTTCCATTCCTTGTGCCATGGGTATGGCTTTTAATAAATGTCTTTTAAGATATTCCTGACGATGCAACTCATCCTGCAATTGTAATAATTCATATTCTTCTTCCAACGTTAACCCAACATGGTGTGCAATTTCAAAGGCCTTTAATTCAGTATCTGGTTTCGGGAATGGTTTTTCTACTTTCAGTAATTGATGTAATTCCCGCAGATTGGTCATTACTTTCAGCATCAGGCCCGAACTGCCATTATCATAATTTTCCGGATAACTTACAATTGCACCACTGAATAATTTTTCAGGAATTTCTTTTATCAACTCCAGCATCCTGAATACTTTGACGCCTTTTGTTTTAATATCCATTTCTCCATTTTCATACACTTTTGAAATCTCAAGAATTTCTAACAAAGTGCCAAACTCCTGTACTTTATCATTGAGAACAATAGGTATTCCAAAAGGCTTTTTCGTAGTATAACATTCATTGATAAGTTCCTTATACCTTGGTTCGAAAATATGCAGATTTAAATTCTCTCCAGGATATACAACAATATTCAAAGGGAATATGGGAATAAAATTGGTCATAGGGCAAAGGTAACAGGAAGAAAGAAGTTGTAAATGACCGTTTATTTTAGTTTTACATTTTTTATTGCTGTTTCTGATTACATAACTCTTTTAACCGGGCATACTTTAAAAAAGTATAATAAGCTGTCATCTTTGCACTTACATAACCGAGATTACCATCTAAAAAACCTCTTTTCAAAATATAATAATTGAAGAAGGTGAATGCAGGTGAACAACGCAATTTTATCCAGGTAGCTTTCCTTCCTTGCCGGAAATATTTTTCTGCATTCAACATTGCATAATCTCTCATCTTACGGCTGTAATCATCAATATCCTTCATAGTATAATGTAACACATAACCTTTTAATTCTTTTACAATTACATCAGCAGGTAATTTCAATTTCTCATGCACCGGCTCATCCTGCCATTGAATCGCTTTATGATTGAATAAGCGGATATGATGATCCGTTCCCCATTCTCCGAATTTTAAATGTTTTTCTCCCAGAAAGTTTTTATACCATAGATCATACACCACCTCATCGTTAGTTAGATCACATTCCAGTATGGATTGCCTCAGGTCTTCATCAATAGCTTCATCAGCATCGAGGTTTAGTACCCAATCATATTTTGCAAATTGATTGGCTTTATTTTTCGCTTTTCCAAATCCTTCCCAGATGCCTTCCTGTAAATTCACTCCAAATTGTTTTACCAACTCTTGTGTTCCATCTGTACTTCCGCTGTCATATACAATGATATCATCAGTAATACCTTCCAGACTTTTTAAAGTACGGCCGATCACATCCACTTCATTTTTACAAATTAAGACGATTGAAATTTTTGTCATAGCTGCTTACAAAGATTATACTTTTAACGCAACTCACCATTTTCTAAATCATTTAAGAATTTGGTATCTTGTCAACTCAGATTAATAAACGTACAGTATATCTTTCATTCTATGTGGCAGGAATTATTGCAGCAAATAGCACAGGGTAATATAAAAGCTTTAGCAAGAAGTATTTCTTTGGTTGAGAATGAATATCCCGGCTATGAAAGCATGCTACAATCTCTTCCTCCTTCTTCTAAAAAAGTTACCGGCATTACAGGCCCTCCGGGAGCTGGAAAAAGCACTTTAGCAGATGCAATGATCGGTTACCTGGTAAATGAAAATAAAAAAGTAGCGGTGCTTTGTGTAGACCCTTCTTCTCCATTTAATATGGGTGCAGTATTGGGTGACAGGATCCGGATGAGTGACTGGTATACAAATCCTAATGTTTTTATCCGCTCTTTAGCTACCCGTGGTTCCATGGGTGGTTTGCATCCTAAAATTATTGAGATAACTGACCTGCTTAAATATGCAAATTTCGACCATATCATTGTAGAAACAGTTGGTGTAGGGCAAAGTGAAATTGAAATTGCCGGCCTGGCAGATGTTACTGTAGTGGTGATGGTACCCGAAGCAGGAGATGAAGTGCAAACGATGAAAGCAGGATTAATGGAGATCGCTGATGTATTTGTTGTAAACAAAGCTGACCGGCCGGATGCAGAATTATTTGCAAACAACCTGCGACAGATGCTGGCACCGGCATTCAGTAAACATTATAATGAAGTACCAATAGTAAAAACGATCGCTTCTCAAAAAGAAGGAGTAAAAGAACTCGTTGATATCATCAGCCATCAATTGCAAAAAGCACATTTAACGGATAATACTTTCTGGTTGCTGGCAGAAAGAGCTTTTTATCTTATCCAGGAAAAAAGAATGAAAGGAATAGATAAAGCTGTTTTAAAAAAAGAAATAGAAGAATTATTTAAAAAAGGAGAATTCAACCTTTACAAATTTATCGCAGATAAATAACCATCACGGAGTTTTATTATTCTTCCACCACCTGTATCCGATATAACCAACTATGGCAAAGGGAGTAAATGCAAGGTAAAGTATGCCGGAGTTCATTCCTTCTGCAGGTTTTTCTCCTAGTTGCTGGGTGGTTTTAGTACAGATAGAGCATTGTGCCTGAGAAGTAATTGCTGCAGTCACGAATAGGCTTATAAAAAACAATACCAGCACACACTTTTTCATACCAAAAACATTTGTGCAAATTTACGATTCTGCTGAAATTTAAAAAGAATGAAAATCTACTTTAAGGCTTTATTAGTAAAAACGATATTTTCTCCTTTTTTACTTTTGCTGAAATCGTATTTAGCTAAAGTACCAAATACTGCTGATGAACAACCCGGCATCATTCTGTCATGAAGCTCAATAACAAGTGTTTTAGTAACTGGAAGCCAGCTATCTACATCATTTTCAAAGATTGTTTTCTCCGACCCTTCAATATCCATCTTTACCAGATCAATCTTTTGCCAGTTGTTTTGCTGTATAATATCAGAAATTGAAAAAGCCTGAATTGTGTTTTCATTCTCATTTGCCACCTCTTCAACAGTAAATGCATTATTTCCTTCCCCATTATCCTTGATTACAAGAAATGACTTCTTATTCCAAACGCCTGCCTTTACTGGTATTATGTTATCATACTTAGCAGCATTTTTCACAAGTAATTGAAAATTTTCTTCTTCCGGTTCTAATGATATAATTGTTGCCTGCCGATATTTACTTGCCAGATAAATGGATGTTAAACCAATATTTGCCCCTGCATCTATAATTGTTTTTGGCTCATACTCAAGATCGATGTTATAAGCATCTTTAAGCAGCACCTCTTCAAAGGTGGCATAATCGTATGGGTTATTTCTTAATGAAAAAGAGTGTTGTAATTTATTAAGCTTCCAGCTATTCCATTGTCCGGTTTTCATTTTTAAATAAATAAAAAGTGTTTCTTTCAGGCTGATATGACTTAATAATGTAGAAAATCTGGACATTTGGCAAAAGTAGATGTTTTAAAAAATGAAAAGACAAACAACATTTTCATTTAAACCTAAAAAACAGAGATCAGTTTTATATTTCAAATCATGTATTTTCAACTGATTGTTACAATAATTTTTCACTACAATCATTCTTTTAATTTCTTTATGGCAATATGAAGTCAATACTTTTTATATCGTTGATGAACGGTTCTGCCTGGGGTGGTAGTGAAGAACAATGGTTTCGCCTTGCATTGTGGATGGCAAAAAAAAATTATTCAGTTGCAGTTAGTTGTTTTAACTGGCCCGGTAAAGAGGAAAAAATAAATGCACTAAATAACGAAAGCGTTGAACTATTTCTTCTGCCTTCAAAAAATAACAGTCTGTTATCGAAACTGAAATTACAACGACTGGTCAATTCCATTCCATTTGAAAAATATGACCTGGTGTTTGTTAACCAGGGTGGCTTTGAAGATATAACCCATGCTCCTTTTAAGAACATTTATAAAAGATGTAAAAAAATAATAACCAGTTCTCATAATTATAATGAGCAGGGGAAATTATCTATAGCAAGAAAAAGATCATTGAACACCTGGTTTTCCAGATCTTCTCTGAACATCGCAGATTCACAAAAAATTTTTGACACACTTCAACAGTTCCATCATGTAGAAATTCCAAAACAAAAAGTTATTTACAACCCGATAGGTTTCCCTGTACCTGATACTATAACTCCTTTTCCAAATAAAGACAACGAAAGTGTATTATTTACAATGATGGCTGCGCTGGATATTGAAAGAAAAGCCCAGGATGTATTAATTAACGCATTAGCCAGTGAAAAATGGAGAAATCGAAACTGGCAATTATATTTATATGGAGAAGGTAAAGACAGGGAAAAACTGGAACAACTGGTAAAACAAAAGAATTTATCAGATCATATATATCTTAAAGGCCATACTTCTGCTGTAGTTACAGCCTTAACAGAGTCAAACCTAAATTTACAAATCACACATATAGATGCTATGCCTATTAGTGTAGTGGAAGCAATGGCACTTTCAAGGCCTTGTGTGGTAAGCAAAGTTGGCGATATGCCTGTTTGGGTAACACATGAAGTGAACGGCTATATCAGTAATGCAGTAAACGAAGTAGCAATTGATGCAGTATTGGAAAATGCCTGGCAACAAAAAGACAAATGGAAAAACGTTGGAGAAAATGCCTTTAAGAAATTTCAGGACCTATACCCTGCACCTTATGAAGAGAAATTAATTAATTTGATGGAGAAAATTGTAACAGGAAAAATTTAATCTTTTATATATGACTTATCCGTCTTATCAGTGAATATTTCCTGATTAAAAAAATATTTCTTACTGATATATGCATTCAACTCTCCCTTCAGCACCAACGCTGTAATTAAATTATCAGCTCTGTATTTTACAGGTGTTTGAGTCATTATCATTTTTTTTGCCCCTTCTTTTGTAATAGCATAAGCATGTGTACAATCATGAAACCCTGCTTTTAATAGATTAGTACTATACTTTTTAGGAAGACTATTTTTTATCATGAATAATGGCATTCTGCTTAATCCGAAGCGACTCATGATACTGTACCAAAACTGTTTCAGCTTTTTACCAATTGTTATTTTTTCATTTTTAAGGTATCCCAAGTATAATAATTCCCAGTCTTCAGGTAAGTCTTTCAATGTGTCAATGATAAATGGAAGATTATTAAAATCTGGAAGTACATCATCTTCGAAGATCAGCACCTTCTCCCAGTTATTATCTATTATAGCCTGGTATATATTACGATGTGAAAGCGAACAGGCAATTTCACCTGCATTCAATGGAGGAAAATATTGCCTTATAGCCAATTGAGAATTTTTATCAAAAAGATAATTATCATTGATAAAGATATCGTCTAACTCATTTTTATCTACACCATAAAAGAATTCAAAATCAATTCCAGCCAACCTATCCCTAACTTTTTTCTGACGATCTGTAAACCGGGGTACTGTTAATACCAGTACTTTATCAAAATACTGTTGCAGCAAATTATTTATTTCAGCAATCGGTTTAGCCATCTGACAAATGTAAAAACAAACAGCAAATACCAGGTGAGTATTTGCTGTAATTATAAAGTAACGTGTAACTAATTATTTATTGTACCGCCTCAGCTTCCATCTTCTTCTGCACTTTCTTTCTTTCATCTTCATTCAATATCACTTTTCTCATTCGGATGAAATTCGGTGTAACTTCTATACATTCATCCTGTTGAATATATTCCATACACTCTTCTAGTGTCAATAACGTCTTTGGTTGTATACGGGTAGCATCATCACTTCCGCTGGCACGGTGGTTCGTAAGTTTTTTAGCTTCTGTCGCATTTACTACAAGGTCACCAGGCTTAATATTTTCTGCAATGATCTGACCAGTATAAACATCTTCTCCCGGATCTACAAAGAAAGTTCCTCTATCCTGAAGTTTATCAATTGAATATCCTGTTGTTTTTTCTGTACTTTTTGAAATCAGTACTCCATTATTTCTTCCCGGTATTGGGCCTTTCCATGGCTTATAATCGGAAAAACGATGTGCCATTACAGCTTCACCAGTTGTAGCTGTAAGCATTTGTGTACGTAAACCTATCAAGCCTCTTGAAGGAATATCAAATTCAAGATGCTGCATTTCGCCTTTAGTTTCCATGATCAGCATTTCGCCTTTACGACGGCTTACCAGATCAATAACTTTACTGGCAAATTCTTGCGGTACATCTACCACCAGGGTTTCATAAGGTTCGCATTTTACACCATTCACTTCTTTAACTATAACCTGTGGCTGACCAACAGTCAACTCATATCCTTCACGGCGCATAGTTTCGATCAAAATTCCTAAATGCAAAATACCGCGGCCATATACCATTAAGCTATCACCTTCACCACTATCTTCTACTCTTAATGCTAAATTCTTCTCGGTTTCTTTTATCAATCTGTCTCTAAGATGTCTTGATGTAACAAACTTTCCATCTTTACCAAAGAAAGGTGAATTATTAACTGAAAACAACATGTTCATAGTGGGTTCATCCACACTGATTACCGGCAATGCTTCCTGAGTTTCTGCATCAGAAATTGTATCGCCAATATTAAAATCTTCTATACCAACAACAGCACATAGATCCCCGGCAACAACTTCTGTTACTTTCTTTTTGCCCATTCCCTCAAACACATATAACTCTCTCACTTTTGTTTTTTTGATAACACCGTCGGCCTGCATCAAAACAACATTCTGTCCTTCCTTTAAAACACCGCGGCTAACTTTTCCTACTGCAATACGTCCAAGGAATGAAGAATAATCCAGAGAAGTGATCTGCATTTGTACCGGACCTTCATTTACTTTTGGCGGTGGTACATATTTTACGATACCATCCAGTAAAGGATTGATATTATCAATTTGTTCTAACGAATCATTGAACCAGCCATTTTTTCCGGAACCATAAAAAGTAGGGAAATCAAGTTGCTCTTCTGTAGCATCGAGATTGAAGAATAATTCAAAAACAGCATCATGCACTTCATCTGGTCTGCAGTTAGGTTTATCAACTTTATTAATGATAACCAGTGGCTTCAGATTTAACTGTAATGCTTTTTGTAAAACAAATCTTGTTTGTGGCATTGGTCCTTCAAAAGCATCCACTAATAAGCAAACACCATCAGCCATTTTCAAAACTCTTTCCACCTCACCTCCAAAATCGGCGTGACCAGGAGTGTCAATTACATTGATCTTAACCCCTTTATATTGTACAGAAGCATTTTTGCTAAAAATTGTAATACCTCTTTCCCTTTCGAGATCATTGCTATCCATTATTAGATCACCTGTTTCCTGGTTCTCCCGGAAAACTTTGGTGGTATGTAATATCTTATCAACCAGGGTTGTTTTACCATGGTCAACGTGTGCTATTATCGCTATATTTCTTATCTCCATAATCAATTTTTCAAACGAGCGGCAAAGGTACACAAATAAGCCGGAGGCAGCAAACGAAAGAGCAATAAACAGGCCTTTAAAACCAATTAAAACAGAGAATTATATTAGTTTTATGAAAATAGCCAATATGAAACTTCTCAAGTGGTTAGGCGTCATCCTTTTAATACTGATAATTACATACTTTCTTGGACCCAGACCAGCTACTCCAAAATACGATAAAACCCTCCCCACAGTACCAACAGAGCTAATAGCATTAGAAAATTATATAAAAGACAATGAAGCTAAACATAAATTAAAACCGGATAATGAAGCAAGGGTTATATGGCTTAACGATTCTTCAAAATCAATGACAGATTATGCAATTGTGTATTTACATGGCTTTTCTGCCAGCCAGGAAGAGGGAGATCCCCTTCATTATGAATTTGCACAAAAATTCGGATGTAATTTATTTTTAAGCCGGCTAGATGCACATGGTATTGATACTACTGAACCACTATTGAGTTTTACTGCAAATGGAGTTTGGAACTCTGCAAAAGAAGCTTATGCTATTGGAAAGCAATTAGGTAAGAAAGTGATCCTGATGTCAACATCTACCGGCGGAACATTAGCATTAAAATTAGCAGCAGAATATCCAGATATTGCAGGCCTTATTTTGTTGTCTCCAAATATTGCCATCAATGATTCCAAAGCCTGGTTATTAAATAATCATTGGGGTTTGCAAATAGCAAAAATAGTGGCGGGTAAATATCGTAAAGTACCTGATACTACTGCCATTTACGCACAGTATTGGAATAATAAGTACAGAACAGAATCTATAGTACAATTAGAAGAGTTATTAGAAAGCACAATGAAACATTCAACCTTTGAAAAAGTTAAACAACCGGTTTTGCTTTTGTATTATTATAAAGATGAAGAAAACCAGGACCCTGTTGTTAAAGTCTCAGCAATGAAAAGAATGTTCAATCAATTGGGTACACCAGACAGTTTAAAAAGACAAGTGGCCATTCCTAATGCAGGCAACCATGTTATTGGATCTTATATTAAATCAAAAGATATTCAAACAGTAATTAACGAAACTGAAAAATTTGCATCGGAGATCCTTCATATGAATAGGATATCAAGTCAATGATAAAACAATGTAGTTCTTTTTCGAGCCTATATAGTTGTTATATGTAACAATTTCAATTCCGTTACATTTCATACCTTTCTCACTTAATTGTTTGCTATGAATAAAAGTTTTATTGCCGGAATTGGCATGTATGTTCCTGCCAATGTTGTTACTAATAATGACCTGTTGAAATATATGGATACCAGTGATGAATGGATCCAGGAACGAACAGGTATTAAGGAAAGAAGATATGCAGATCGTACAAAAGAAACTACCACAACTATGGGAGTGGAAGCTGCAAAGATTGCCATTGAAAGAGCTGGTATAACACCTCAGGATATAGACTTTATAGTTTTTGCAACATTAAGTCCCGATTATTATTTTCCCGGTTGCGGTGTTTTATTGCAGCGGGCTTTGAAGATGAAAGAGATCGGCGCCCTTGATGTAAGAAATCAATGTTCCGGGTTTGTATATGCATTAACTGTTGCCGACCAGTTTATTAAAACTGGTATGTATAAGAACATATTAGTTGTTGGTGCAGAAAAACATTCATTTGGTTTGGACTTTAGCACTCGGGGCAGAAATGTATCCGTGATTTTTGGTGATGGTGCCGGTGCTGTCGTTTTACAACCTACTGATGATGCCACCAGGGGAATTCTTAGCAATCATTTGCATAGTGATGGTGAAAGTGCAGAAATATTAGCGATGTATAATCCGGGCACTCATGCAAACCATTGGATGGAAGAAAAGTATGCTGATTTTGATGATGCAGAAATCGGTCAGATGTTTTTTAGTCATACAATGATCGACAATGCACAGGTATTTCCAAACATGGATGGGCCCGCTGTATTTAAAAAGGCTGTCGTAAAATTTCCGGAAGTGATCATGGAAGCCTTAGAAGCCAATGACCTAAAAACTTCAGATCTAAATTTGTTGATACCACATCAAGCCAATCTTCGGATTGCACAATTTGTTCAGCAAAAACTTAAATTAACTGACGATCAGGTATATAACAACATACAACAATATGGTAATACAACGGCAGCTTCTGTACCCATTGCACTTTGCGAAGCATGGGAAAAAGGAAAGATAAAAAAGGGCGACCTGGTTTGCCTTGCGGCTTTTGGCAGTGGCTTTACGTGGGGCAGCACTTTATTAAGATGGTGATAGCTATTGCAACGATATTAATATAACCTCGTCTTCAGATCAAAAGAAATTATGAAACTATTTTATATACTTGCTGTTTTTCTTATTTCAACAAACTTAAGTACTGCCCAAATGGGAACCTGGACTGTTAAATTAAATAATAAAAAAATTGTATCCACTTCAAAAGAAGATGAAAAAGCTAATTGTAAGAAGCTAAAGAGATCTGATTGGAATAAAAATGGAAAACTGCAGATAATTTTCAAAGAAGATGAACCAGATACATGGAGTCGTTCATTTTTATTTTATGATGAGAATGACAATGAGCTGTTTAGAGAAGACAGTACCACCAATGCAATCATTCCTCTTGAAAAGCTTCGTACTATTTATGCCAATAAAAAATCGGTGATCATTTATACAGTTATTGCTCCGCTGGATCCTTCTATTGCCATTCGTATTCGAAGAGTACATTTGTATACTTTTCAGCTGCCATAATTAATGAATCGCCATATTTTATATATCGTAAATCCCATCTCTGGTACAAGGGCAAAAAAAGATCTGGAACAATTAATTGAAAAAAGAACCAGGGAACAAAATATCCCTTTTCAAATAATCCATTCAGTACCCAATGGAGATTATTCTTTTCTACATCCAATCATAAAAGAGCAAAAAATAACGGATGTAGTAATTGCTGGTGGTGATGGAACTGTGAGTCAGGTGATCAATAGTCTGATGGATTGTAAAGTAAACTTTGGAATACTTCCATGTGGTTCCGGTAACGGCCTGGCATTCGCTGCAAAAATTCCAAAAAACCCTGAAAAAGCTTTGTCGGTTTTATTTAATGGCAAGCCGGTTATTACAGATGGATATTATATCAACAACTCTTTCGCCTGTATGCTTTCCGGTTTAGGCTTTGATGCACAAGTAGCACATGATTTCGCCAGTCAAAAGAAAAGAGGGTTGATAACCTATATAAAGTTATCGCTAAAAACATTTTTTGCTTCTAAACCATATGACTTTGATATAACCGTTAACGATAAAACCTTTTCTATCAAGGCATACTTTATCAGTATCGCAAACAGTAACCAATTCGGTAATCACATTACGATAGCACCCAAGGCAAGCCTGAACGATGGTTTGCTGGATATTATAATTGTAAAAAAACAAAATAAATTAAGTTTTGTCTTTTATACATTACTGCAATTAGGAGGGATAAATAAATTACAAAACAAGGAAATCAATATTAAGAAAAAAGGTATTATTTATTTTCAGACAGAAAAAATAAGTATCAATAACCGATCTTCTGCCCCCTTACACATAGATGGGGAACCGGTTGAAACTCCTGAAAAAGCAGATATTAGTGTAAGAAAAAAATGTTTCTGGCTTTATCAACCTTAGCATCTTCTTTGTTCTTTTCTTTTTCGAATAATTCCAAAACCTTTTTAAAATTTTTCTGATTCGAACCGGAAGCAACTGCTTCTATAATATTTTTTTCTTCCCGCTTGGTAAGATGGAAATTCAATGCGGCTTTATTTTCCTCTTTATCTGCTGCATATTGAAAAGTAACCTTATAAACAGGGCTACCGCTTTTGTTTATATAAAAATTAAGCATATCATTTTGAAAAAATTCCATCATCTTAAACCAGTTATGTTGCAGCAATAAGAATGGTTTGGTAGCATGGTCAGTAATATCATCCGACAAATAAGGCGCTTCCCATGCACCGGCAGAACGATCTCTGATCTGGATGATCAAAACACCACTGGTATTTTCTTTTATCCATTCATCAAAAGAAGCCAGAAAACGAAGAGTAGTTTCCTGACCATAATTATCTCTAAGGCCTGCATCCATTACATCAATTACAGGTTCAGATGGTAACCAAACATTTGGTAAAACAATCGGGAAAGTGGCATTCATTCGCATAGCAGATAACATTCTTAATCTGTATGGATCTTGCTTTGCAAAAAATGATGTAAAATCTACAACATCCGGATCTACCGCAGGGGTATTAATAGTATCCTGCGGTACTTTCATCATGAATCTTACCGGCTGTGTACTAATGATCATTTTACGGCTATCTCTGGTAACTACAGAATTAAAAAACATGAGAGGAATATTGGCCGCTTTTTCATCGGCTATATAATCTTTCAATTGTTTGTTCAGGAATCCATTCGTATTATTATTCAATTTTTGCTCAAAAGCATAACCTCTGTCTTTGACATAAGAATAGGGACCTATTTTAAATTTTTGTGCCGGCGAAATCAGGTCTCTTGCAAAAAATGATGTGAATATCGGATTGAGCAGATCACCAGCAATATCATCAACATACTTTTTATCCTGCAGGCGAATGTTCTGGCCTTGCTGTTTTCTTAAATATAACTCCCTGAAATAAGCAGCACCTATCATACCCCCTGATGCCCCATTAATAAGAAATGTTTTTTTGAATATTGTACCGTTAGTAATACTATCCATGTGCTGCAATACACTCATGGTAAATGTTGCACTTCTATGTCCACCACCACTTGTATTTATAAACACCAATAATGGTTTGTCACTTTCTTGTTTCTTTTTCCAGGCATTTAAGATTCCTGTCATATTTTTTTTATCTGCTTCAATGTTTTGAGGCTTGCATAATTCCATCAAACCTTCTTTAGTATATGAAGGCCTTTCATCCTCATTCCAATAATTTAATCCATATGCCTTATTACGGGGGTCGATCCAATCCTGCTGATAAAAAACATTAAGCAAAAGCACCAGAGCTACCAGATAGGGAATACTCCAGCTTTGTAGAAAATAAGTAACACTGGCTGCTACTCCTATTAATATTGAAAAGAAAATAGTGATACTGGCTGCAGCAGGTAACTGAAAAAAAGTGTAATCAAGAAAAAAGCCGATAATGATCAGAAACAAAAAGGCTGCAAATACAGAAAGAATAGCAGCAAAATGATGGCGTTTGAAAATAGAAGCCACAAAGTCATCTGTATAATGTGAAACATTGCGAACCGCCTTTATACGAAATGGAGTTTCAAAATAAACTTTCACATTTATCAATGATGTTCCATGATAAACTTCCTTAATTGGTTTCAGGTGAGTGATATAAGATTTGGGATTTGAAATAACCGGCATCATTTTACGTAGAATGGAACGGTCTGCCCTGAAAAAATAGATCATCGAAATAGCAAGAATAAATATCAACCCGCTAAAAAAACCTCCAAAAAGAAATAGAATTTCAGTAGGGCTAATTAACTCTTTGTATTGATCAAAATAAAAAGCCTTGAAGAAATAAAATACTACGAAGAAAAAAGGTATCAGAGAATTATTAATACAATATTTTAAAAAAGGATTGGTGGTAGCAGATAAAAATCGAAAGTAACGGCTGAATAAAATAAATGTAGCGATATTCCAACTCATAATAAACATGCCTATCGATGCGCCAACGATTGCCATGCTGAATGAGTTAACATTACCAAGGTATTCGGGTGCCAGGAAAAGTGAATCAGCACCAAATGTTTTCATGAAAGTACCATTTACCACACTGAAAAGAACTAACCAAAACACTAATAACACCTGGTACTTTCTTATATGAAGTAATACAAGTTGAATAGGAAAGGAATAAATAAATCCACGAAACCAGGCTTTCATGAGAATATCATATGGTTATCAATAAAATTAGTGATTATTGATTGCTATGTCAAATTACTGATAATGAATGTTTTTAATTACTTCAATAATTCATTCTTTAATACAGATATTATCTCTTCCAGATTTTCGGATACCTTTAGGACCAACCCATTCTTATTAAGTATTAAATGTGTTGGGTAACTACTAATTCCCAATTTTGTAAGCAGGTAATCTTCCTTATCAGGTACTATTCTATAATTGAATGTTGTTTTTTGTAAAAAACTTTTAAGGCTTACTTCTTTATCAAATGCAAGGCCTATAAAAACAACGTCTTCTCTGTTTTTATATTCACTGACTAAAGCATTTAATCTGGGCATTTCCTGAATGCATGGTATACAATTAATGAACCAGCATTTTATCATTACTATCTTTCCTTTTGTTGTCTGTCTATTATATATATTTTTCTCAAGGTCGATAAAATTATAACCCGGCAAAGGCAATCCTTCCATGTTGAAATATTTTAATTCAACTAATGCCTTATACTTAATTACAATGCTTAATTCATCTTCGGTAGACCTATTCAACTTATATAGCTGATAGCATATTGTCGAATCATTTGTTTTTAACCTAACCGGTAAATACTTCCCTGTTATTAATTCTTTTAAGAATTCCTTTTTCCCAATTTGAGTGAATCCAGTATCCATGGCTATATAATCTGCCGACCAAACCATATAGTCTCGTTCATAATTTGACCAACTTTCAATACTCTTTTCAATAATAGATACCGGGACGACAGGTTTCAATACAACAGTATCCTGCGCATTAGCAATCTGTGTATTAAAAACTAATAAACAAAAAAATAGATTTCGCATTTTACTAATTGTGACCGGGCTGCAATTTTTTATTTCTCACTACATAAGCAATCCAAACCAGGGATAACAATAAAAACATTGCTATCAATTGATGTAATTGTGCCATCCATTCAAAAAGCCCCCAATAATTAGGAATGATCTTGATACTAAATATGACGGACGAAATACCAAGAACTACTTGTAATAAAACCAGCAATAAAGGATACCATCTGGTTTTCCTGATCAAAGAAGATCCAGCATTTTTATAAAGTCGTATCGTAAGTATCACTACCAATATCAACAACAGATAAGCCAGTCCACGATGTATAAAGTGAATAGTGATCTTATTGTCGATCAGGTTAAGAAGACCCTCATCATTTTTCATCATACCGGGAGGAATAATATGGCCGTTAATATCTGGCCAGGTCATTGCGGCTGTTGCAGCTTTGTGACCCGCCATCAGTGCTCCATAAATAAATTGCAGAATAAGTACTGATAATATTGCAATATTTAATTTCTTTATCCCTGAGTTTGTAATTATTCTTTCTTTAGGAACCATTAACTCCAACGAAAACCAAAATGTATAACACAATAGACCCATCGCAAATATAAAATGCAATGCCAGCCTTGTAGGCTTTACATAGATCGCATCACCAGTTAAACCACTAGCTACCATTATCCAACCGATTGCTCCTTGTAAAGCACCTAATAAAAAAAGGATCAGCATCGGTTTAACCATTGATGGCTTAAATCTTTTCTGAATTAAAAAAACAATAAATGGTATTGCAAAAACAATTCCGATCAATCTGGCCCAAAAACGATGAAACCATTCCCAGAAAAAAATATGCTTAAAATCCTGCAGCGTAAAATCAAAATTGAGAAGGCTGAACTGCGGTGTTGATCTGTATTTTTCAAACTCTATTAACCATTGTTGATCATTTGTTGGCGGAAAAGTTCCTGTAACAATATTCCACTCCGTGATAGATAGTCCCGAACCGGTCAGCCGGGTTATACCTCCCAATAATATCTGAATAATGATCATACCTACACCAATCAAAAGCCATATAGCTATAGGTTTTGAAGATCGCATTGAAAGTTCTTTTGCCATATTGAGTGCAAAGTTAACTGCAAGGTTTTTGAGGTTGTTATTTTTGTTCAGTATTATTTAAGAAATTGCAGTCAAATGCTCAAAACTTATTACCAGGATGAATTGCTGGAGGCTGGATGTGATGAGGCTGGAAGGGGGTGCCTTGCAGGACCTGTTTTTGCTGCTGCGGTTATTTTACCCAGAGATTTCAACCATAAACATCTAAACGATTCCAAACTGGTAACTGAAAAGAACAGAAACGACCTGAGAACATTAATAGAACAAACGGCAATTTCTTTTGCAGTAGCCAGAATTGATAATGACGAGATCGATAAGATCAACATTTTAAAAGCATCATTTAAAGCCATGCACCTGGCAATAGATAAACTTAAGAGAAAGCCACAATTATTATTAATCGATGGTAATCGGTTTTATAATTATAAAAAACTTCCGCATTGTTGTATCATCAAAGGCGACTCTATTTATACTTCAATTGCTGCTGCAAGTATTTTGGCAAAAACCTACCGGGATGAGTATATGCTGAAGCTGCACAAAAAGTTTCCGCACTATTGCTGGAATAACAATAAAGGTTATGGAACACTGGCACACCGAAAAGCAATAGAAGAACATGGACAATGTAAATACCATCGAAAAAGTTTCCGGTTACAACCAATCGAACCCACACTTTTTAATGACAGATAGTTAAGCAAGGTTAAATAAGGTTAAGAAATTAATTTTCCTTAAACTATACTAAAAGCATTGCGTCATATAGCTGCATAATTTTTAATCACAAAAAAATAAGAGCTCTATGAAATGAGACATAAAACTTATCGAGTATTTTTTTTTCTAATTGACGATGATAATTTTTATGTCGAATAACATGTGGCAAATATTAAACTTAAAAAAGAAACACATGAAAAAGATTCTATTCGCAGGCCTGATAATGATATGTTTATCAGTAACTGCATCAGCACAAAAAGCAAACGAAAAGCCAGTACAAAAAAACCGCATCGAAAAAACTTTTAAAAAAGGTGATGACGGCAAATTTGACAAATCGAAATTCCATAAAGACGGCGACCGTCATAAAATGTGGAACCGCAAGGGTAAGAAGGGTGAATACGCTAAAAAACATGGTAATAAGAAGAAGTTTGCCCGGAAGTTTAAAAAAGGAAACTCAAGCCGCTTTGGTCATACTGGAAGAAACAGGTCATAAACAATAACAACCCAACATAAAGCAAGAATCCTGTGCAATGAAAAGCACCACCTTTTTCAAGGTGGTGCTTTTGCATTTTCGAAATCTGTCGATAATGCAAATAAATTGAAATTCAAGATTATGAATTGATAATTGAAAAAAGAATAAATAAAATAGTACCTTTTAAAAACAATATCCTACACCCGTTGAAACGACCAGGCACAATTTTAATCGAAACCAATATTATACTTGTTTATGAAAAAAAATCTGCAGGCATTTGTTGTATCTCTCTTTTCAATCTGCTTATTCTCTTATACAACTTTTTCTCAGGACATGAAATTTGAAGGAACGCATCCACCCCATCCTGATGTATTGAAATTGCTGGAAAGAGAAGGAGCCATTATGGATAATGTAACCAATGTGAAAGAACGGGATAGCTTACGCAAGGAAATTATATCCGACGGATGGTTCTATCATGGTATTGATGGATTGCCGATCAGCCTGGATGGCTTAACCAAACGGCAAACCAAAAATCAGTTTCAATCACTTGAAGCAAAAATCATCAGCGAAACATTATATCAATATGAAACTACTGCTATTTTTGTTTCTGTTTTCTGGCAGAAGAATATGGACAAAGGGGAACTGCGTGAAAATTACCGCTCCAATCTTATTGTAATGGGTCTTGAAAATGGTGTGTGGAAAATGCAGGCAGATATTATTGGTCAGAATCCGAAAATAAAGAAAGATTGACATGAATAAGATACGATCTGTTTCCTGGACATTATTTCAAATATTATTCTGGAGCCTGATCATCTGGCTTTCCTTTTATTTTTTCATGGACAATGTAATAGCCTTTTTTTATGGCTACCGTAGTAAAAACTTTGGTACTACTTTTTTCAATAACCAGTTTTGGATGGTGTTGCATTTGATTGGAGGAACGATGACCTTAATATTAGGCCCAACTCAGTTCTGGCCTTTTATCCGTAGGCGTTATTTAAATTTTCACAGATTTGCAGGTAAAGCATATATGTTTGGCATACTATTGATTGGTATTTCTGTAGCCAGGCTTGCAGTAGTGAGTTCCTGCATACCTTGTCGTATCTCACTTTCCCTATTAGGTTTCTTTGCGGTACTATCTACCTTGTTTGCATGGAAAGCCATTTTGATCAGAAACATAAAAACGCACCGGCAAATGATGGTAAGAAGCTATATATGTGTGCTGGGATTTGTTGCAGTAAGGATTGATCAACTACTGCCAATGGATTTTTTATTTGGTACAATTGAAGATCCTATATTCAGAAGAACAGTGAATGAATATTTTTTCTCCTTTGTCCCCTTAATTTTTGCAGAGATAATAATGAACTGGATTCCTTCAACTTTGCCAGCTATAAAAAAATATCTGTGATTGTCAATCAGCTAGTCTTCCCATTTTCCCAAACCTTCTCTTATCAATTCAGGCACTTCCCCGGTAAAATTAACAATGGTGGAAGGCACAGTACCACCTATGCCTCCGTTAATTACAATATCAACTTCATTTCTGAAGTTTTCATACATGATTTCAGGATCAGTATAGTCTTCAACCATTTCTCCGGGTAATGATGCACTGAGGATGGGTCTACCTAATTCATTAACAATGGCCATTGCGATATTATTATTGGGTATTCTCAGGCCAATTGTATCTTTTTTGCTTTGCAGAATTTTAGGCACCATTTTACTGGCTGGTAAAATAAATGTATACGGTCCCGGTAAATATTCTTTAAGTAAGCGGTAAACCGGGTTTGGAATTGGCTTCGCAAAATCACTAAGATGAGAAAGGTCGCTGCAAACAAATGAAAGTTGCGCCTTTTTAGGATCCACTTGTTTAATGCTGCAAATTCTTTCTACAGCTTTTTGTTGCAGAATATCACATCCCAAACCATAAACTGTGTCAGTAGGGTAAATAATTATTCCTCCTTTTTGGAGGATCTCAACAACTTGTTTAATTAACCGTGGTTGTGGATTGTCAGGATGTATATTAATTAACATATTAGCGAATAGCTTTAAAAATACTATGTTTTTTGTAAAACAATCGTTTACCAATCATCATTTAACGGGCAATTTGTATTTTCATCATATCATATCTTTGCTAAACCAATAAAAAGCCATGCAGTTAAAGCCGGTTACAACTTTTGATTCTATTGATTCAAAAGTTTTTAAAAAAGAATTTTATGAACCTGGTGTTCCTGTTGTTATTAAAAATCTTGCTAAAGAATGGCCTGCATATTCTAAATGGAATTGGGATTACTTTAAAAAATTAGTGGGCAATAAGAAAGTACCTCTTTATAATAATGTAAAAAGTGATGCTTATACTCCTATCAATACTGCCGATGATTACAAAACCTTTGGTGAGTATATTGATATGATAAGCAATGGCCCAGCTGCCTGGCGGATTTTCCTTTTTAACATTTTCGATCATGCCCCTTCGTTAATCAATGATTTTATATGGCCTGAAAATCTGATGAAGGGATTTATTAAAAAATACCCGATGCTTTTTACCGGGGGTGCCGGAAGTATTACGCATATGCATTTTGATATTGATCTATCCCATATTCTGCACACACAATTTGGCGGAAGAAAAAGAGTGCTGATGTTCCCTTTTAATGAACAATATAAACTATATCGTAAACCATATGAAGTATTAAGCCTGGCAGATTTTTCTCATTATTACGAACAAAACGGCAAGCCTGATTACGAAAAATTTCCAGCCCTAAAATTAGCCGAGGGCTTTGATTTCATTCTAGAACCTGGTGATACCTTATTTATGCCTGCGGGCTATTGGCATCATATGGAATATCTGGATAGCGGTTTTGCCATGAGCCTCCGTGCAATGCAACCCTCCTTAGCCGGTAAATTAAAAGGCGCCTGGAGCCTGATTGGAATGCGAAACATTGATACAATGATGAAAAAAACGATGCCAGTTTGGTGGTATAAAAGAAAAGAGAAGAAAGTGTATTCGAATGCAGCGAGAGTACTTGCCAATAATAGATGATTAAAAAATGTTTTGACTATTATTTCATTCTCAATTCATCTATCGTTTTTCGCATCCAATAATCTGTAACATAATAATAGCTAACAGTGTGAAAAGCGATTTTGCCTTCTTTATCGACAATTACCTGAGTGGGAAAAGAAGTTACATCATACGAATCAGCTAATTTTTTCCCGTCAGGAATCACATTATATTTAAATTCATTTACTTTTAAATAGGGCTCTAATTGCTGTTTTCTGTCTAAAGCAATTGCAATAAAAACAACATTAGAATCATTTTTATAATCATCCACTATCTTATTCAGGTATGGACGTTCCTGTTTGCAAGGAGGGCAGGTTGTAAACCAAAAGTTGATCACCAATACTTTCCCTTTTAGTTGTTTCGAATCTACCAGGTCATCATTCATATCATAAGCACTGAAGCTATCAAATTTTTTTCCTGTTTTAAAAAATTTAGTCTCAGCAGGTTTGGGAGCGGCCATTGCTCTTCTTAATTGCTCCTCCTTACTTATTATTGAAATTAAAAAACCTTTGCTTGCATCTTTTGGGTCAGCCGGAAGTATTTCATATTCTCCACCCATCATTTTAAGTTGCATTTCACTATAACTATATTCTTTGCCTTCTGAATCTTTAAACTTACTTGTTTTTAAAACCTGATATTCTCTACTATTATAAGTAAATGAAAACTGGCTGTATGAGTGTGATGCATAAAAAATAAAAAAAATAATAGCAAACAGTTGTTTCATATAAGGTTTTAATAGTTTGTAAATTAATTCTTTCCTGAAATCAATCTTTGATAAGTAAGTTTTTCATATTCATCCATTTTTCTGCTTTCCTTAATAAAAGAATACCGTTTCCCTTTTTTTGCTTCTTCAAACACAAAAACAGAATCACTTGAAGGATAAAAAAGTTTTATTCCTTTACATTTTAATTGATTCTTGTATTCGTAAATAAATGCGGGATTTCCTCTTTTATGTAAAAAATCAGTAAAACAAAGACAGTTGTGATAAGAGGTGTTATACTCTATTCTTTTATCACCAAAATTACTTTCGCTTCCTGTAATTAGATAATATGCATTTAATGCTTTGTCTTCAGTAGCACCATACTTAAACGCATTACATCCCGAAATGATAAACAGAAAAAAAAACAATAATGCTGACTTAAATATTATCTTAAGTTTCATTATCGTCTTTTGATTTATGCAATGGTCCAAACTTCATTACCCTTAAGAAGTTTATCAAGGTCTGCAGGTTTTCTTGACATGGCCTCTTCCAGTTGTGCAGCCATCACATCTTCATAACAATCTCTGTTCGTTTGATAGAATACGCCAAACGGCCTCGGTAAGTGGCCTTCTGTTTTAGGATTATCAAATATTCTTGTCAATATTTGTGCCTTGTAAATGTCTTGTTCATCATGTATCCACAGATCATCTTTACTGTTTCCATCATTCAGATCTACCACTACTGGTTTAAAACCATCTAATTTTATCCCTTTATCAGCCGCAGCACCAAACACCAACGGTTTTCCCTGCTCTAAGAATAATGTTTCAGTTGGCTTACTACTCTTTTCTGTAAATATTTCAAATGCACCATCATTAAAGATGTTGCAGTTTTGATAAATCTCAAGAAAAGAAGCTCCCTTATGCTGATGTGTTCTTATTAATGATGCTTGTAAGTGTTTAGGGTCACGGTCCATTGTACGGGCAATAAATGTGGCATCTGCACCCAATGCAAGGGCCAGTGGATTAAATGGATGGTCAATACTACCCATTGGAGTACTCTTGGTTATTTTATGCTCCTCAGATGTTGGGGAATATTGACCTTTGGTCAATCCATATATCTGATTATTGAACAATAAAACGTTTACATCAAAATTTCTACGTAATAAATGTATGGTATGATTTCCTCCTATACTTAATCCATCCCCATCACCAGTAACGATCCAAACACTTAATTCCGGCCTGGATGCTTTTAAACCAGAGGCAATTGCTGTTGCCCTGCCATGGATTGAATGCATTCCATAAGTGTTCATATAATAAGGGAAACGGCTACTGCAACCGATACCTGAAACAATGACTATATTTTCTTTTGGTATACCAAGGGTTGGCATTACCTTCTGTACCTGTGCTAATATTGAGTAGTCACCGCATCCGGGACACCAACGAACTTCCTGGTCAGTAGAAAAATCTTTAGCTGTTAATACGGGGGCGGGGGCTGATGTTGTATCACTCATAATCTAGTGTGTTAGCACAAATTTAATGAATAATGAATGTCGAACAAACATCAGCATAATACTTTAATTCTCATTTCCATTATTCAACAAGACTTCCCAGTATTCTGCAGCCCTTCTGGTATGTGGAATTACAATTGTACCACCTACAATATTGGCAACAGCAAAAACTTCATACATCTCCTTTGTATCTACGCCTAATTCAAACGCTTTCCCCAAATGATATTTGATACAATCATCACATCTTAGTACCATACTGGCCACTAAACCCAACAGCTCCTTAGTTTTTACATCAAGAGCCCCTTCGGCATAAGTATTCGTATCAAGATTCCACAGACGTTTGATTACCAGGTTGTCTTTACTTAAAATGACCTCATTCATTCTGGTTCTGTAATCATTAAATTCCGTTACTAAATTGCTCATATTAGATATTTTTATAGATCAAATGTAGAAAACTAGTGCTTTCATCACTTACTTTTATCGGAAACGATGAGTTATTAGTAAATTGGATATTACAGGAAGGCAATACCACTATTATTAATAAAAAAGCATCTGACTACTATGATATTTAAGAAAAAGATAATTACGTTTTCAGCTTTAGCCTTTTTTGTGCTATTCGGCGTTGCGGCTGTAAAAGTCAATTTTAAAGAAAGGAACCTTAAAGTATTACCGAAAGATATCAGTGATGCCAGACTGGACAGCATCATGCAGACTTATAATACAGCACTTGGAGTAAGTTGTAACTTTTGCCATGTACCTATGAAAAATATTCCTGACAGTCTTGATTATTATTCAGATGCTGAACCTATGAAAGAAAATGCCCGTAAAATGATGAAAATGGTGATTGATATCAATAAAAAGAACTTTTATTTTTATCCGGAACAAAGACCTGAATACCTGAATACAGTATCCTGTAAAACATGTCATCGGGGTGAACATTTTCCACCGGAAGATTAGTTATTTTCTTCTTTACAGGATTTCAACCATTCCTTAATTCCTTCTACTACCTGTTTTGCAACCTCTTTATGAAACTCCGGATCTAAGATCAATTTTTCATCTTCCCTGTTACTTAAAAAAGCAACTTCCAGTAAACAATTTGGTATATCCGTCGGTCCACTTAAAGCAAAATTAAAACTGCCGATATTCCCAAAATCTTCCAGGCCTTCAATTTTCAACATACTTTGCTGTATATAATGTGTCAGGGGTTTAAATCCGATATAACGGTAATAGGTGCTTACACCTCTTACTTCGGGCCTTACTGAAGAATTTAAATGTACACTGATCATAAAATCAGGATTTTCTGCTCTGATCCTCTCTTCTCTTTCAAGCATACTATAACTGTTATCCGTACGTCGGGTCATAAATACAATGGCTTCCTTTTCCATTAATGCTTTTTCAATTTGTTTTGCGATCCTCAGGGTATAATCCTTTTCTATTATTCTTGTTGTTATACCTGATGCTCCTGAATTATTTCCACCATGCCCGGCATCAATCGCAATTTTCATATTCTCCAAACTAAGATCCTGTGGCTGTCGTTTTACTTTTATGTATAGCTTCTTTCCTTCATAATAAATACTATATCCCCAATGTTGCCGATGCTTTAATTCGATGATAATACGAAAAACATCATCTTCTAACTGTTCATGATATACGTTTTTAATTTCTTTGGCAGATGACCTGTGTGTAACCCAGTTTGTATTTCCAGTAACTCCGAAAATATCAATCAGAATTTTAGAAGGATTAACTTGTTGAATACTTGTGTAAGGTAGTTTTTCATCCAAAGCGATAGAAACAAAATCATAATTATCGTCTCCATTGATCAAAATACTGCCGGTAAGATAATAAGGCTCTGTTGTAATAGTATTATCTTCCTGAAAATTGGCTTTGGGTAACCAGGCAGTTCTGTATTTGGAAAGTTGGACTTTATAGCGACCAATGCTACTGTCAATTGCCTGAACTAAAATACCTGTATCCAGGTATGTCATTTTTGCACCGCCGAGCCGATCTCCTCCTAAACCATAATCCATATAAGGCTGTTTGCCGATTGTCTTACCTACAAGAATTTTACTTTCTACAACTGATTGAGAATTAGATGAAATACTGAAAAACAAGGAAATAGCTATCAATAATCGTATCATCACAGCAAGTTAGTAAAAAACACCTATTTGTGAATTTCGTAGTTCTACGAAAATAATTTTCGCTTTTACTCTATTTTAGGATTTACACTTATTTAATAAAAATATAAGACTTTAACTCTCGTTAATTAAATAACAAATATTGCAACCAGGCAATGTTGTTAATTGAAATCCTTATCCTAAAAACCAATAGATCATGACCTGGAATACTATAATGGGCTTTATTTCATCCTTTGCCATTTTAATACCAATAATAATTATTCTGGTATTACGACTGGGGACATACAGAAGCTTCGCCGCCCTCTTAATTTACTTTTCTTCTATTTTTATTTATAACCTTTTAACAGAGGGCTATATTCATGCAAATGAAAATGTCATCTATTACTGGGGGGTTACTAATAATTTATTAGATGTTCCCTTAATGCTGATTTTCCTGACTTATTTCAGTCCTTCAAAAAAATTCACACAACGAATGAAGATACTTTTACTTGGTTTTATCATTTTTGAATCTATTGTATTATTTATAACCGGTTTTAATGTGAATGGGTTAACAATTATTCTAGGCCCGGGGTTAATAATAATTACCGGCTTATGTCTTCAATTCTTTATAAAACATGCCGCCAGAGCAGTAGAACACCGAAAAGCAACCGGAAAAGCACTAATAGCAGGCTCATTACTTTTTTTATATGGTTGTTTTAGTATACTATATATAATATTTTATATTGCCAAGACAGATCAGGTAGCCGATACTTTTCTGATCTATTTTATCGCAACCACTTTATCTTCTATTTTATTAAGTGTAGGATTAGTTTTTGAGTGGAACAGAATTAAAAAAATAAAAGAATTAAAAATTACGAGGAAAGAGCTTTCTGATATATATAAGGATACAAAAACGGCTGCTCCGTCAAGAACAGCCATGTTAGATTTTGATAAAGAAGCCTGGAATTAATAAGAATATTTCCCTTCATCAATCATTTTATCAGCGATCCTTCTTCTGGCATCTTTGCTGTTGAAGGGTTCTGCTTTTGTAAATCTTTTTAATCCCATTAATATCATACGTTGCTCATCGCCTTCGGCAAATCCATTGATCGCATCTTTTCCGGATTTGTTTACTCTGTCTGCTGCATCATATAAGTAAGTCCTCATTATATCAATATTTAACCGACTAGCCGTTTCACCTTTTTCTTCAACCATCTTCATTACCCGTAATAAAACACTTTCTGCATTAAAGGTTTCAATGGCCATATCAGCAATATTCATTAATACTTCCTGCTCTGAATCAATTTTCATCATCAATTTTTGAACGGCAGCACCTGAAGTCATTAAAATTGCTTTTTTAAGATCAGCAACCAGTTTTCTTTCTTTTGCAAAAGGAGTTTCATCTTCTGCACCAAAATCTGGTATACTCATTAACTCTTTTTGAACAGCCATTGCAGGACCCATCAGATCCAATCTGCCACCCATTGCTCTTTTCAAGGTCATATCCAATGTAAGTAAACGGTTGATCTCATTGGTACCTTCATATATTCTGTTGATACGGCTATCTCTGTATGCTCTTGAAATATTATACTCTGCACTAAATCCATTTCCTCCATGTATCTGTACCCCTTCATCAACAATAAAATCGAGTACCTCACTACCATATACTTTTAACATTGCACATTCAATAGCATACTCTTCTGCTCCACCAAGTAAAGCTTCATTAAATGGTTTTCCTGCTGCCATTAATTCTGCTTCTTTTTCATCGATCCATTTTGAAGTACGGTACAATGCAGATTCGCAAACAAAAACCCTGATAGCCATTTCAGCCAACTTGTGCTTAATAGCACCAAAATTTGAAATAGGCTGTTTAAACTGCTCTCTTGTTTTTGCATATACTACTGATTCAGATAAAGCTTTCCTTGCACCACCCAAAGCTGCAGCACATAATTTCAAACGGCCGATATTCAAAATATTAAAGGCGATCTTATGACCCTTTCCAATTTCTCCTAATAGATTTTCTACCGGCACTTTTGCATCCTGAAAGTATAATTGAACAGTTGAAGATCCTTTAATACCCATCTTTTGCTCTTCCGGACCTTGTGTAAATCCTTCAGTACCTCTATCAACAATAAAAGCAGAAAACTTGTCTCCATCAATTTTAGCAAATACTGTGTAAACCTGTGCAAAACCACCATTGGTGATCCAGCATTTCTGTCCATTCAGCAAATAATATTTACCATCATCACTCAGCTTAGCCGATGTCTTTGCACCCAATGCATCACTGCCACTGTTTGGTTCTGTTAATCCGTAAGCCCCTGCCCACTCACCACTGATCAGTTTTGGAATATATTTTTCTTTTTGTTCAGGTGTACCAAAATATAAAATAGGCAATGTTCCGATCCCGGTATGTGCAGCAATGGCAACAGAAAAGGAGTGTCCGGCACCGAGATATTCATTAATGATCGTTGAGGTTACAAAGTCTTTACCCAAGCCTCCATATTCTTCGGGAAAAGAAGTTGCCAATAATCCTTGCTCACCTGCTTTGGTAACTAATGATTTCATTAAGCCTGGTTCTAATGCATCAATGCGATCCAGATTTGGATACACTTCTGCTTCCAGAAATTGATTACACATATCACGGATCATTAATTGCTCTTCATTAAATTCTTCTCTGGTATATGTTTCAGCCGGTGAAGATTCTTTAACCAGCCATTCGCCACCTTTTAATACGGTTTTATTTAATGTTTCTGTACTCATGATTTTAATTTTAAAATATATAAGACTTAGGTTTAATTATTTAAGATTGTCATACACAATTTGTAATACTTCTTTACATATATCCACTTTATCTGTTGGTACTCCTTCCAATGCTTCATTCAAAGTTTCGGATGCGATGGCCATCGTTTCTTCCTGTAACTTTTCAGCATTTTTTGTTAGATATATAAGATTTATTCTTCTGTCATGCTCAGATGGAACTCTCTTTACAAGATTTAATTTTTCAAGATTATCTACCAACCTAGTTATGCTTGGCTTATCCCTGAAAGTGGCATTGCAGATCTCTTGCTGACTAATACCTTCTTTCTTCCATAAATGATATAATACACTCCATTGCTCAATCGTAATATTCAAACCAGCATTGTTAAACTTCTTCTGCAACCTTCTTGCAATAGCAGTAGAAGCTTTACCGGTGATAAAGCTGTATAATTCTCCTTTTTTAAATTGGTTGTTTGGCATATAGTTGTTTGTGCAACTATTCAAAATTAGTATTATATTTGAAATAGCCAATATATTTTTTCAAAAAAAATTTTTAAGGCTGATATGGAACCTAATATTCTCCAATATAGAAACTCGGCAATCAGTTATTATATATATGGCTCCGGATCCAAAAATGTAGTTTGTTTCCATGGGTATGGTGAAGAAGCAACAGCTTTTGAGTTTTTTGAGAAATATACTGGTAATCAATATACTTTTTACTCCATTGATCTTCCATTTCATGGAAAAACTGAATGGAATGATGATCTAAGTTTTAGCATGAACGATCTTCAAGAAATTGTTCAAGAAATAATTAATAAAGAAAAAGAGCAACCAACAACAGAGATAAAAAACTTAACTCTTTTAGGGTTTAGCCTCGGTGGTCGGGTGGCATTAAGTTTACTCCAACTAATACCTGAAAAAATTGAAAAATTAGTTTTGTTGGCGCCCGATGGATTAAAGGTAAATTTCTGGTATTGGTTAGCCACACAAACATGGATTGGCAATAAATTATTCAAATTAACCATGCAAAAGCCTGGATGGTTCTTTGGTCTTCTGAAATTGCTGAATAAATTAAAAATGGTAAATGCAAGCATCTTCAAATTTGTAAATTATTATATCGGGAATCCAAAAGTAAGAAGGTTGCTATACTCCAGATGGACTACTTTAAGAAAAATAAAGCCAGATATTTCTATAATAAAAAAGACTATTGTTGAGAATAATACACCTGTCCGTTTAGTTTATGGCAAACACGACCGGATAATCATTTCTTCTGTCGGTGAAAAATTCAGAAAAGGAATTGAAGAATATTGCACTATTTCAATAATACCAGCTGGCCACCAGGTATTGCATGAAAAACATGCAGAAGAAATAATGACCGCCTTGCTTCATTGATTAGTTTTGCTATACTTCATGATAATCATTTTATATATCATCTTTACTTTCTTTATAATTTATAGCATTCTGATAATTTCTTATTGGCATGCCTGGAAGTCTATTCCGGAATTTGTTTCATCTGATCACATACAGCAATTAAAAATCAGCATAATCATTCCTGCAAGAAATGAAGAAGAAAATATCGGGCAGTTACTGCAAGCCCTTCAAAATCAAACATACCCTTCAAACTTATTTGAAATAATTGTAATTGATGACCATTCTACTGATGGAACAGCAGCTATTGTACAGCAATTTCCATCGGTTAAACTGATACATTTAAAAGATGATAATATCAACTCCTATAAAAAGAAGGCTATAGAAACCGGAATTGCTGCTGCTACGGGTGATATGATTGTTACAACAGATGCAGATTGTATTCCAAAGCTACCCTGGTTACAGATAATGGCAGATTTTAAAAATAAAAAGGAATCTGTTTTTATTGCTGCGCCTGTGCTCTATAATTGCAACTCGTCAATTTTACAAGTATTTCAAGCAATGGATTTTATGGTATTACAGGGAATTACAGGTGCATCAGTAAACATGAATTTACACTCGATGTGTAATGGTGCAAATCTGGCATATGAAAAAAAGGCTTTTTATGCTGTCAATGGATTTCAGGGAATTGACTCGATTGCTTCCGGAGATGACATGTTATTAATGCATAAGATATGGAAGGAGTATCCTGGTAAAGTGCATTATTTAAAATCAAAAGATTCCATCGTAGTTACACAACCAATGAAAACCTGGAAAGGATTTATTAATCAACGGATCAGATGGGCAAGCAAAGCAAAAAAATATCATGATAAAAGAATCATAGCAGTTTTATTTTTAGTTTACGTTTTCAATTTATCATTTTTAGTATTGGCAGTTGCCGGTTTCTGGTATCAACAATACTGGCTGTATTTGGGAGCTCTATGGATCTTAAAAACAATTGCCGAGCTTCCTTTTTTTATATCCGTTTCAAAATTTTTTGATAAGAAATGGGCTGTAAAATGGCTATTCTTTTTTCAACCCTTACATGTATTATATACTGTCATTTCAGGACTTCTCGGTCAAACCGGGAAATATGAATGGAAAGGCCGAAGTGTAAAATGATTACAACAAAGCTCAATTTCCTTTAATACACTTAACTTTCCTGCATGAGCCAATCCCTTTCATTCCAGGCAGCAGCATGGCAACGACTGAAAAAAAACAAAGGTGCTATGTTTGGATTGATCATTATCTTACTATCTGTATTGGTAGCTGTTTTTGCCTATTTTATTGCACCAGACCCTTCCCCTTTTGCAAACAGAATTATATTGGAAATTGGTGGTGAAAAGCCCGGGTATCAACAACTATTCATTAAAGTAAAAAAAGATAAAGAGGTAGCTTCTACTTCTTTATTATCACAACTAGCATCGGGCAAAGAAGACGCTTATTATTTTATTCCAATAGTCAGTCATATACAAACTGGTGATAGCGTCGTTGTTCAAAAATATATTGACGAAGGATTAAGCGAAAGAACTGCTTTTCATATTGCACAAACAGCATCCACCCCGGTCGTTACAAAAAAATTCTGGCTAGGAACCGATAAGTATGGCAGGGATATTTTGAGCAGGATTGTGGTAGGTACAAGAGTTAGTTTAAGTGTAGGTTTAATAACAGTAATCATTTCATTGAGTATTGGTTTGTTACTTGGTTCACTAGCAGGTTTCTTTCGTGGCCGTACAGACGATATTATTATGTGGTTTATCAATATCATCTGGAGTATTCCAACTTTGCTTTTAGTATTTGCTATTACATTAGCATTAGGAAAGGGTTTCTGGCAGATATTTATTGCAGTCGGATTAACTATGTGGGTGAATGTTGCAAGATTGGTAAGAGGGCAGGTATTAGGAGTAAGAGAATTGGAATATATAGAAGCAACCAGGGCTTTGGGTTTCTCAAACTTCAGAATAATTATAAGACATATATGGCCCAACATCATGGGACCGGTAATGGTGATAGCAGCTGCAAATTTTGCATCAGCTATTGTTATTGAAGCGGGTCTTAGTTTTTTGGGTATTGGGGTACAACCACCACAACCAAGTTGGGGTTTGATGATAAAGGAGAATTACAATTTTATCATTACACAAAACCCTATGCTGGCCCTTGCCCCAGGCTTTGCCATTATGCTGTTAGTTCTTTCTTTTAATCTTTTGGGAAACGGCTTAAGAGATGCTCTTAATGTAAGAGGCAGGATCTAACTGCAAGGCTTACATCACTTTCACATTTCTGCTAAAGCTCTCATCCAGTGAAATGAACGTTTCGGTTCTTTCAATACCCTTTATTTTTTGTAGCTGATCATGCAATACAAAGCGAAGTTGCCCGATATCCTTACAAACTATTTCTGCGAACATGCTATAGTTGCCGGTGGTATAATTTAGCCGAACTATTTCGGGAATCTTTTGCAGATCTTTTGCAACAGAATCATATAACGAACTTTCTTTTAAATAAATTCCGATAAAAGCAATAACATCATAACCTAATTGCTTCAAATCTGCCTTCAACCTTGTACCTTTGACGATTCCTGCCTCTTGTAGTTTTTTGATACGAACATGAATAGTGCCACCTGAAACAAAGAGTTTCTTACCCAGATCAGCGTAAGAAATTTCGGCATTTTCCATCATGTGATGAATGATCTGAAGGTCGAGTTTATCAAGATTTAATTTAGCCGCCATTTTAATAATTGATTTTTGATAATTTCTACTTATATATGCAAATATTTGAATATTTTCTATACTTTCAAAATATTTGTTAGAAAATTTGGAATGAATCGGATCTACAGCCTATATTTGTTCCATCAAGCTCTTAAAATAACAAGACACACACTGTGGGGTGATGAAATTGCGAAAGCATGGCAGACATGCCCTCTTGTCTCGGGGGTGGAGGTAACAGGATAAATATAGCATAGAGCCGTTTCGGTAGCAATACTGGGACGACCGGGGTCGACCACCGAACTTTGTGCTACAACTAACTGCTCCGTGGAGGTTCGATCCCTCCCCCTACAGCTACTAAAGCCTTCTGATAAATTCAGAAGGCTTTTTTTATGCCTTTTTTCTACTAATGATGAACAGTTAAATAAAATGATTGTTTTTATACTCATTATTAATTAATATCATATTTAGAAAATATGATTGTTGTTACATTTGAAAAAACATTTGAAATGAAAAAAACTATACTTCTTCTTTCTTTAATTATTAGTATTTCTGTTGCAGCTCAGGACGAGTCAGTTAAAGCTTTAAAATCAGCTACAGAAAAAAAAATTAAAAAAGACGATACAGATACCAGTACCAAAGCCTGGAGAAAAGGCGGATTGTATAGTCTTAATATTTCACAGGGTTCGTTAAATAACTGGGCAGCCGGTGGTGATAATTTTTCACTATCAGTAAACTCACTACTTAGCTTATATGCATTTTATAAAAAAGATAAACATAGCTGGGACAATACATTCGATTTTAATCTTGGTTATGTAAACACAACCAGTCTTGGTAGCAGAAAAAATGATGATCGTTTTGATCTGTTGTCAAAATACGGCTATGCGTTAAGGCCTAAACTAAACCTTTCAGGACTATTTAATTTACGTTCACAATTTTTTGAAGGTTATACTTTTGATAATAACGTAAAAAAGTTGTCTTCAAATTTTATGGCCCCCGGCTATGTATTACTTAGTCTTGGTCTTGACTACAAGCCTACAAAGAACTTATCCATTTTCTTTTCTCCTGTTACTGCCCGTTGGGTAATTGTAAGAGACACTGCCCTCTCCAATAAAGGTGCTTACGGTGTTACTCCGGGTTCAAAATCAAATCTCGAATTTGGAGCATTTGCGACGATCAACTATTTAAAAGAAATAAGTAAGAATATTACTTATAAAGGAAGACTTGACCTGTTTTCCAATTACAGAAGAAATCCGCAGAATATTGATCTGTTTATGTCGAATGTCCTGAACATTAAATTATCGAAAGTATTATCTGCAACCTGGGGTGTTGATTTAATTTATGATGATGATGTAAAATTATTTGGCCCTAATCAATCATCTCCCGGTTTACAGGTTAAATCATTGGTCGGCATTGGATTATTGGTCAAGTTTTAATTTTATTATCATTAATGAAAAGACCTTTCTAAAATTAGAAAGGTCTTTTCATTTTTATATATAATATTTTAAAAAGCTTTTAACGTTTCCTTTAAAATAAAAAAGAACTACTCTTTAATAGATCATTTCATTACCTTGGCGCCTCTATAGAAATAGAAGATTTCTAAAAATAAATTATATCCCTACCCTGTTATTTTTTTATTTTATAAATCTTAGTAACAGTTATGAAAAAAATAATCGGATTTTTCCTATTTGTATTATTATCACAGCATTTATTTTCACAAGACCAAAGTATTCGGAAATTACAAATTGAATCGACAAGAGCAATCAAAAAAGATGTGCAGGATACCAGCGTAAAAAACTGGAAAACGGGAGGTACTTATAGCATCAATGCAGGACAAGGCAGCCTTAGTAATTGGGCAGCGGGAGGTGATGACTTTTCATTCTCTTTATCATCCTCACTTTATCTCTATGGATTTTATAAAAAAGGTAGAACAAACTGGGACAATGCATTAAATCTGAATTTTGGTTATATAAAGACGACCAGCCTCGGAAGCAGGAAAAATGACGACCGTATTGATTTTATTTCTAAGTATGGGTATACTTTAAATAAAAAATTAAACCTTACTACATTAACAAATTTTCGTACCCAGGCATTAAAAGGTTATTCATATATAGAGGTCAATAAAGGTGTATATAAAAAGAATTTCTCCTCTGCTTTTTTATCACCGGCTTATGCATTGATCAGTCAGGGATTGGAATATAAACCCGTAAAAGGATTTACTGCTTTCGTTTCTCCTGTCACTTCCCGTTGGATCATAGTAAAAGATGATTCACTTTCTGCAAGAGGTGATTATGGTGTATCTCCGGGAAAACATAGTTTAAACCAAGTAGGTTCCTTTGCAACAATCAGCTATACAACATCATTCAATAAATTCATTTCCTACAAAGGCAGAATAGATCTGTTCTCCAATTACAATAAGAATCCATCGAATGTGGACCTCTATATGACAAATGCTGTTACTGCAAAGGTTGGAAAGTTGATCTGCCTAAGTTGGAATCTTGATATGATCTATGATGATGATGTTGAGTTATTTGGCAAAAACGGAACATCTCCGGCATTACAATTAAAATCCATTTTTGGTATCGGCCTTCAGGTAAAAATTTAAAGTAACTTTGCCGGCCATGGGCCAAAAGAAATTAATCCGTTTTGCTGAGATAGAGACTTTCCCAAATGTATTTCAGTTTCCAAAGAATGTTGCGGGAACATGGCACAGCCATTTTACCAATTCAAATCCCATAACACTGGAATTAGCCTGCGGAAAAGGAGAATACGCCGTAGGCCTTGGACAATTATATCCTGAAAGAAATTTTATTGGCCTCGATCTTAAAGGGAACCGAATTTGGGTGGGGGCAAAAAGGGCTATACAAAATAATTTAAAAAATGTTGCTTTTTTAAGAACACAGATTGACCAGGCAGCTGAATATTTTACTAAAAATGAAGTTGCAGAGATATGGATAACCTTTCCTGACCCGCAATTAAGGATGTCAAAAGCAAAAAAAAGGCTTACTCACCCAAAATTTTTACGTCTTTATAAACAATTCCTCATTCCCAATGGTTTAATACACTTGAAAACAGATAGTCCGGATCTGTATAGATTCACTAAGCAGGTAATTTCACTATATAATTGCACCCTGCATCATGATTTTGAGAATGTATATGCTAATGAACATGTATCAAATGAATTATATATTAAAACACATTATGAATCATTAGATATTGCAGGTAGTAACCGGGTTCATTATCTCTGCTTTTCTTTACCAGATGTATTACCGGGAAAAGACAAAGACGAAGAACTAAAGAAAATATTAAAAAAAGATGAAGGAATTGATTGAAGGATTGCATTACTACATTAATGATGATGGATATGTTGTACTTACAGAGCAATATCATTTTGAAAAAGGATTTTGTTGTGGTAATGGCTGCATGCATTGTCCCTTTGAATATGAAAATGTACCTGAACCAAAAAAATCACAACTCCTTAAAGAAAAGCTGAAATAGATTTAACTTCGGCTCATGCCTTCTTCAAAAAAACCGGTTGAAAAACTAAGAACTATTAATCCTTCCGGGTCAAAAGACAAAAATTTCTTTGAATTAGTATATGAAGTTGCAAGGCAAATACCAAAAGGAAAGGTAACTTCTTATGGTGCTATTGCAGCCTGCCTTGGCACTAAATCTTCTGCCAGAATGGTTGGCTGGGCAATGAATGGTGCACATCATGCTAAATTAAAAGTTCCGGCACACAGGGTGGTAAACAGAAATGGGATGCTTACCGGAAAGTTTCATTTTTCTCCACCTGAAAAAATGGAACAACTTTTAAAAAAGGAAGGCATTAAAGTTATTGATGATAAAATCGTAGATTTTAATAAATATTTTTGGGACCCAATTGTAGAACTGGGATTTTAAAAGCAAAAGAAGGAGATGACTCCTCACCCCCTTCCTTTAAAACCAAAACTACTGCTTATGAGAAAATCTTTATTTTACTTTAATTAATTTGCTGTTATTGTAATTATTAATAACAACCGGCTCAAACTTTTTACTTTTTCCAATGAATGAACTATAGTTTTCAGAATAATTGATAATCAATACCGAATTCTCTATTTCGCTTTTATATTGTTCTCCAACCGGTAGCTCTATATCCTTTAACCAAACTCTTCCTTTATCAAACTGTTTAATTTTGCTTAATGAAACAATATAAGATTTATGAATTCTTTTAAATAACTCTTGAGGTAAAAATTGTTCTATGCGTTTCATCGTTAATAATATAAGATGATTTTTTGACTCTGTTATAATTTTAGAGTAATTTCTTGAACCCTCTACATAAATAATTTCACTAAAATCTATTTTAGTATATCTGCCATCGACCTTTATGAAAAAAAAGTTTTTCATGCGATTTATTATTTAATTATTAATTGGTTTCATAAAAAACTGGCATTACTATCCTATTTATTATTGCATAGCGGCTATGTCAATCATTGCCTGGAGCTCTTCTACAGCCCGTTGCTCATCGCCTGCAAAACCAATGGATATAAAACGAATAACTCCACTTTTATCGATTATTACTTTAGTTGGTATTCCTTGTACTTTAAAATCCTTCACTGCCTTATCCTCTGTATCCATATACACATCAAGTTTATAAGGCTTATCAGTAAAGAATTTTTCTGCATTTGCATATTTATCCGTTTCTTTTTGCCATGTATCTACAAAATATATTCTCACACTGCTGTCAGATTTATTAGCATTTACAAGTTGCTGCATTGCGGGGAAAGCAGCCACACAAGGACCACACCATGTAGCCCAAAAATCGAGTACTACCACTTTTCCTTTTAAAGAAGCAGAACTAATATTACCCCCTTTTAGGCCGGGTAATAAAAAATCAGGAGCAGGTTCATTTATCATTTTGGATTTTACTTCTTCTCTTGTTTTAAGTTTTGTATCATTCAATAATTCATCCAGTACCAGTACCCCATCATTTTTAAAAGTATTCTTATATAATCTTAAAAATTGTTCCTGCATTTTATAATTGTAACCCTTGCCCCTAAAAACAGGTTTCAACGCATCAATAACATATTGGGCACCTTTTATTTTTTCCATAGCAAGAAAATACCGTTCATTGTAAACCGGTTTGTTTAAATCTTCAAAATTAGCTGCTGCACCAGTGTAATAAAAAGCAGAATCATACCGCTCCATTTTGTACAACAATTCCCCAAATAAGCTTGCTATTTCCATGTATTGTCTATTTGCCTCTAACAAATACATTTGTTTAGACTGATAATTTTGAATAGAAGCAAATGATTTAATTTTTGTGTCAAAAAAAGACAAGGGCTTATTCAGCAATTGATACGCATCGTTTAATAATGTATCTTTTTTAATAAGGTTTTTTGCAAATTCAATATTGTAATAGTTTAACCTTTCGTCTGAATAATTTTTCGACTTCAACAAAGAAGAATATAACAATAAGCTTTGCAAATCATTAGTACGAACTGCAGTGCGGATAATATCTACATACATTTCATATGTAATTGTATGCTCAGTAGCTGAAACATCGGGATAAACAAATTGAAATGCTTTTATCCAAACCAATTTTTCCGGAATAGTTTCTAATTTTTTTAAGGAGTCTAACCAGGGTTGCCAATACCATTTACCACGGGGAAATCTTTTTTCTTTCTCTTTTTCAATTAAGTTAGCAGACAGTTTCCCTGCTAATCTTGTGTATAAACCTAAGTTCTGAAACTGACCTTCCGTTAAATCTTCTGAGCTTGATATTAAAGAGAAATGTTTTATCAGGGCCGAAGTATCTTTTCGGATATATAAAGCAATAGCTTTTTCATAATAGCTCATTTTTTCCAAATCCTGATCAGCAAACCATTCATTGTAATACTTTTTTGCTAGTTCAGCCCTTCCCTTTGTAATTCCAACAAGATAATCATTAGAGTTTAACCTGTATAAAGAATACTTAGTACCAATTTGTGCATTACCATTTTTATCGTTTACAGAGTAATAATAACCATTTCCATTATTGGTATATTCCTGTAAACCTTGTATAAATTTAAAAGCAATCGCATCCGCAGAATCTGGTACATTAAATTTTGCAGTGAGTTTAGATTTACCAGTCATTAAAGTATCAACAGCACTTACATTACCGCTTTTGTATGAAAACATTACTGCATATATGGGTGTTTCTGATTTAGACACCCCTGCTTTTGCAATATCAAATTTTATTTGAATAGTTTGACCTGCCCGAACTGGCTGTTTTTTCAACTCTAAAGCTTCATATTCCTTTTCTTGTGCAGCTAAAATCTGTATGTTCATTGAAAAGAATATAACGATGCCTTTTAGCAGAAACACCATTATCTTTTCTTTATTCATGTTATTAATCAATGTATAATTTATGATTAAAAAGTAAATGAATTATGTTATATAATTCATGTCGAAAATTAATGACCCAAAAGGTTATTCAATATTTTAGTTAATTCAATATCTGAAGCTTTTGGAGCCGTAAAATTTGCTATTTTAAAATCTTTGTCAATCAAAATATAGCGAGGGATAGATTCAACTTCATACGCTGATAACTTTGGCCTGTCAATCCTCCATTGTATTCCCTCTGGTTTTCTTTTTTCAAGATTTTTTAACCATATCGGGTCGTTGTCATCTACTGAAAGGGAAATAATTGCTAAATCGTTTTGTGATTTGTACTTTTCTTTTAATTCTTCCAAATGAGGCATTTCAGCCATACAAGGTCCGCACCAGGTAGCCCAGATATCGATATAAATAACTTTCCCCTTTAAGCTTGAAAGATTGGTAGTTGTACCATCTGTATTATTAACAGTAAAATCGATAGCAGTATCTCCTTCACCAAACTTCATTTTCTCTGCTAATAATAAATGTAAAATATCCCGGTATTTTTTTGTTTTAATTGAATCCACAACGAGTTTAATGGAAGGGATTTTTGATTTATCACTTAGCGGTTTTATTATAGATCTTGCTATGTTATTGGCCTTTTGCCAATCATGGAATATTTGCAAGTCGGAAGGCTTTGCTTTTGTGATATCCAAATAGCTGTCAATATCTCTGTACACTTCTACTTGCAACAAGCTGGGGTCAAAGAAGTTTTTGAGTAATGAATCTTTAACGGGGTCAGAAATTCTTTTAAACTCTTTGTTGTATGACTCCTGATCCTCTTTTGGTTTATCTTTAAATATACTATATGAATAGGCCGGTACTGCTAGTATAGATTTTATTATATCAGCACGGTTCCTTGCCTTTTCCAGACGAACAAATTCCTGTGAAACACCTTTTAATGAAGTAAGCTGCCTGTTTCTTTCTTTTGCCGCACTTAAAATAAATTTAAGCATTAGATCGGGAGTTGCTTTTAAGTTTCTTCCTGCCTCAAGAAAAGAACCAGCTTTTGGAAAAGGCACATCTTTCATATAAGTATTTATAGCACTCCCTTTACCTTTAAATACTGCAAAATCCGCTCTGTTGTTATCAATAATAAATTCAAGGTTGTCCCCAGGAGAGAGATAGAGTTTATTTCGCCCAATTCTGAAATAAGCAGGAGCTTTCAAGGGAACCTCAAGCTCAATTATGGAGTCTTTGTAAATCTCAACCTGTCTGTTAAATGAAGAAGGCGTTATATTTTGAGTCTCTGAAAAGTCATTCAAAACTACAGTTGATCCAAAATTTAATACTTTGCCTTTTAACCTGGCTACTCCCTTAGCTGAATTTTGTGCTATTAATTCAGTTGCTCCGAAAATAAATAATAACGATAGTACTAAAAAGGAATATTTAATCTTCATCTCAACAAATCATTTAAATTTTTCTACGCAATTCCATTCCGGCATAACTATTATTCATTGCCGATAAATTTTATTAATATTATGACAAGCACTTAATTAATTATGGATGCCACTGCTTAAGATAATTATTAAAATAAGCCACTTTTACCTGATCAGTAACCCGTGTATACTTTATTGTATCTGTTCTGGTAGTTAATGGCTCTCCTGTATTTCCATCTCTTTTTGTAATTACCAACCTGGTAAACATCATTTCATTATCTGTTTGACTTATCAGGTTATTACCTGGATAACCAAACCCTACGGATGCACTTGGCGAAGGGCTTGGCAGCATAAGCTGTGTTCCATTAACCTGATAAAAAGCAATCATTGAATCTGATTGAGGCTTTAATGTTAACACAGAAAAATCGTTTGTTTTAAGATAGCTAAATCTGTAATACGCATTTGGTGCTTTAAACAAATGATATAGGTCTCTTGATGAACTTAAAGAATATGTAGGGTCCTGTACACTCCAGTAACCTTCCACATTAATATTATTAACTGTTTCTTCTTTATCACAAGAAATAATTAAGAAAGAAGCTATCAGAATAGTTAGAAAATATTTCATGTTTGTTTTATTTAAATATTGTATAAAAAACTTCCATTACAAAACGTTCTTTATCGGATGACGTATCTCCAAAAAATGATTTCTTAAACTTCAATAATAGTTTTTCCTGATCCTGAAAACCTACGATTACTACATTCCAGGCACTGCCGCTGTTTTTATAGATATTTATTTGATCGCCGGCAAGCTCCCACTTATAATTGGGCTGCTTTACCCAGGCATTATTTATAATCACAGCTACTTCGCCACTTTTATATATTTTATATGAAGCTGCCGAAACCTCTTTCTGACGGGAAGCAGTATAAGTTGAATCAAGTTTAAAATAAGTAGTGGGCGGGGTTTGTATCGGTAATACACTGGTTACATAGGTAATGTCTGTTACATTATGATTATAAACAACCCAGGTAGCACTTTCACCGGCACCAGAAAATCCTGGAAAATTATTACCCCTATATTCTTCTCCTTTTTCACAAGCTGCTAGGCTTGCAGAAATTAATATGATAAACAAATATTTTTTCATCTTTAATTATTTATTATTGATAATACTTTAAAGTTTAGAACTCATTCAAAAATTATTGCTTTGAAACTCCTCCATATTCATTCTGTTGCCAGGATCCTAAAAGAATAATTTCCACTTCAGGAATTGGTAAGGCATATGCCGGAGCATTTGGTGCTAATTTATAGGTTACTACTGTCGAGTTTAATTGATAAACATCATCTCTGCCACGTTTTGTAACGGTAATGTTATCATTATCTAAAGCATTATACCTTTTTAAATCATACCAACGCATTACAAAAGCAAGTTCTCTTCTTCTTTCATCTTTAACATCTTTAAGTGTACCGCCTATATTATCAACATACCCTGTAGGAAATCTCATTTTTCTTAACTCCTTTAATATTATACTTGCATTTTCTCCATCTCCCATTCCTCTTGCCCTGCATTCTGCCATTATCAACATAATTTCAGGAACAGTAACACCCAATACAAAACCAGATCTGTTATTTCCCAGTGCATGTTTCATGTATTGTTTTGAAACCAATTCATCTTTTCTGCATGGAGTAAAAGGGCTGTTATTTGCATTCAGATTATTGTCATAAAATATTTTCTTTCTTAAATCTGATGTATTATAAAGATTATATAAATCTTGTGAAGGCGGGAGTTTACTTGCTGCTGCAAATTGAGCTACATACCTGAAATAAGACTCCTTATAATTCCACAAGCCATTGGGATCAGTTGCACTTCCCCCCACATTACTGATTACCGGGCTTTGAGAAGTAACTGAAGTGGGAATACCATTACATGAAGTACTTGTTGTTGTCCTGTTCTGCATGGTAAACAATGAAGCATTATTCATGTCATATAAAAAACTGTATCCGGTATATGCTTTCTTGGCATATTCAAATGCTTTAGTATAATTGCCCATATACAATTCCACCCTTGCTCTTAAAGCTTGAACTGAAATTACAGTAGCCCTCCAGGGTTGGTTAATATTAAAATCACCTTTACCAGCTTCATTTAGTAATTGTTCAGCATTAGCAAGATCTTGAACGATTCCTTGAAATGTGAAGTCTACTGTTTTCCTGTCACTATAGGTTGAAGGGTCGGTACTAATCGTATTTTTATATCCCAATCCTGGATATTGCCCGCCGTTCAAACCCGGATGCATACAATATTCTACTGCGAGGTTAAAAAAGTTAAATGCCCTGAAAAACATAGCCTCTGCTTTAACCTGCTTTTTTAATAAAGCACTACCTGAAATATTAGGGTCATCAATTTTTTCTGTTATATAATTATAAGTGTACATATACGACCAGCCTCTTTGAAAACCATTTGAGGATGTTAAGCTCCTAAGTTCATTTTGATTCCAGGTATTAAAAGCTTCTGGCTGCAGATAAGAAGGACTTGCTGTTTGAAAATCGGGGTCAATGAAACAATCATCAGAAGCATAAATGGCATTCCTCCATTCAAAAATATTTCTTGTAATTCTAATATCATTTAATAACCCATCAAACTGATCCACATTATTAAATCCGACCAGGCCTCCTTCACTTGGAGATTTTTCGAGATATTTTTTACACCCTGTGTTAAGCAGTGCAAAAGTTATAAGTAATAATAATATTCTTTTCATATATTTTCTTTTAATACGTTTTTTAAATAACTGATTGAATTTTACATACCAAGCCTAACACCAAAAGTGAATGTTCTTACTGGTTTCACTGTTCCAATTGGAAACTCCGGATCCAGTCCAAGATCATTTGCTTTCCACAACAATCCCAGATTTCTGGCTTGTGTATAAATTGTAACTGACTTAAAAAAGTTCTTCAACTTATTTAGCGTTTTATCAGCTATATCATAACCGAGATAAACTTCATTTAACCTGATATGAGAAGCATCTGAAACTATTTCTTCTGAATAATAATTCCGTAGAGAAGCCGTGTTGAACCACATGGTCTGGTTACGTAATGTAGGGTCAATATTTCCGGTTGAAGTATTGGCAATTAATGATGGAGACTGTATACTAGCCAGACCTGAAGCACTAACATTGTTGTTATTAACAGTATATGATAAATATTCATCTGTTCTAAGAAACTTATGCCCGAATCTACCGGTTATTACTGCCATTAAAGAAAACCCTTTATAATTAAATGTATTAGTAAAGCCTAATGTAGCAGGTGGAGTTGTTCGTCCCTGGTAATACATTCTGTCATCATCACCAGGATTAAGACCCGGTGTCATCCTTCCCATTCCAAACCCACTTGGCTCTGCAAATGACCTTGTGGAATTATCGGCAATAATTAATTCTCCATCTTTTTTCTGCTGTACATAATAACCATCTTTCGTTGTACCTGCTAAACGAACCATCATAAGCCGG
>JAHEMN010000103.1 GCA_024643645.1 Chitinophagaceae bacterium | reverse complement strand
GGTACAAACAAAGTATATGGTGTAAGAAATCCTGTTTTAAATGAATTAGCTAAACAGTTTAAAGCCGGTGGATTTGATCTGGTAAAAGAATTATGGGAAGCAGATTCGCTGGAAGAAAAAACATTGGCAGTAAAATTATTAGGCAAAATTGCTAAAAAAGATCCTGACAAAACACTTGCAATAATCGATTCATTTTCTAAAAATATTGGCAACTGGGCGGTCTGCGATGCAATGGGTATGCAGGCATTAAAGCAGTTATTAAAAACACATCAAAAGGAAATATTTGCTTTAGCCTGGAAATATAATTCTTCGGAAGATTTCTGGCAACGAAGATTATCATTGGTATTAGTAGAATGGTATACAAGAATTCCGTCACATCATACTGAAATAAAAAAACTGATAAAAAATCTGGAAAACGATAATGAGTATTATGTAAAAAAAGCTGTGGCCTGGATTAATCGAAATTTACTAAAAGCAAAATAAAAATCCTCCCGTTAAAAACCAGGAGGATTTGTTTCGTTTTTATAGGTCTGTCGAAAAGATTACGGTAAGATTATAATACGCTGACTGTTTCCGTTATTCCAGGTCAATAATGCTTTGTTATCGCAATTACCATTGTTAGGGAACCCAAAATCAAGCTTTAAAACCCTGTCATTGATCGTTATCTTCAAAGTGCCTTCGCTTAACCATGGACAAGCTACTTTCTTGATCAATGGATCCAGCGTTACAATATTTACAGTTCTTCCATTATTGAATCTTGTAGATGAACGGGTAGTGATTTTGTAAACATCATCCCATACCCTGGCTGTTAACATCCCAGCAATTTGAGTTACATTTTTAATCCCTTCATACATATAACCTCTGCCGCTAGGGAATGTAACTTTACCATCTACTACTGCTATACTCCATTTATGTGTTGGTGGTTCAGAACGATTAGTGAAAACTTTTGTACCTTCTATGTGAACACGGTTTACATGATATCGTACAAAAGTCAATGTAACAACAGAACCTGGTCTGCGGATAGGGCCTGTAAAGTGCAATACTAATTTTCCGCTCCTTACTTTACCATCTCTTCCAAGACAACTGTCTCCAAAATCTATGGTAACTGTTTTAGGATAAGTGCTGTCATTTGGTGTAACTGTAATGGTTGCACAATCCCCAATTCTGTCCCGCAACTCTGAGAAATTTGGTAGAAAAATACGTCCTTGAGTTTCGGCTGAACGGCCTTCAACTCCAAATCCTCCTGCATTCCCTTCTTCTTCTGCTGCAATGAAGGCGAGATCATCTGCATCGTCAAAACTTGCCTCTGCCTGCAAACTTTCATCTGATAAAGTGGTTGCTTCATCTTCTGATACAGACTCTGAAGTGCTTAAGCTTGCTTCCTTTTGACAAGATGTAATAAATAAAGAAAATAAAACTGCAAATGCAGCTAATGTGATCCGGTTAAGTGTGATAGTTTTCATGGCTATACTTTTTATTTTATAAATTATTAACGAAACATTGGAAGTGTATAACGCAAGAAAGTTTAAAGACCAATAAAATATTTTATTTTCCCCCTTTAAATGAAGGAAATCGTTCAAAATATCTATAGGTACTTTTACGAGATCAATAAAAAAGTGCTAATCACTGTATCCATTTTTACAGCATTACTTATTTTTCTGAATTATTATTTTGATGCAGATGAATATATAAATAAGCAGCATTCGTTTCTTTTTAGTTTTTTGAGCAGGTATATTTTGTTTCTTTTTGCATTTGGTGTTCCATATATACTTTATAAAATAGCTGGAGGGAAAAAATACTTTAAAAGTCCATCTTTTATTTTGTTGCTATTAATTGCACCGGCAATCTTTTCTTTTAAATCAGTATGGGATCTCAATATTTCTTTTTCAGAAAATATAAACTGGGATAATTACTGGAATCAAATAATATACTGGCCAATCTTAGTAGTTGTGATCACTGGCATACTTTTCATTATATGGAAAACTGCAGATAATAATCAACCATTTTATGGATTAAAGACGAAAGAGATGAATTGGAAACCTTATTTTTTAATGCTTCTTATAATGGTTCCACTTATTGCTGCCGCTTCAACACAACCAGATTTTTTAGCAGTATATCCGAAATTAAAATCGATCGCTTCTGTTTACAATGAGCCGGGGTTGCGATGGTGGCATAAATTATTATTTGAAATATCCTATGGCTCAGACTTTATTACCATTGAATTATTTTTTCGTGGATTCCTGATCCTTGCATTTATTAAATGGGCCGGTAAAGATGCTATTTTACCAATGGCATGTTTTTATTGCACCATTCATTTCGGGAAACCGTTGGGTGAATGTATCAGTTCCTATTTTGGAGGAATAATATTAGGAGTTGTAGTCTTTCAAACCCGTTCTATTCTTGGTGGATTATTGATTCATTTAGGTATTGCCTGGATGATGGAAATCGGAGGTTATTTTGGAAATGCGATAAAATAAAAAAAGCTACAAGCCGTAAGCCGGATTCTGTCGTGGGCTATCATTTATCTGTCCCGAAAATTACTTAACGGGATCAAGCTGCCTACCCTTCCCGCCACATCTTTTTCAAGATGATAGTAAACGAGCAACTTACCTTATTATTTAAAATAAGGCGGGATATATGTGGCATTTCAGCATGCAAGGTTTACCCGCAAATGATGTTACCATCAAAAGCCGTAGGCTCTTACCCTACGTTTTCACCCTCATCCCGATTTTCATCAGGACAGTTATTTTCTGTGGCACTTTCTCTTGCTTGTTTCCAAACAGCCGGCTCTTCACCGGTGCATTGCTCTGTGCTGTCCGGACTTTCCTACCTCCAGTAAACCGAAGATCGATAGCCAGGCTTGTAGCAACTACAAAATTAAACACTGAATGCAGGAAAAAATCAATTTGAAAATATTTAAATTAATTTATGCCTATCCTTTTATTAATCAACTTCAATATAAAATTACTTTACTAATGCACTTTTAGCCCCTTTTCCTATCATTTCTATTATCTGATTGCTATTATCCGAGATTATTTTTGTAACAAATCTGTCGTTTGCACTTTCTGTTACTTTCGCTGAAATAGAATATGCCCCTTGACTATATGATTTAGCGATGTCCCCTTTTGCATTTTTATAATAACCAAAAGATCTTGGAACTATAAAGCTTCTTCCATCAATTCTACTATTTTGCAAATTTTCATAAAAGCCCGAATAATTGGGGTCCTTTTTATCCATAGGTGCCTCACGGAGTAAAAAATAGAATTTTCCAAGTTCTACGTTATCAAACAACTGGCCAAGTTCATTCACATAAGATGTGTTGAAAGTGATTTCGATATCCATATTTATATTATTCTTTTGAGCCTTAGTCATTTTTATTTTAGAATAGAAGAGTTGAAAATCTGCAAGTTTAAGCCTAAAAACAGAGTTATTAATAATTTCATTTGTGGCACTAATATCTAATTCAAACTTTGCAATAAAAGCTGTATCAGTTTGATTTTGACTATTAATAAAGGTTCGTATTAAAGTAAAACCATTAAACTGCATACCAACAGGATCAAAAACGCTTTCAGCAGATAATTGGTCATAAAAAAATAAATCAGTTAAAGCAAAAGAGTAGTTGGCAACATACTTTGCCCTATCCTTTGCTATCATTTTTTTAATTGCATTTGTGGCTAATGAGACTGCACTTCCCACTACTGGAGTAAACACTCCACGGGATAAAGAAGACCTTTCCAGAAAAGTTGGAATTTGCTGTGATGCAAGAGATCTATAGCTTATCGCATCATGTTTTTCTTCAATTTCAATATTAGTTAATTCATTTTTAAGTGCAAGGCTATGACCAGAAGTTTTGCAACCAATAAAAATTAGACAACAAATTGCCAAAAAAAGTAAAGCTGTGTATTTATTATAATTCATATATATATTTAAAATAGTTTTCCTTTAATACTTATGAATAAATGAATAATTTCAATTAAGCAGGAAAAATACTAAAATAATATACTAGTCGTATACCCTAAAAAGGGTACAACTAAAATTTCTCTCACTTTAAGTACTAGTATTGAAAGAATATTTCAGTAGCTCCATAACCATAATTGGGATGAAATTGATTTACAAATGACTTCACTTCAGCCCTTAACCGAAGTTTTTCATGAATCTCGTTCCTTAATACCCCTTCACCTACACCATGGATAACAATAAACGAAGGTTGATGATGTAAAACGACTAATTGATAATATTTTTCAAAAGTTTTTAATTGCATACTGAGAATATCAAAATTGCTCAAATGCTTCCAGTTATCAGTCAGTTTCTCTATGTGCAGATCAACCACACTCCGAAATGGTTCCAGGTGCTCTCTTGCTTTTGATGCGTCATAGATCTTATACCCTCTTGCTGCTAATTTTCCCATCTCAACCCTGTCTTCAATTAATTTATCCGGATAATCCTCAAACAACAATTGAGAAAAAGTTGCTTCATTCTTTTTCTTTAGTTGTTCAATTTTTGCAAAAAGCTGTTTTGGCTTTAGCTTGACTGATGTTTCAAAATGATCAGCTTTCTTTTTTGAAGGGGTTACTAATGAAAATTCAAATTCAAATGCCGGACTATCATTCAGATCAGCAAAGTCAATATCATGCAAATAGAAATGTTCAAATGGATGAATCGTATTTTTTAGTTCAAAATCAGGTTTGCCAAAAAAATGTAACTTATAAATAAAGTGATAGGCGGTTTCGGTACGGTTATCAATATGCAGTTTTAATTCTTTGACAACATCATCACCAAATTCATCAATATCTATTACCGGAAGAAATGTAAGCCAAACACCATCAATAACCTGATTTCCCTTTGATGGTTTTTCTTTTCGGAGATCATCCACAAATTTCTTTTCTTTTTTTTGAGGGAATAATTTCTTTTCACTAAATCTTTTAAAATAGGGAAAGTCTACCTGGTCCATATAAACTGGAAATGTAACTCCATTAACATCAACCATCAGCATATTTTCATTCATTACATCCACTACTTTACCTTCTTCATTTGAATGAATTAGTAAAACTGTATCGCCGATCTGGTATTTCATATCTCTTTATCTGAAAAAAATCATATTAATGATAAAACAAAACTGCCGCACAAAGTTATCAAAGTAATAAGTGCGGCAGATTTACTAATTAGAGAAATTAATCTTTTTCCTTCGCCAGTTTACTATTCTTATAGCTGTACAAAAAGTAAATTAACAGCCCGATCACAAGCCAAATAATAAATCGCATCCATACTTTATGCGTTTCCTGTGCCATCAGATAAAAACAACTGATCATTCCCAAAATTGGTATCAATGAAAATCTCTTTGTAAATGCCAAGAAAGCCATAATAATCGTAATTATCCAAAACACGGCCATTGGCCAGGTATCAATTGTCCATATTTCTTCTATAAAATAAGAAGGCATATTTATGGCAACAATGATGATTGCAATAATCAATAAAACAGGATAAATAAATTGTCCGTTTACATAAGGCACTTTGAATTTACTTATCGGCCTTTCCTTCTTTTGTTGTAATGCCAGCACTCCTGCACACACTAAAACAAATGCAAATAATGTACCTATACTTGTTAGTGATATTACTTCTCCCAGGTTTAAGAACAAAGCAGGCACTGCTACTACTATCCCTGTAAGGATTGTAGAAAACGATGGTGTGCCATATTTCGGATGAATTTTTGCAAATACTTTTGGCAACAAACCATCTCTGCTCATACTCATCCATATCCTTGGTTGTCCCATCTGGAAAACAAGCAATACACTTGCAGTGGCTACAATGGCACTAACAGCAACTATTCCTGATATAAATTTCAATCCTCTCTGATCAAAAACCATTGCTAACGGATCACCTACATTTAGCATTGAATAATCAACCATACCCGTTAACACTAATGCAACCAGAACATAAATAATGGTACAAATAATAAGTGAATAGATCATTGCCTTTGGCAGATCCCGTTGAGGATCTTTACATTCCTCAGCAGTTGTTGAAAGAGCATCAAATCCGATATAAGCAAAGAATACTGCAGATACTCCTTTCATAATTCCTCCAAATCCTTCCGGAGTAAATGGTGTCCAGTTTTCGGGATTTACATAAAATGCTCCTAATACTATTACAAAAAAGATAACAGCCAATTTAATAATCACCATCAGGTTACTGGCAGACCGGGATTCTTTTATACCTCTGAAAACAATGTAGGTGATCAAAGCAACGATCATCAAAGCCGGTATATCCATGATGATCCTGAATCCAAATATCTGTGGTGCATTAAGCCATGCTGCTCCCTGTTCGGCTTTGGCACTTATATAATCCATCGTCATCCAATCAGGAATATGCATTCCTGCATTCGACATCATTGTTGTAAAATAATCACTCCAGGAAATTGCAACCGCAATATTTCCGATAGCATATTCCATCAAAAGGTCCCAACCAATGATCCAGGCAAATATTTCTCCGAAAGCAACATATGAATAAGTATAAGCACTTCCTGATACAGGTACAGTAGAAGCAAACTCAGCATAGCATAGCGCAGCAAAACCACAAGCAATTGCCGTAAACACATATAGATAAACAATACCAGGGCCACCGGATGAAGCGGCTGAACCGATACCACTAAAAATTCCGGCACCTATAATTGCTGCAATACCAAAGAAAGTCAGGTCACGGACACCCAATACCTTTTTCAATCCTCCTCCATGTCCGTCTATAATTCCTTGTTCTGCATCACTTAAAATTGTATCGATAGATTTTTTACGGAATAGTTGAGATGCCATAAGCTGATTGGTTTTAAATTTCAATGACCGTAAAAATAAGAATGAAAGCTGATTAATAAGTCTTAACAAGCTAATTATTAAAATTCCTACTGATAAAAATCAGTTCGTTAAAGAACCTTTATCATTTCTTAAAAATGAAATACTTTTCATTTTCGCATAAATAAATTATTATTATGCAAACAACAATACAACAATCATTTACAAGTTCTCACAGCCATACTGTAAGTAAAAATACCCTTTGGACTCGTTTTATTAATTGGGCCGACAATCAGGAAGAGAACAGACTTGGCTGGACTGCATTTGCCATAGCAGGACATGGTTGTGTATTCACTATACTTACTGTTGCAGTAATTCTTCTTACAGGTAATAATTTTATTTTCTGGCCGTTTGCCATCGGAGCAATGTCTGCCAGTTTGATCTCTAACCTTGCTGCCTTGCCAACCAAAATCACAATACCGATCTTATTTTTAACGATTTTAATTGATCTGGCAATAATTGTAATCTGCCTTTTTAGTTTAATCTGAACAGTCGGAATTTAATGTTCTCTTTTAACGAGGAAATGAGCCAACTCTATGAGTGGCTCTTTTCTTTTGGATAAGACAGCTATGTCTTCAAGATGTGAGAAAGCCTCATCAAGATATTTATTTTTTAACTCTAAGGCCCATTCATCAACTTTACAGTCTCTGAATATTTGTAACACTTTTTCAATTTTTTGATCGTCTGAGCCTGCTAAGATATCTTTCAATTCTTTTTGTTGAGCTGCTGAAGCAGTTTCCTGAGCATGTAACAATAAGAATGTTTTCTTATTAGAAAGAATATCACCACCTACCTGCTTACCAAATTTATCGGGATCACCAAAGGCATCCAGATAGTCATCTTGTATCTGAAAGGCTATACCTAGTTTCTTTCCAAATTCGTATAATAAATGCTGATTCCTTTGTCCGGCTCCACCCAATATTGCACCTGTCTGAAGACTTGCTGCTAAAGCAACTGAGGTCTTTAATGTAATCATGTTTATATATGCATCCATTTCAACACTATCCCTTTTTTCAAAATCCATATCGAGTTGCTGACCTTCGCATACCTCTTTGGCTGTTTTATTGAATAGAGAAAGTATAGATTTCAGAAATTCAATACTGATCTTATTTAATTCTTCATACGCAGTTACCAGCATTACATCGCCAGCAAGCAAAGCAGTGCTATCCCCATATTTTGAATGTACTGTTTCCATACCCCGACGTAACGGAGCTTTATCCATTATATCATCGTGTATCAAAGTAAAATTGTGAAAAAGCTCAATGGCAGTTCCCAAATGCCATGCGTCTTCTTTTATCTCATCAAAGAGTTCATTTCCCATCAAACAAAGAACAGGACGAACTCTTTTTCCCCCAAGTTTTAAAAAATATTCATTGGGATCATAAAGAGATGCCGGCTGCAACGGAAAATGTCTTTTATCAAAGTGAAGGGCAAATTTCTGAGATAAGAGTTCGAATGATTGCATAGCTGTAAATTAATTATAAATCAAATCAACAGAACCTGATTTGATCATCAGTTCCTTTTTTTCACTCTCTTCCACTCTTCCAATAACCAGAGCACCAACACCAAATTTTTCTGCTGTGCTGATAATAGCATTAACATCTTTTTCATTGGTATAAATTTCTAACCTGGTACCCATATTAAAAACCTGGTACATTTCCCGGTCATCTGATTTACTTGCTTGCTGGATCAGTTTAAATATTATCGGTGGTTCAAATAAATTATCTTTTACGATCCGTACATTATCCGGAACAAACTTTAAACATTTCGTTTGTCCGCCGCCACTGCAATGCACCAGGCCATTAATAGCATCAAAATTATTTTCCAGTAATTCTTTCATTACCGGTGCAAATGTTCTTGTAGGGCTTAATAATAATTCTCCGATCGTAGTTGTTCTTTCTCCATCCTTTACTTCATCTGTCAGTTTATGAGGCCCTATATAAACCACATGCTCATCCAGAGATGTATCATAACTTTCATGAAATCTTGCTCCATAGGTTTTATGCAAAACATCATGTCTTGCACTGGTTAGCCCATTACTGGCCAAACCACTGTTATAACTATTCTCATAATCAGCTTGACCAAATCCAGCCAACCCAACGATTACATTGCCGGCTTTAATTTTTTCATTGGTGATCAGTTTTGCTTTTGGCCATCTTGCAGTCATTGTGCCATTTACAGCCATTGTACGAACTACATCACCCACATCCGCAGTTTCTCCCCCCATAAAACTAATATTGATACCAAAATCCTTCATTGTATCAAAAAATTCCTGGGTGCCATTAATCACAGCTTCCAGAACTTCTGCAGGTATCACATTCTTATTTCTATCAATGGTCGATGAAAAAAGAATCTTATCATATATACCTACACAAAGCAGATCATCAAGATTCATAACAATAGCATCCTGCGCAATTCCTTTCCATACAGAAACATCACCTGTTTCTTTCCAATAGAGATAGGCAAGTATACTTTTTGTACCTGCCCCATCTGCATGCATTACATTCACCCAATCATCATCTCCGCTTAATACATCAGGATAAATTTTACAAAACGCCTTTTCAAAAAGTCCTTTATCAAGATTTTTTGTAGCTGCATGTACTTCTTCTTTTTGGGCAGATACGCCTCTTTTGCTATACAAACTCATAATTTCGATTACACGGCAAATCTAAAACTCAATTCCCAATGTCAATTATCAATTATCAATTAGTTTTGCCCAATTATATTATGCAAGTACACAGAGACATAGAAAATCTACCTGCTTTTAAAAATGCAGTTATCACTATAGGAACATTTGATGGCGTTCATATGGGGCATCGACAGGTAATAGACAAATTAAAATCAGAAGCAACAGCAAACAAAGGAGAAACTGTTATTATCACTTTTTATCCACATCCAAGAAAAGTGGTATCATCAACAATCCTGGGTATCAGATTGATCAATACATTAGATGAGAAAATTGAATTACTGGAAGCAATTGGAATAGACCACCTTGTCATAGTGCCTTTTACAGATGCTTTTGCCAATCAAATGGCAGAAGAGTATATAAAAAACTTTTTGGTAGATAAATTTCACCCACATACTATTATAATTGGATATGATCATCGTTTTGGAAGAGACAGAATGGGTGATTATCGATTATTAGAAAAAATGTCGAAGGAGTTAAACTTTAACCTTAAAGAAATTCCTAAGCATATCCTTGAAAATATTTCAATCAGTTCTACTAATATCAGGGAAGCAATTCTTCAAAATGATATTGCTACAGCAGATAAGTTATTGGGTTACGATTTTTTCTTTTCAGGTACTGTTGTTCATGGTAATAAATTAGGCAGAAAATTAGGATACCCAACTGCAAATCTCCACATAGAAAATGATGAAAAAATTATTCCAGGTAATGGCATTTACGCTGTATATGCTCAACTGGAAGGAAATTCAGAAAAAATAAAGGGGATGATGAGTATTGGCTTTCGCCCAACTGTTGATGGCAAATCGAAAGTGATAGAAGTAAACCTTTTTGATTTTGATAAAGAGATTTACGGTCAAAAGCTAAAAGTTTTTGTTAAAAAATACCTGCGGGAAGAGGTGAAATATGATGGGCTTGAAGCCCTGGTGAAGCAAATAGATCAGGATAAGGTCAATAGCCTGAAAGTACTTTGATAAAAAAAGAGGCCACTTTTCAGTGACCCCATAGCTTGCCGTTAGAATAATATTTGGTTGCGACTCATAATTTGATAAAACGCTTCTTAATAGACTCCCCATCATCCTTTTTCGCTGCAAGAAAATAAATTCCTTTTTGTAATCTGCTTATATCAATCCTTTGATTTTTAGACGTAACTAACACATTCATAAGGACTTGTCCTTGTAAATTACTTACCTGAATTGTTTTTCCCAACCACCTAATATCATATGTAAAATCAAGAATTAAATCAGTTGTAGCAGGATTTGGGTACATTTTTACTTCCAGCCATTTCGGATCATCTTCAGGTAGTGGTGATTCGAATATCAATGGAATGTCCAATCCTTTTGAAGTAAGCAATGAGTTCCGGGGTCCGCCCGGTTTAAACAAAGACAGCATCCTGTCCTTTTGACCTTGTGTAAACATATTCAGACACCCATCATTGGAAAAATCCATATAATTCATATACATATCGCCATCCGGGCCATTACCACATGAGATCAATGTTCCTGAAGGGCATCCAACATTATAACCTGCTTGCTTTGGAGTATCTGCAATACCATCATCCCCACAAAATTCATCACCCCAAAGGTGTTTTAAGCTCAGCCAATGTCCAACTTCATGAACCGCTGTCTTTCCCATATTTATAGCACCTCCATTTTCATTG
>JAHEMN010000102.1 GCA_024643645.1 Chitinophagaceae bacterium | reverse complement strand
AATGCCAGCATTGTATTGGCAAGGCTTTGCTTCGCTCCTGTGGATACGACTATATTCTCCGGCTTATAATCTAAATTGTTATCTCTTTTTAATTTAGTGCAAACAGCTTCTCTCAGATCCAGAAAACCAGCTACAGGTGTATAATGGCTCCAGTTATCTTTTATTGCCTCTATAGCGGCTTCTTTAATATGTTCAGGTGTATCAAAGTCAGGCTCTCCAAGGCTTAGGTCAATCACATCTACCCCTTTTGCTCTTAATTCACGGCCAAGTTTTGCCATTTTCAACGTTTCCGGCTCATTAAACCTGTCTAATAAAGAAGATAACTGCATGTAAAATGTTTGTTTTTAATAGTTTGAATTAAATATAAACGGCCCAAAAGTAATAATTTGAAGGTAAGGCAAAGCAATTTATTCTGAATAATTAAAGTTGAATGCGTTAATTATTGAGCATTTTTCAACTTGATGAAGAAGATAGTTTTTCTACTAGTTAAGCTTTTAGAAATCAAGGAAGAAGAGCTCATTTTTTGTTGGATAGAATTAATATGAAACTGCTATCTTTGCCGTCCTTAAAATCTATGTATACCCTTTCCATCCTGAAATACAGCATGGTTCAGGGCTAATTCATGTAAATCAATCAACGTATGCAACTGAAAGGTTTGGTTCGCTTTTTCACTGTCCTTCTGATCATTTATTCTCTTTATCAATTATCCTTTACATGGTTTGTAAAAAATCATGAAAAGAAAATGGAGACCAGTGCCAGAGGTTTTATAAAAACGAATTATGAAAGTGCACTGGAAAAATTTCCAGGTAACAAGGATTCACAATTAGTATATCAGGAATTCTTAGATAAGATCTATAATGATCGTATAAAGAGATTATTGGACAGCACCAAAGATGTAACTGTTACTTATGGTATCAATGGTGCAATGAGTTATCAGAAAGCTAAAGAAGAGGAACTGAATCTTGGTCTTGATCTGCAAGGTGGAATGAACGTTACACTGGAAGTGGAAATGACCGGATTATTAAATTCATTGGCTAACAATACGACTGATCCGAATTTTAAAGCGGCTATTATCAATGCTGATAAGAGAAAAGCAAATAGTGGTGATGACTTTATTACTCTTTTCATTTCTGAATACAGGAAGCTTGAAAAAGACAGACCATTAGCTACCTTATTTGCTGCTGCAAGTAATGGTGCCATTGATGTAAAATCGAGTGATGGCCAGGTAGAAAGCTATATCAGAACAAATCAAAAAGATGCGTTTGACAGAACTTTCAAAGTACTTCGTACCCGTATTGACCAGTTTGGAGTAGCGCAACCTAATATCAATCCTAACCGTGATAAAGGAATTATCAATGTAGAATTGCCTGGTATCAAAGACAAAGAGAGAGTTAGAAAATATTTACAGAGTACTGCCAATTTACAATTCTGGGAATTGTACACTTTACAAGACCCTAATTACAATTCAAGCTGGCAGCGTTTTATTGATGCATTCAACATCAAATATGGCGGAGTAAAAGATACTACCGCTACTGTTGATACTACAGTGAAAACTGATACAACAGGAAATGCAACTGCTTCAGCAGATACTAATAAAACAAAAACGCTGGCCGACGAACTTTCTACCGGAGATACAAGAGATACTTCAGGCAAAACCAGTGAACTTGCTGTAACAACTTTATCAATAGATAAATTTATTCAGTTCTTTCAGCCAGGTAGAAATGAAAAAGGAGAAATTTCATATCCTGCTGCTATTGGTGCTGTGCAAATAAAAGACACCTCACTTTTCCGTCAGTACATAAATGAATTCAGGCCTAACTTCCCATCTGATGCAGTTTTTGCATATGGTATACCTGAAAAAGATACTAAAGGAAGATCTGCAAAATCAGTTCCTCTTTATGCTTTAAAAACCTATGGTCGTACCACGGCTAAACTGGAAGGTGATGCAATTTCAAATGCCAGCCAGGACTTTGACCAATATGGTAAAGTTGAGATCCGGATGGATATGAAAAACTTTGGTGCTGCAATCTGGAAAAGAATGACAGAAGAAGCTGCTGGAGATCCGAATACACAGGCAGATAATAAACCAATTGCGATCGTACTGGACAATATTGTTTACTCAGCTCCTACTGTTATCACTCCTATTCCAAACGGAACATCAACTATTTCCGGTGGATATACTCAACAGGAAGCTCAGGATCTGGCAAATATCTTAAAAGCCGGTAAACTGCCTGCACCTGCAAAAATTGTTCAGGAACAACAAGTTGGTCCTACGCTTGGAAAAGATGCCATCCGTGGTGGTTCTATGGCCTTCTTTATCTCATTTATTGTGATCTTCTTACTGATGTTGGTTTATTATAATACCAGTGGTTGGATCGCAAATATTGCTTTAATATTAAACTTATTGTTTACGGTTGGCGTTTTGGCAGGACTTGGTGCAACATTGACCGCTCCGGGTATTGCTGGTCTTGTACTTACCATTGGTATGGCCGTAGATACAAACGTAATCATATACGAACGTATCAAAGAAGAGCTTTCAAAAGGCAAAGGTTATATCCCTGCAATTAATGAAGGTTATAAACGTTCATTACCGCCTGTATTGGATGCCCACGTTACTACCCTTTTAACAGCATTTATATTATTCTCTTTTGGTTTGGGTCCGGTAAAAGGATTTGCCACTACCCAAATCATTGGTCTTATTCTTTCTTTATTTTGTGGAATCCTGGTAAGCCGTTGGGTAACAGAATGGTTTACCAATAAAAAACGCCACCTTGAATACTTTACAGGTGTTTCTAAAAAAGTATTCAGACATGCTAAATATAAATTCATTGAATACCGTAAGTATGCTTATATAGTTTCAATGATTGTTTTAGCACTTGGTATTGCATCTTATTTTAATGGATACGATCAGGGAGTTGAATTCAGCGGGGGCCGTAGCTATACTGTTCAGTTTCCAGTAAAAGTTGATGTGGAGAAAGTAAGAACTGAATTGACAAATACTTTTGAAGGTGAAAACCCGGTTATCAAAACAATCGGTGATAATACCACGTTGGATATTACCACTGCTTTCATGATCAAAGAAAATAAGCCAGGTATTGACTCAATGGTAGAAAGGAAACTGTTTGATGGATTAAAAGCATATTTCCCTGCTACAATGACGTATGAAAAATTCAGTGCGGGTGAAAACAATACCGGTAAAATGGGATCAAAGAAAGTTTTACCTACAATTTCTGATGACCTGAAGGCTGGTGCGATGAAAGCTACCATATTTGCGATCATGGCCATCTTCCTTTATATCTTCATCCGTTTCCGTGACTGGAGATATTCACTGGGTACTATTGTTGCCTTATTGCACGACGTATTGGTAACCTTAGCTGTATTCTCTTTTGCCAGAAATATTGTACCATTCCCATTAGAGATCGATCAACACTTCATTGCAGCCATTCTAACGGTAATAGGTTTCTCGATGAATGATACGGTAATTGTATTTGACCGTATTCGTGAAGACAGCAGACTAATGCCTAATGCTCCAAGAGGTGAAGTGATCAACAGAGCCATCAATGAAACATTGAGCCGTACAGTAATGACATCATTGACAGTATTCCTGACGATCCTGATCTTATTCCTTGTGGGTGGACAGGTAACAAAAGGATTTGCCTTTGCAATGTTGATCGGTGTAATTACAGGTACTTATTCTTCCATATTTGTTGCGGCACCAATTCTTGTTGATCTGGGAAAGAAAGGCCCGTTGGGAAGAACATTTTCTAAGGAAAAGAAAAAACCAACAATAACATCTTAAACCATAAATTGAACTTATAAAAAAACCTGCAGTTTGTAACTGCAGGTTTTTTTATGTGGGTTAATGAATTAATTAAGAGAGAAAAAATAATCCCGGCAAATAAATACCGGGACTATTCACTTAACAAGGACAATGTTTTATTTTAATTTTATTACAGGCTTTAATTTATAATCACCATTTCCAACCTGGTGTATCGAAAGAGCAGCGTCAAAATCGATCAATAATGAATCCAGTGTTCCATTCAATCTTTTATTGACTTTTATTTTTAATCCTGATTCAGATCCACTTGGAATTGTAAGCGGATAAACTACACCATTAACTTTTATTGAATTGTTTGAGCCTAACACAAGCCTTATTTCTTTGATCACATCAGAAGGTATTGTATCAACTGCTAATAAAGTATCCACACCATTTTGCAATCCTAAAAGATCATAGACTCCATCATATGTATTAAGATCAGCCCAGCCACTCAGAGAATCTTCACTATACTTAACCCTTACTTGCTGAATATCCACATTTACTTCTTCCGCATTTACCGGATTATCTGTTAATCTTACTTTAAGTATTGTACTCTTTGTAGAATTAGTTGTAGAGCTATCCTTTGAACAAGCAGAAAAAAATATTGCAATTGAAACACCTGCTACAAAAACCAATTTGACTATTTTTCTCATAAAATTCTGTTTGTTATAATTTAATAAAAAATTATGCCAAAAGAATGCCAATTAGTAGAAAAAAGGATTAATTATCCACAATTCGTATTATTTCACTGGCGAATTGACACTTATACTTTTAAACCTAATTGTCTTTTTATTATAGACAAATTAAATGGTTGTCAATAAAATGAACATTGATCTGCAACAAATATTATTTCTGTTTGATAAGAAAAACTGCAGGAACAGGACGTTGGCCAGTAATATCCGAAACCTTAATAGTTTCTTTACCATTAATGAGTAAACAACTGCTGCCTCCACCATCTAGATTTAATGCTTCCCAGCAATTAAGATCTTTAAAAATCTGTGCTTCCTGTGTGAGTGTTGCTCCTTCCGCAATATCAGGAAATCTTCCTTGTATGACTAATATGATCAGCTTTTTATCTTTTGTATAACCTATTGCTGTTCGTGGATGCTTATCATCAATGGCTTTACCCGCAAATTTCAATTCTTCATTATTGGTGATCTTAATTTCACCATTTTGAAGTAGTACGGGGCCTCCTCCAACAGCTGTTTGCATTTTCCATTCATCAAAACCTTGATGATCCGGAACTGAAGTTCTTTGAAATAAATATTTTTTATCGGGATTTGGTAAAGAGTCCTTTATTACTTTAAGTACAAATTGAGAAGCATTTACTTTTTTTGAATTTGAATCAGTATACAACCATGCAACATCAGCATTTCTTTTTTTTGAAATTCCAATTGCACTACCAAATGGATGACGATACGTTAAAGTATCTTTTCCCTTGCCAGCGATACTGTGAATATTATAACCTACCAATTTCTTATCCTTGATCACAACATTCAAACTTTTATTCGTTTCAAAAGAAAAGAACGTTGTATTCACCACTAAAAGAGGCTTATCATTTTTTTCATAAAATTTTGAAGGAGTTAATCTTCTTTGATAAGTGGTATCTACTGTAAAATTTAGTTTTTTATCTTTCAGATCAGCCTCAACATAGAAAGCAATGTTAGGTTTACCATCTAATAAACTTGTGGTTTTATACACATGAATTGAAGTAGGTAATGGTTGATACAATGAATCAACATTTACCCATGTTAACTGACTAAATGAAAAATTAGAAAATAATAACCCTGAAATGAAAATGAATATTTGTATCAGGAAAGATCTTTGCATAAACAAGCCATTGACTATTGACTATTGACCATTGACTTACTCATCTCCCATTCCTTTCTTCCTAATCCGGCAAACACATGCCTTTCGCTATGATAAGATGAACGAACCAGCGGCCCACTCTCTACGTAATCCAATCCAAGTGTGTAACCAATTTCTTTATACTCAGCAAACTCATCAGGATGAACAAAACGATGCACAGGTAAATGCTTTTTTGTTGGTTGCAGGTACTGCCCTATTGTTACTACATCACAACCATTTGCCTGAAGATCTTTTAAAGTCTGTATCACTTCTTCTTTTTCTTCACCCAACCCAAGCATGATACCGCTTTTCGTTCGCATACCTCCTTCTTTCAATGTACGTATCACTTCCATACTCCGCCAGTATTTGGCTTGTATTCTAACCTGCCTGGTTAATCGTTCCGTAGTTTCAATATTATGACTCACCACTTCAGGTGCTGCATCGATCACCCGTTGAATATCATTTTTCTTACCCTTAAAATCAGGGATCAGGGTTTCCAAAGTTGTTTCTGGATTTAAGGCTTTTACCGCTTTGATGGTATTGTTCCAGATGATAGAACCTCCGTCCTTCAATTCATCCCTGTCAACAGATGTAATAACAGCATGTTTTACTTTCATCAGGTGTATTGCTTCAGCAACACGTTGAGGTTCGTCCCAGTCAACTTCTTCAGGTTTGCCGGTCGCTACTGCACAAAAGCCACAGCTTCTTGTACAGGTATTACCAAGTATCATAAAAGTTGCCGTGCCGGCTCCCCAACATTCTCCCATATTCGGACAACTGCCACTTTCACAAATAGTATGGAGTTTGTGTGTATCTACAAGGCCACGAACATGCTTATAACTTTCACCAATAGGAAGTTTCACCCTTAACCAATCAGGCTTTTTAACTCTGGTATTATCAACCGACGGTGTGGCTATAGGGAGTTCAGTCATTGCGCAAAATTAAGGTCATTACTTACGCCGTCCAAACAGGATAGAGATGTATCCCTGAAAGAATAAATTGCGGTCTTTTTGGTTAGCCAATATCTTTATTTTAGATCCATAGAATTCGGCACTAAGTCCAATTTCAATTCCTGAAACAACTTCGTTGAATCTTCCATAATCAAACCGCAGAGCAGTTTTTACAAAAGCACCCGGCTTCACTGATAATTCACTCCAACCTTTACCAAAACCACCGCCACCAATAATAGATGAGCCCAGAAATAAACTACTATCTGCCTGTGAATATTTAATGACTTTTGCTTCATTATTAGATGGGTCAATTACTTCAACATAATACGGTTTTAATAAGCCTAATGCTAAACCACCATTATAAATAACTGAAAGTGCTACTCCATTTTTATTTCCTTTCTGACCAAGAATATGTTGTTGGCCAAAACCTAGCGTTGCCTGGTAAAAATTGTTGATCTTACCATAAAAAAACGGATTGCCAAATATGTTTCCACCACTAGTGAGTTTTTCTTCTTTTTGATGTTTTATCTCTGTTATATCCAGTCTGTAAATATTGGTTTTACGATTAGTTTTCATGATTCCCAATTCATAAAAACCACCATAACCATTTGTCCTTCCTTGTATACCAAAAATACTTTGCTTACGATAGATCAAAACACCTTCTTCTGCTTGTCTGATAAGGGTATTTATCTTTTGACGTCTGGCTTCTTTTTTATCTTCTTTTTTAGAAGATTTTTTATCTGTAGAGTCCTGAGCAAATGAACCGCCAACAATTGATATGAGTACTAGAATGATACTTAGTTTCTTCACGGAGATACTTTTTAATTACACTTAAACGTAAATTTAGGGCAAAATATTGATAATGACTTCTTCTGTAGTTTATAATGGCGACCTCAGAACAACCTGTACTCACCTTCAAAGTGGTTCATTTTTTGAAACCGATGCCCCTACTGATAACAATGGTAAAGGGGAAAGGTTTTCTCCTACGGACCTCATGGCTACAAGTCTTGCTACTTGTATGTTAACCGTAATGGGTATTAAAGCCAGATCAATGGGTTTCGATCTGAATGATATCAAAGTGGATGTATTAAAAATCATGAAAGCTAATCCTCGCCGAATTAGTAGAATAGATTTAACATTTCATATACCCGAAACATTGAAAAATCTGGATGATGACACAAAATTGATTTTGAAAAATACTGGCATTACCTGTCCGGTACAACTTAGTATTCATCCGGATATTGAAGTTAAACTGGATTGGGGAAGCTGGAGTTAAGAGTTTAAAAAATAATTACTTCGCTTTATTTCAAAAATTTATTTTATAAAAAATATAAATTTTTGCTTTCTGAATTATAATAATAACTTTAAAAGCAACTTATCACTTATGAAACTCATTTTTCTTTTTTTAAGTACAATTACTTTTTTAATTGTGTCTGCTCAGAATAATGATTTGTTTGACATAAACCGCCATCTCCAGAAAATAAACAAGGAAAAAAAATTTGAATTGATTCCTTATTCTGTATCTCAAGACACAATAAAATATTTTTCATCTTCACTAAAAGACAGAAATATAATAATTTCACTTCCGCAGGATAATATGCCTTGTGTAAAGGCAGATATGAAATTACATAACCAAATGCCAAACGCCGGTAAAGACTATTTCTTACTTAACTATAATAAAATAATAGTTATACCTAACCCTGCTCCACCTTTAAAAATTGAAGAATAATTAAAAAATAATAAACTGAATAATTAATTAAGATTTTTCATGTTTTTAATATAGCATTCCCTACTGCACAGTCCAAACATTTTTTCTTATTACAATACTCATTCTTCAATTCAATTAATCCCTGTGAGTCATAAGCATTTTTATTTTCTACACTTAATAGTTGAAACCCTTTTGTGATATTATTTAATTCTGCTGCAGTCTGTTCCAGCCATTTCAATGCTTTCTCTTTGTATTTATTTTCGTCATGATATTTGCCATAAGCAAATAATACCGGGCAAACGGTGTTGATGATAATATTGTCAATCATAGCTGCACCCAGCTTTTTCTTTCTGTAGGTTGTCTCTTCATCAAACTTATAATGATAGTGCCAGTAATCATTTGCAGTTACATCAAGCCATTCTTTAATTTCTTTAACCGATCTCGCCTCTTTTATTTTAGAAAAAAGATGTGACGAATCTTTTATCAGCATTGCCAGTTGTGCCAGGCGGATCGTAGGGAAATTGCCAGGTCGCATTCGCAGAAAAAAGACCGGGCTATTAACTGAATGAAGTTGATACTTATTTTTTAAGAATTGATATTCCTTCTTCAGCATCTTTGGGTATTCATCTGCAAATTCTTCGTTCAATAATCCAGCCTGGCCTAATAATAAAGCTTCTAATTGATGGATCTGATTTTTATGCCTGGCAAGAATATTAATCGAAACTGATCTTGCAATCTCTTCAAATAGATCGGCATTTACTTTAATACCAAAATTTCTCGCCAATAGCCACCAAAACGATTCTTCCCAATGAAGTTTATTTTGCTTTAAATATGTTTCTACGATTTGTGATTTTCGTAATAAACGTTCAGCAAGCAATCGTTCTTTCCAGCTTCTCCAGGTTAATTCTTTAACTGAACTTATACCTTGCTCACACGGAATAAATGAAGACGAATTCATTAACTCTTCATATCTCTTCAAAAGAATTTTTGATATTCTTTCTTTCAATTCAATTATAGGAATGGAATTATTCATTCTGTCATTTTCCCAAACTACATGTAGTATAACATTATTATAATTCTTATCATGCTGATGATTATGCTTAATCCAATCTGATGCGTTTATATGAATTTCAACCGACCCGGCCCAGATAGTTTTGCCTATTTTAATTTTCGCATCTGAAAAATCGGGTCCCTGATCAGAATTTAATTGGCCTGCAAAAAGTACCTGTACTTTCTCTCCTGCTATAGTTTCTAATTCCGATTTATTGAAGTATTGAAATTGCCAAATGAATTGTAACAGGCGTTCATTAATACACCCCTTTCCATTAAGCTTTTGACTTCGTCCAACTTTAGTTTCTTTATTTTTCTTTATACTTTTCACAACAACATGAATATTAAATTTACTATCAGGAGTCTAGGGTTAATTTTTTCAACTCTCTCACAACCCTGCTAACGGGCAAGCCCATTACATTATAGAAATCTCCATTGATAGATTTGATTCCAACTACCCCAATCCATTCCTGGATGGCATATGCACCGGCTTTGTCATATGGCTTGTATTTGTCAACATAAAACTCAATTTCCTTAACAGAAACAGTATGAAACTCCACTTCAGTAGTATCAGCAAAGGCTATTTCCTCCTCACCTCTTCTGATCACAACACCGGTTATCACTTTATGTTTTTCTCCGGATAATGCCAATAAAATACTTACTGCATCTTCCCGGTGAACCGGTTTGCCAATAATATTATCTCCCAGAACAACTATTGTATCTGCCGCTAATACAACTTCATCTGAATTTCTTTTTTGTTGAACTGCCAAGGCTTTATTCCGTGCAATATAGATTGCAACATCATCAAAAGATATGTTTGGTGGAAACCGTTCATCGGTTTCCATTACATCAATCTCAAAAGGGATCTCAGCCCATTCTAATAATTGTTTGCGCCTGGGTGACTGAGAGGCAAGTATGATATTATTCATAAGTAATAATAGAAAAAGATCATTGAAATAATTCCCGTGAACATTATAAACTTAGTTAATGTACTTAACCGGCGGAAATCTTCTGTACTTTTACTTTTTGAAAGTTTTAATAAAAGGATTACTAAAGGAAAAATGATGGCAGGTATACAATAAGCTATCAATAACCACCATTTAAATTGCAAAACATATACCTGGAGAACCGCTAATACTGCGATCAAAACGATCAGCCATACCGCAACATAAACCTTTGTAGCATTTACTCCCCATACGATCGGCATGGTACGGCAGCCATATTTTGCATCACCCGGCATATCTTCCATATCTTTTATTGCCTCTCTAACTAAAGAAATAATAAATGCAAAACCGGCATATAGAAAAGCAAGACGAAAGAATTTCACTTTTGCTAAATTATCTTCTGTAGTGAATACATCACTGATCTGGTATTTCGAAAAGAATATTATTAGAATTGTCCATGCGGTAAGGAGTGAAATAACAATATTACCGGTCAACAGGCTTTTTTTGAAATTGGTAGAATAAAGCCAAAGTAAGACAACACATAAAACATTTGCAATTACCAGATACCATTTCTGCCAAAAAGGTAAAGCAATGACTGTAAGAATAATTCCACCACCACTCAGCATAAAATGCCAGGCAATAGCCCATCTGCGATGAATCACTTTGTCCACCACCATTTTTTGTGGTTTATTTACTTCATCAATATTAATATCAAAATAATCATTGATGATATAACCTGCAGCAGCAATAAATAAGGAAGCAAAAACTAATAAGATAAAACCGGTAAGATCGTTTTCCGGTACAGCATCATTATAAAGTGATCGATAGATACAAAATTGAAACAACACTTGAGTTAGTGCCATGAAGAAGAGATTGGGGAG
>JAHEMN010000013.1:15466-43403 GCA_024643645.1 Chitinophagaceae bacterium | reverse complement strand
GCTCATTAAATACTCTGATATAATAAATTCCTTTAGAATACTTACCAAAAGGGATCTCAATTGTCTTTTTACCGATTGTTTTTGATTCTTTTAATTGAAGTAGTAAGCTTCCTTTACTATCGTAGATATTTATTGGCATATTAGAAACAGCATAAGGCGTTTCAATAACTATTGTCAAGTTATTGTTGCTTATTGGATTTGGCTGAATCGTAATTAATTCTTTATAATTTTCAGGAGGTGACGGTGGAATTATGCAATCAGAAATAAAGTTGATAGTTGTTGTATCAATATATATGGCAGTTAAACTTGCAGTAGCAGTATCTATTATTTGCCTTATTCGATAAGAATAGTTTCCGGTTGGCAAACCTGTAATGTCATTGATAAATTGATAATTTCTATTTGCTAATATAACTCCGGCTTGTGGAGTCATAGTTCCTACCTTTGTATACACCAACTCCGCTGGGCCTTTTCTTTCTATCTCATATTTCATAGCTGCAATATCCTTACTGTTCCAGTTCACTGTAACCTTACAATCAGCAATAGATGAAGTAGCAGTAGCATAGTCAATTAAAAGATTTGAGAATGCCAGTTTCATATCCGGAATGCCATATCCAACTCTGGTATCCGGAGCCGAAAACTTATGTGAAGACATTTGAAGTGCCTTAATGATTTTCATGTTATTGAATTCCGGAAAGCCTTGCCATAAGCAAGTGCCAAGCCCTGCCATATTCGGACAGGAAAATGATGTGCCATTAGAAAAACCAATTGTATTATTTCCTACTTGTATCATAGCTGAAACACCAACAGAAGCCATATCAGGTTTTATCTGCCCGTCACTTGATGGTCCATAGCTTGAAAAACTTCCAACCACACCAGAAGTATTTACAGCGCCAACACCTACCACACTATCAGCATCGGAAGGAGTTATTAAAAATTTCCATGAATTATTGCCTTCATTTCCCAAAGAATTAAAAACCAGCATACCTTTTTTCGCAGCCAGATCTGCCCCTTTTGCAGCAATGGTAGTATTGCCATTCATATCAGCATAAGTATAATTGAAGGAAGCATTGTCAAAATCATAATAGCCTAGTGATGATGAAATAACCTCTGCGCCAGAACTATCTGCTTTTTCTGCACCGCATACCCAATTGAATTCTTCTATCGGATATTCTCCGAAATCATCTTCTGTTTTATAAAGCCAGAAAGAAGCTTTAGGTGCTTTGCCAATAAACTGTCCGGGAATATTGGCAGCAATTGTTGAAAAACAATTCATGCCGTGACCGCCATCATTAGTCACATTCATTTCTCCATTAACAAAATCCCATGTTCCCAACACCTGGCTGTTTGCATTTACACTGTCAAATGCTTTTAATATTGTGTAATTATTAAAACCATTATCCAGAATACCAATTTGCATTCCTTGCCCTCTTAAACCAATATTGTGCAGGAACTCACCATTGTGTAAATGAATTTCATTAAAAGAGTTGGTTCCATAATTAAAGTAATCAGCAGTAACCTGTTCGATTCGTTGATCGAAATTGATTGGTGTAATAACTTCTTCTAATTCAAATTTATTTCTATTTCCAACTAAGCCATTTTCACCTGACCTCGCTGCAATTCCACTTACGCTTTGTACAAATGGTAAAGCATTTATAGTGTTTATGGCATTTGGGTCAGTTACTTTTATTGTAATTGCATTTTGCCATTTAGAAATATTCAGTATTGTAACATTGGGAATAGTTCTGATCTGAGAAATATAAGATGGTGATACGGGTAAGTCTGTACTATCAATTGCAATGTTATGCCTTATCCTTCTGTCAATAGCTCTTTGTGACAAATATGTTGAAGGGTTGGCTATTGTATGAGGTGTGCCACCTTTATTTTTTAATTTAACCTGGTATCTTGTAAACTGTGCATTTAATGCACTACAAAATATAAATGCCAATAAAAAGAGGAGTAGATTTTTTTTCATGAACACACTTGTCTTTCTGGACTTTCCAAAATTATGCAATTACAGCCATAATTAATTGTGGTCGATCATCCACATGGTAATTCCAAATCCTGTTTTATAAGGTCCCACTGGATTTCCGGTATTAGGCTGATATTCCCAAAGTTCATACTCCCGATATATCAATCCTATATTTTTTGAATACCTCTCAACAGATCTTGATTTAGCCGCATAAGAAGTCGGGCTTGTGATAGGGACATTAAATGCTTCATCGATCTGTTCTATCGTTTGTACATCATTATAATTATTACCTCTGTAACTAAACGAACTAATGTCACCATCATAATAATAATCCCAATCCTGAATATTATCATCATTACTGAAATTATAACCGGCATTATTATAAGCATTATCCGGGAAATACCTGTTTCCCTTCCAATTATAGCCAGACCTTACCGGCAAGTGTAATTTTATAAAACGAAGATTGTTTTCACTCACCTCAATCTGATCTGCCAATGGCGTAATGGTGTAACTACCTGTTTCCTGCCATGGTTGAAGACCGGCCGTATCCCTAATTGATCGATAGATCCTGTATGAAGGCCTTCCTTCATTATCATAAATTACTGCATCTACTCTGTGTTTTATCTGGTATTTGCGGTATTCAATATCTTTTCCAAAATTGGTAAAAACCATGGAGTCGATCCTGTAGGTAATATACTTTCCTACAGCTAATGGAATGTAGTCGTTGATTGACTCTGTTTTAAAATCCTCTTTTTCATCACATGACAAAAAAGTGATTGCTACGAAGGCAATAAGGCTGAAGCGGAATATTGACAGAAGTCTCATAAGTGGTTTTTCTGTATTTACGGATAGTAATTTTGAATAGTTTTAAACCGTTTTCAAACGGTACTTAGTTGCCTAAAACTACAAACAAAAAACGGGGAAACATAGTCACCCCGTTTAAAAACGAATATTTTATGACTTTATTGCCTGATTTTAAACGAGTTCGCCTCTCTGAATGATGCCTCCGCCAATCACATCATCACCTTCATAAAAAACAGCACTTTGGCCCGGTGCTATTCCTTTAGCATTTTCGTAAAAACGGACTTTCATTTTGCCATTTTCGGGATAAATGTTTGACAAACTGCCTTTGTCTTTATACCTGATCTTGGTAACAGCCTCCATGCCAGAAGTAATGGAGTCGTATTTTATCAAATTCAATTTTCCGACTATCATTTCATTTTGATCCAGGTCTTCTTCATCACCAAGCATAACGGTATTATTATCAGGATCAATTTTTGTGACAAAAACCGGTTTGCCAAATGCAATATCCAATCCTTTACGTTGACCGATAGTATAAAATGGATAACCTTTATGTTGCCCGAGAATGTTACCATTCTTATCGACAAAATTTCCGCCAGCAACTTTTTCTTCCAGACCGTCCACTCTTCTTTTCAGAAATCCACGATAATCATTATCAGGTACAAAACAGATCTCATAACTCTCACTCTTTTTTGCCAGTTCCGGATATCCAAAATCGAGTGCCATCTGCCTTATCTCTGTTTTCCGATATGGAGCCAGGGGCAATAATGTTCTGCTTAATAAATCCTGCTGTAAACCCCATAGTACATAACTCTGGTCTTTGGTTTCATCGATTGCCTTGCTGATTACAAATCTTCCATTGTCATGCTGCCTTATTTTAGCATAATGGCCTGTTGCAATAAAGTCACATCCCAATGCATCGGCCCTTTTTAATAATGCTCTCCATTTAATATGTGTATTACAAAGCACACATGGATTTGGGGTTCTGCCGGCCAGGTACTCATCAACAAAATTCTCGATAACAAAATCGCCGAACTCCTCTCTGATATCTAAAATATAATGAGCAAACCCATGTTCTACGGCTGCTTGCCTTGCATCATTAAAACTATCAACATTGCAACAACCTGTTTCTTTTTTGCTACCGCCACTGGCTGCATAATCCCATGTTTTCATGGTAATTCCCACCACTTCATAACCTTCCTGGTTGAGCATAAGAGCTACCACGGTACTATCTATACCGCCACTCATTGCCACCAGCACTTTACCTTTTTTGCTCATAAAATTCAAAAATTTGCACTCTGCCTGCGTTAAAAACTACGGTAGACAAAGCTGCAAATATACAACGAAATTCACGGCTGGTTACTTTCCAAATCTTTGTAATATGTTAATCATAATTGCTTAATTTTCACTCTTTAAACTCAATAAGGCTATATGAAAAAATTTCAGCTATTAACTGTTTTTTTATTTTTAACGGTTTCATTGATCGCACAGGATCTTAAGTATTATTTACCTGATTCAATTACGTACAATCAATCCATACCAAAACCAAAGGATATTATTTATCATGAAGTTGGCGAATGGCACATTACACATGATCGCCTTGTCAATTATATGAAGGCTTTAGCAGCAGCAGCACCTGATAGAATAAAGTTGGAAACAATGGGATTTACATATGAAGACAGGCCTCAATTATTGTTGATCATTACTTCACCGGCAAATCATGCAAGGCTGGAAGAAATTCGTCAGCAACATCTGCTTCTTTCTGATCCTTCAAAATCAGCATCTCTTAATCTGGATAAAATGCCAATCGTTGTCTGGCAAGGTCATTCCATTCATGGAAATGAACCCAGTGGTGCAAATGCTTCTATGCTTGGTGCTTATTATCTGGCAGCAGCACAAGGAAAACAAATTGATGAGTTGCTTGATAATGTTGTTATACTTTTTGATCCGTCATTTAATCCGGATGGGTTACAACGTTTCTCAACATGGGTCAATCAGCATAAAAGTAAAAACCTCGTAAGTGATCCAAATGACAGAGAATACAATGAAGTGTGGCCTGGTGGCAGGTTCAATCATTATTGGTTTGATCTGAACCGTGACTGGTTGCCGGCAGTACATAGAGAAAGTCAGAACAGGTTGGCCTGGTTTCATAAATGGAAACCTAATATTTTAACTGATCATCATGAGCAAGGAAGTAATTCAACATTTTTCTTTCAGCCGGGAGTGCCTTCCAGAGTAAACCCGATTACTCCTGATAAGAACCAGGAACTGACTGAGAAACTTGGAAAGTTTCATGCTGCATTTTTAGATAGGATCGGTTCATTATATTTTACAAAAGAAAATTATGATGATTTTTATTATGGAAAAGGATCCACTTATCCTGATGTAAATGGAGCTATTGGTATTTTATTTGAACAGGCATCTTCAAGAGGTCATTTACAGGAAACGGATAATGGATTATTGAGTTTTCCATTTACGGTAAGGAATCAATTTGTAACAGAGCTTTCAACACTTGAAGGAGCTAAAGTTTTACGCAAAGAGTTTCTGGAGTGGCAAAGAGAATTTTATACTTCAGCCATCAAAGAGGCTGTATCATCACCAGTGAAAGGTTTTGTATATGGCGGAAATGATGATAAAACGAAAGCCGCCATTTTTACTGAAATGTTATTAAGGCATCAGATAGAAGTATATGACCTCAACAGATCTATAAATGTAGATGGGAAAAAGTTTTCTCCTGAAAACACTTATGTAGTTCCGATGAATCAACCACAGGAAAGATTGATCAAAGGTATTTTCAATAAGACACTGGAATATAAGGACAGTTTATTTTATGATATTACTGCTTGGACCATGCCATTAGCATTTGGATTGCCTTATACCGAACTAAATGCAGGTGAGATGAATAGTATTTTATTGAATGAAAAAATAAAAGAAGTAAAATATCCTAAAGGAAATTTATCAGGAAGAAGTGATTACGCATACTTATTTGATTGGGATGATTTTAATACCCCGAAAGCTTTATACGCTTTACAAAAGGCTGGCATTTTGGTTAAAGTGGCAAATACAAAATTTAAAATTCCTATAAATAATAGTAGCCGTGAATTTGACTATGGTACGATCATGATACCTGTAAAACTGCAGGAAAAAAATGCAGATGAGTTATATACATTAGTGAAGCAAATAGCTGAGGAATCTACTATTACTGTATATGGTGTAAATACCGGAAATGCAATTAGTGGTAGTGATCTTGGTAGCCGAAATTTTTCTGTTGTTGATATGCCGAAAGTAGCGATGATCGTTGGCACAGGAACAAATGCAACCGATGCAGGAGAAGTATGGCATTTGTTAGATCAGCGATTCAATATTCCTGCAACTCACCTTGAGCAAACAATTTTTAACAGAGTAGATCTGAAAAAATACAATACATTAATTATGGTAGGTGGAAGATATAATGATCTCAATAAAGAAAAATTAAAGGATTGGGTACAGGGAGGAGGTTGTTTGATTTTAACAGAAGAGGCTATTCAATGGGCTGCACAAGCAGGCATCAGCCAGGTAAGATTTAAAAAAGTAAAATCAGCGATAGATAGTTCTGATAAAGTAGTATATGCAGATCTGGATCAGATTACTGGAGCACAAAGAATGAACGGTGCCATTTTTGCTGCTGATGTTGATCTTACACATCCATTAGCTTACGGATATCATCAAAATACAGTTAGCTTATTTAAAGCAAATAGTGTTTATATAGAAAAAGGGAAAAATCCATATTCAAGTCCTTTCACATATGGGTCGAAGCCATTGCAAAGTGGTTGGCTAAGTCAGCAAAATTATTCAGCAGTGAAAAACTCTGCAGCTGTTGCAGTTAATACTGTTGGTAGTGGAAGGGTGATAAATATTGCTGACAATCCCAATTTCAGAGCATTTTGGTTAGGCGGCAGTAAACTATTTATGAATGCTATTTTCTTTGGAAGAAATATCGATGCCGGTTCAGGTAGGTCAGAATAGAAGGTTAATATGAAATTATTCACATTTCAATATAATAGGAACTATTGATGAATCAGGAACGGAGAATAATCTTAACTTGCCCTTTCAAAATAATAATTACGTCACTTTAAAATTGAGCACTATGATTAAAATGCAAGTTATCGGGCACTTAGGAAAAGACTGTGTTGTGAACACGGTAAATGGTAAAAATGTAATCAACTTTACCGTTGCCCATTCCGAAAAGTACAAAGACAGCCAGGGAGTTTTACAGGAAAAAACAATCTGGGTAGACTGTGCCTATTGGACAGACAGAACAGCAGTGGCACCTTATTTACAAAAGGGCACTCAGGTTTATGTGGAAGGACAACCCGAAGCAAGATCATTTCAAAGAAATGATGGTACGCCAGGGGCTTCACTTTCTCTTAGAGTAAGGGAAGTTCAATTACTCGGCAGCAAAAATGACAGAAATACCGGTGGTGGTTCTTCTCCATCAGCTTCTGCATCTTCATCTGGTAGTAGTATACCTGCACCTAATGAAATTACAGAGCCGGTAGATGATCTACCATTCTAAAAAATCTGTAATGATTAAATAAATGCCCCGTCTTTTCTAATATGAGACGGGGCATTTTTATTTATTTAAAAATTGTTTCTTTGCGACATGCCAGAACAAATATTTTCTTATCAGCAATTATTTGATTTTACAAAATCAGTTTTTCAGAAGATTGGATGCAGTACAGAACATGCAGAAACTGCCACAAAAACATTATTGTCTGCAGACCTTCGTGGAGTTGATTCGCATGGCGTAGCAAGACTAAGTGGTTATGTAAGATTGTGGGAAGCTAAACGGGTGAATGCAACTCCTGACATCAGGATCATTCATGAAACACCATCAACTGCTGTTGTCGATGGTGATAGTGGACTTGGTTTAGTGGTTGCACCTTTTGCCATGCAAATCGCCATCGAAAAAGCAAAGAATGTAGGGACAGGTTGGGTAAGTGTGCAGCATAGTAACCATTTTGGTATTGCTGCTTATCATGCAATGATGGCATTGGAGAATGAAATGATCGGGATTGCTATGACGAATGCAAGTCCGTTAGTGGCACCTACTTTTTCAATTGATAAAATGTTGGGTACTAACCCTATTTGTGTTGCAGCGCCTGCAGGAGATGAACCTGCATTTGTAGCTGATCTTGCAACAACAACGGCAGCCAATGGTAAGCTGGAAATTTTACAGCGAAAAAATTTACAAACACCTGATGGATGGGTACAAGATAAGGATGGCAATATTTCAAATGATCCGAATGCATTAAAAACCGGTGGAGCATTATTACCTCTAGGCGGTGATAGAGATCATGGCAGTCATAAAGGATATGCATTGGGTGCAATTGTTGATATTTTTTCAGGTCTATTAAGTGGTGCAAACTATGCACCCTGGGTGCCGCCATTTCCGGCCTATGTACCGATGCCGTCACAGCAACCAGGAAAAGGGATTGGTCATTTTTTAGGAGCGATGCGAATTGATGCTTTTCGACCTGCAGCTGATTTTAAGAAAAGTATGGATCATTGGATTCATGGATTCAGAAATGCTAAAACTATTTCCGGTCAAGAGAAAGTTTTAATACCTGGAGATCCAGAAAGGGAATTTGAAGTAGAGCGAATGAGAGATGGTATACCATTAGTAGAACAAGTTGTCACTGATTTAAAAACTTTAGCAGAAAACTTTCAACTGTCGTTTCTTCGGTAGAATAAAACTTCATTTTTGAAGCTTATCTTTGCGGCCTTGCTTGCAGATTAATAAATCCATTAAAAATATTGGAGGGGGGATCAAAATGAAAATAATGAAGTTTGGCGGTACCAGTGTGGGTAAGCCGGAACGTATGAAGCAAATCGTATCATTGGTATCAAAACAGACAGAACCTGTTATTGTTGTGTTGTCTGCATTAGCTGGTACAACAAACGCATTGGTTGAAATTGGAAATCATATCGCAAATGGTGACAGGAATACGGCAAAGCAAACTATAGATACTCTTGAAAAACATTACCAGGATTTTATTAGTGAACTGGTTAAGCAACCGGCTACTTCTGAAAAAGCAAAAGCCATCGTGGCTGAGCATTTCGAGTTTTTGAATATTATTCTGAAAATATCTTACAGTGAAGCACTAAGTAAAGATATCCTGGCACAAGGCGAGTTGTTGTCTACTAAATTATTTTCTGTTTACCTGGAAGAAGCAGGAATTGATCATGAATTGTTACCGGCATTGGAGTTTATGACGATTGATCATTATGATGAACCTCAAATAGGAAGTATCAGGGTTAAGCTTACGCAATTATTAAATCAGCATAAAGACAAAAAGTTATTTGTAACACAAGGTTATATCTGTCGTAACACAAGAGGAGAAGTTGATAATCTAAAAAGGGGAGGAAGTGATTATACCGCTTCTTTGATAGCTGCTGCAATCAAAGCATCTGTATGTGAGATCTGGACTGATATAGATGGTATGCATAATAATGATCCAAGAGTTGTGAAGAAAACAGTTCCTGTTGAACAGATGAGTTTTGAAGAAGCAGCTGAGTTAGCTTATTTCGGTGCTAAAATTTTACACCCTGCTTCAATATGGCCTGCACAGCAATATAAAATTCCTGTTAAGCTATTGAATACAATGCAGCCAGAAGCAAAAGGAACTATTATTGAAGAAAAAGCTGCCAGAGTGGGGGTAAAAGCTGTTGCCGCAAAGGATAATATAATTGCCATAAGAATAAAAAGTAGCCGGATGTTATTGGCATATGGTTTCTTAAGAAAAATATTTGAAGTATTTGAAAAATACAGAACTCCTATTGATATGATCACCACTTCAGAAGTGGCAGTATCCATTACCATTGATAATGAAAGCAACCTGAAAGAAATTATAAGTGATTTGGAATTGTTAGGTACTGTTGAAGTTGATAAAAATCAAACTATCATTTCAGTTGTAGGGAATGAAATTGCACAAACTGAATTGATGGTGAAAAAGCTATTTGGATCAATTTTGAATATTCCGATAAGAATGGTTTCTTACGGTGGAAGTCCACACAATATTTCACTGTTAGTACCTGCAGAATATAAGAATCAAATATTACAACAATTGAATAAAGGCATGTTCGGATTAGAATGATCATTAATCAAAAAAACAGATTAATGAATTGTTAATGTGGGTTTTATCGTACTAATTACTGGTATAGAACGTTAATTTCACTATAAATAGCCGCTATGCGTTTTTTTTCTGCATTATTTCTTGGTTTTTTTTTCATGATCAATACAGGCTGGGAAAATGATTTTGAACAAGCCCAACAAAAAGCTCTTGCAGAAAATAAATTCATTCTATTGAATTTTTCTGGCTCTGACTGGTGCATCCCTTGTATCAGAATAAAGAAAGAAATTTTTGAAACGGAGTCATTTAAATCATTTGCAGATAATAATCTTGTATTAGTAAATGCAGATTTTCCCCGTCTAAAGAAAAATCAACTTTCAAAAGATCAACAGCAAAAAAATAATAAGTTAGCAGATAGATATAACTCACAAGGAAGCTTTCCATTAACATTGCTGCTTTCAGCAGATGGAAAAATAGTGAAGCAGTGGGAGGGGTTTCCCGAAATTTCTACAGAACAGTTCCTGGTTCAAATAAAGAATATATTAGATGCCGGCAAGTAGTACTGATCAGATAACCAGATTTGCTTATAAAAAGGCAATGAAGTTAATGGGCAACCAGTTTGAAATTACTGTCGTATCAGATGAAGAAACAGATGCATTTAATAAAATTGATAAAGCTGTTAATGAGATCAGCCGAATTGAAAAATTGCTTACCACTTTTAGCGAAGAAAGTCAAACGAACTTAATAAACAGAAATGCAGGAATTAAACCTGTAAAAGTTGATAAAGAAGTTTTTGATATCATTAAAAGGAGTATAAAGATCTCTGAAGTTACACAAGGTGCATTTGATATAACGTATGGATCTGTGGATAAAAAACTCTGGAACTTCGATAAAGAAATGACATCTCTGCCCGATGCATCAGTAGCCAAAAAAGCTGTTCACCTGATCAATTATCGAAATGTGATTTTGAATGAAAAAAAATCTACTGTTTATCTTAAAGAAAAAGGTATGCGGATCGGATTTGGTGGTATTGGTAAAGGTTATGCTGCTGAAAGAGCTAAACTGGTATTACAAAATGAAGGTGTTAAAGATGGTATTGTAAATGCTTCAGGCGATTTATGTGCATGGGGGGTTCAGCCGAATGGTAAAGAGTGGACTATTGGAATTGCAGATCCCAATGCTGCCCGAAATCCTTTTTCTTATTTATCAGTTTCAAATTCAGCAATTGCAACTTCAGGTAATTATGAAAAATTCATAACTATTAATGGTAAGCGATATTCTCATACGATCGATCCAAAAACAGGGTTACCTGTAAGTGGTATTAAAAGTGTAACCATAATAAGTCCGAATGCTGAAATTGCAGATGCAATGGCTACTCCTGTTATGATCATGGGTATAAAGGTTGGATTAAATATGGTTGATCAATTAAAGGGAATAGGATGTATAATTGTTGACGAAAACGATAAAGTACACACATCTCAAAATATAAATCTTCAAAAATGAATTTATCTGATCAGCTCATTAAAATGAAAGGAATATTCGCCGTTTTATTTTCAATGATACTCATTTTAGGTTCTTGCACCACAGTTAAAGAATATCAGAAAAATAAACTAAATGATGCAGAGATGGGTCTTAGTGCAAGGAAGATCCAAAAAACTGAACTAAGTTTTCAGTCATATCGTGAAGGAGCATCTGGTGCAAATGGTGGTAAAACCGGTGGAGGCTGCGGTTGTAACTAATCTAATATTTCAAAATCATTTTCATGAAAAAAACATGCTTATCAGTAGTTGGAATTTTTCTTACTTTTTTTGCATCATATGCCCAATCGCCACCTAAAGATTCATCAACTTACAAAAGTCGAAAACTTACTTTTGAAGAAGCAAACCTGGTTTCCAGTTATTATAGTCAGGATGGCAATAATGCTGCAGTTACAGGCGGGATAGGTTCGCAAAAGTTGAGCGATATTTCCAATACAATAGATCTGAAATTTATCAAGTATGATAAAAAGGAAAGGAAGCACAGTTTTGATCTTGAAGTAGGAATTGATCATTATACTTCAGCATCATCTGATAAAATAGATCTATATGCTAATTCATCAGCATCTCATGCTGATACCAGAATTTTCCCTTCTGTAAGCTGGTCTGTAGAAAATGAAAAGAAAGGATCAACATTCGGGGCAGGTTTATCATCATCAACAGAATTCGATTACCAATCGTTTGGTGCCAATATCAGTTTCGCACAAAAAACAAGAAACAGAAGTGGAGAGTTTTCAGCAAAAGCACAGGCTTATATAGATAAGGTCAGCCTTATTTATCCAACTGAATTAAGAAGCGGAGGAGGAAGAGAGGACAATGATTATGCTACAACTTCAAGAAATTCATACAGTGGCTCATTATCATATTCACAGATAATTAATCAGCGATTGCAGTTGATGTTCATTGCAGATCTGATCTATCAATCCGGATATCTTAGTTTGCCTTTCCACAGGGTTTATTTTAACGGAGCAACGTCGCCTGTCATAGAAAAACTACCAGATACCAGAATGAAGATCCCATTAGGCTTCAGGGCAAATTATTTTCTTGGAGATAAAATAATTCTCAGATCATTTTACCGGTATTATCATGATGATTGGGGTTTATCTGCCCATACTCTGGAATTCGAGGCGCCGGTAAAGATCAATCCATTTCTTTCGGTCACTCCATTTTATAGGTATTACCAGCAGGGAGCTGTCGATTATTTTGCACCTTATAAAATACATACTGCTGCTGATCAATATTATACCAGTAATTATGACTTATCAAAGTTCAACAGTAATTTTTATGGGGCAGGATTCAGGATCGTTCCGCCAAAAGGGGTATTTGGTATTCAACGTTTGAATATGCTGGAGTTACGTTATGGTCATTATACCAGAACCAACGGATTGAAATCTGATATCGTTTCCATGAATTTGAAGTTCAAATAATTCTGCTCAAAATTCTTATATAAAATAAAAGCCCCTCACAATAGTGAAGGGCTTTTAAGATAAGATCAAATGCTATTACCAACGATTGTTGTTAGAATATGCAGGTTTTGCACCTCTTGCAGGTCTCTCTTCTCTTGGCTTAGCAACACTTACTTTGATAGCACGGCCATCAACAGTAGCGCCATCTAATTCAGCAATTGCTTTATTAGAAGCCTCATCATCACTCATTTCTACAAAACCAAAGCCTTTGCTACGGTTAGTGTATTTGTCCATAATAACTTTTGCAGAAGTAACTTCACCATACTCGGCAAAATAGCTTCTAAGGTCTTCGTCCACAACGGCGAAGCTCAAATTTGAAACATAAATGTTCATGTAAAAAAATTAACTTTTAAAAATTCTTGAGATTAACGCAAGGGTAAAGAAGACTAACTATTAGCAGAAATGCGTAGCAGAAAAAATCGTTCACTTACTAAAATGCTGTTCGCTCAAATTAACGCTGCAAAGTTACAGTTTAATTCTCAGATTCTTGCTTTTATTTTAATAATTATTTTAGTTGGGAATGGGAGGTTCTACGTTGAATATGTTCTTGTTTTCTTCCTTTTTTCGTATCCCAAAATTATAACGGAGATTAATACCAACCCTTCTTGTATCTGATTGGCGAAAGCCGGTTGCATTTATTGATCCTTGCTGAATTGAAAAGTTATTTTTATTGGTTGCAAAAACATCGCTCAGGCTTAAGGTTATCACTAATTTTTCTTTAAGAAATTTTCTGTTGATACTTGTATTCAACGCCCCGAAAGTTGTTAACTCGTAGAATTGCTGCTGTCCCTTTAACCTGTAAAATCCATTTAATGTAATTACGGAACGCTTATCAATTTTGAATGTCTGATAAGTAAAGAATGTCCAGGTGCCTTTCTTAAATGCCAAAGGTTTGTTTTCATATAGACCCTGGTAAAAATTGTGATTATACTGTGCACCCAGTACAAAAAAATATCTGCCACCGGGAGGGATTGCTCCTAATCCCCGTAAATACCATTCTTTATTCTTGCCCAAATTATCATACGTTCTTAATGCCTGTCTATTGCTGGTATCTGATTGATAAATGACATTAGTAAAAATATCTTTAGTATCATTTATTCCTATGGCAAGGATTGGTCTTTCATTTACACTTACGTTGGCCTCATAATTTTGATTGAATTGCGGACGAAGAGTTGGATTTCCTGTTTCTGATAAATACTGATCTACAAATCTTGGAAAGGGATTAAGTTGTTCGTAAACCGGCCTGTTGATTGTTCTTCGATATACAAGGTATGCTCTTAACTCATAACCCATGATCTTCATCAGATTTTTACTAAAGTAGATGTAAGGGAATAAGTCTGTACGATGTATATCGAATGTTGTATCACTTGGAATTATTTGCCTTCCATTCATATTTGTATTCTCTAACCTGACACCGGTTTTAATTACAAAATCTTTACCCAACGTTTTAGAGCCTTGCAGATAACCTGAATTAATATTTTCTGTGTAATTGAATGTATTGGTTCGGCTGTTGTCTTTAAGTCTTGTTCCGTTACTTTCTCGGAAGTAGTTTGTTATATTTCTATACGTATGTGTTGTTGACTTTATTCCGGTTTCAAAAGTGAATCTTCTTTTCAGCTTTAACTTAAGATCTGATTTTGCAGAGAAGAATCTTCTTTTATTATCTCCATTGCCATCACCGCCAATTGATGAAGATGAGGGCAGGTAAAAGTCAGTGAGATAGTTTTGATCAAGTGTGTTATGCGAAAAGTAATAAAAAACCTGGTTCGACCATTCTGAGCCAATCGAATCCATCTTTAGTTTTGATTCAATTCCATTGCCAATCACTAAGTTGGTTCCCTTATTTCTTACAATATTTAAATTGTTAGTCAGATTTTGTGAAGTACTTATTTTTTGTATCAAACTTTGATTTTCGGTCCAGTTATCATTTGTATTGAGATTCACATTTCCAGAGAATTCAAGATCCCATTTTTCCCCAAATGAATAGTTCAGGCCATAACCAGCATAATAAGTATTGCCAGGGTATTTTGTAAAAGCATTCTGACTGAGAATAGTATCGGCTGCAAAAATTCTGTCAGTAACAATTTTTTCGTAACTATTTCTTTTGCTATAATTTAGATTTATATAACTACTCTTTTTGCCATCATTGTTATTCAGGTTGAATCCTATGAATTGGTTACCATAATTTCCTTGCTGTGCACCACCATTTATGCTTCCGGTTAAACCAATTTTTACCCCTTTTTTTAAAACTATATTTACAATACCACCACTACCTGACGCATCATATTTAGCAGAAGGAGTTTTTATGATCTCTATTTTTGATATGGAATTCGGTGGCAGACTTTTCAACATTGTTGCTACATCGGCTGCACTCATCCTCATATCCCGTCCATTGATCTGAACAGATGCCGGAGTCAGGCTACTTATATAAATATTACCATCCTGATCAACAAATAAGCCAGGCGTTTTTTCAATTACTTCGTATCCACTTGTTGAAGCTTCAACCAGATTTTCCGGATCAACGATCAGCTTATCATCTTCCATTACCATCAATGGTTTTTTTGCTTTAACAATAGCTGTTGCTAATGTTTTTCCTTCCGTTTCTAAAATAAAGCTGAAAGATGTTTGTTCTGTATTGATCGTTATACCTTTTTCTAAAGGTTGATAGTCTACCGCTGTAATATTAACTATATACTGACTATCTAATTTCAGTTTGAAATAAGCTACTCCGTTACTGTCTGTAACATTTGAAATCGTTATAGCATCATTTAGTCTGTTGGTAACTTTTATGGTTGCAAACGGAACAGGTTCTTGTTTATAATTAGTTACAATTAACTTAATTGAGATTTCTTGTGCAAACAGGATAGTGGCAAAAGTGATAAGAATTGAAAGAATGAAAATCTTTTTAAGAGCAGTTGAAGATCCAGGCATCATGTTCATGGTTAATAGAATTTGTAAAGCTAATTATAAATCAGGCCAATAAGATTTACTATGTGATAAACGGCGGGTTTTTAATAACTTTTAACCTTTGCTAAAACAATTGTTATTTGTAAGTTTAAATATGAAAGGGGTACAATTTACAGCAACCATAAATCGGTTTGAGGAGAAAGGAGAGAAGACCGGCTGGACGTATATTGAAATACCAGCTGATATTGCTCAACAACTAAAGCCGGATAATAAAAAATCATTCCGTGTAAAGGGAAAGTTGGATGATTTTAAAATAGATGGCATTGCATTGATACCAATGGGAGCTGGCAATTTTATAATGGCATTGAATGCTGACCTTAGAAAAGGTATTGGAAAACGTAAAGGCGCTATGTTAAAAGTGCAACTATTGGTTGATGATAAAGGTTTTATTTTCAATCAGGATTTTTTAGATTGTCTTGCAGATGAGCCAAGGGCTAAAAAATACTTTGATACACTTACCGGTTCACATCAGAAATATTTCAGTAAATGGATCGATAGTGCAAAAACGGAGCCTACAAAAGTAAAAAGGATTGCAATGGCCGTTAATGCATTGGCAAAAAAATGGGGCTATCCGGATATGATCAGAGCAGCAAAAAAATAACTTCAATTATTTAAATGGGTTTGAAAATTTCTCATCTGTAGTTACACTTAAATCAGTTAACGTTTTAAGAAATGCAACCAGTGCCGTTTTATCCTGTGGAGTCAGGTTCAGCAGTCTAGGTTGGCCATTCGGTAGTTTTAATGGAGGAGAAAGATTTGGGTGATTTTTTACTCCGGTACTGTAATGCTCTACCACTTGTTCAAGCGTTGCAAAACGTCCATCATGCATATAGGGTGCAGATAATTCGATATTGCGTAAAGAACCAACTTTAAAAGTCGCATCATCTATAGGATTATTGGTTACAGCACCAAAACCCCGATCCGTGGTTGTAAGATCCAACCCATTATTTCTGGCACCGGGTGCCGTAAAAGTTTCAGAACCATGACAGGCAGCGCAGGCATTTTGAGGAGAAAGAAATATTTCTTTTCCCCTGTTTTCAGCAGCAGTAAAATTTGGAAATATTGCGTTGGGTGCTGGTGCAGGATTAGGAGGAAAAGTGGCTCTTCCGACATCATATTTTGATCTATAAGAAACAATAGATCGTACAAACTGAGAAAGTGCCTGTGATATTCTTGTACTGTTTATTGCAGGATCTCCGAAAGCTTTAGTAAAAAGAGTAGGATAGTAGGTCAGTGATCTTAATTTGGTTTCCAACTGAGGTAATGTCATACCCATTTCTACTGCATCCTGAATGGGAGTTAGAACCTGATCTTCTAAAGTAGCTGCCCGCTGATCCCAAAAGAATCGTCCATTGGGGTAATACATAGCATTGATCAATGGCATCGAATGCCTTGCTGTAAGCCCACCGTTAAATCCTAAGCTCTTTAGCTCATTGTCGGAAAACCCGTTTGCTTGCTTATGACAGGATGCACAGGAGATCGTATTATTGATTGATAAATTCTTATCATAAAAAAGTACCCTTCCTAAAGTAGCACCATTATCAGTTATTTGATTATTTGATGGGGTATTGATCTGGCCTTGAATTGGAGGGGCTGATAAATAAGCCGGTAAAGCAGGGTTTGCGTAATTAAAAGTTGTTGAAGGTAGGTTTAAAACGGCAGCAACCGGGTCTACTGTATTATTGCCATTACCATTATCTTTTTTACAGGCAAAGAATAAAATAAGAGTTGAAAGAATAGTTATGAATATTTTTTTTCGGTTGGCAATGAACATGGTTTGCTTATTTGGTTTCTTTTTTGTGACTGTGGGTAAAATTATTAGTTTAAGGTTATACGAGTAAAATAATCTAATCCTTCGGTTCTGGCTTTTTATTAACAAAATAAAGTATCGCAATTTTATAGAAGTAAATGCTCTCTTAAATTATTTCCTTTATTTGCAGTATGATATCCTCAATAAAAGACTTCAAAACGCCTTTTTTTATCGGAATTGCAGGAGTTGGGATGAGTGCTATAGCTCAATATCTCAATGGTATTGGTAAAAATGTTTCCGGCAGTGACCGTTTTTTTATTCCTGGAGAGTATAATGAAATAAAAGAAAAACTGGAAGCTGAGAGTATTCAATGTTTTCCGCAGAATGGAGAAGGAATTACTGATCAGATTGACCTGATCGTAGTTTCAACTGCTATTGAAGATACAGTGATGGAAGTGCAGAAAGCAAAGCAGATGAATATTCCCATTATAAAGCGATCGGAATTATTGGCTATGATTGCACTTAGCAAGAAAACGATAGCAGTAGGTGGAACTAGTGGTAAAAGCACAACCAGTGCAATGTTGTACGATATATTGGAATATGCAGGTCTTGATCCCAGTATAATAAGCGGAGCCGGGCTGGTTAACCTGATCAATAAAGGAAAAATAGGGAATGCAAAAGTTGGGAAAGGAGAGTGGTTGGTAATTGAAGCTGATGAAAGCGATGGCTCAATAGTTCAATATAAACCAGAAATAGGTTTATTACTAAATATCGATAAAGATCATCAGGAAATTGATGAGTTAATGCGGATTTTTAAAGTATTCAAAAGCCATAGTAAAACGTTTGTAATTAACCAATCTCATTCTTTGACAAACGAACTTTCACAAAACATACAACAGGATTTTTCGATTGATGAAAAAATTTCAGCCGGCTATATGGCAAAAAATTTTAAGCAAGTTGGTTTTACAATTCATTTTATAGTAAATAATATAGATTTCTCTGTGAATACAGCCGGTAAGCATAACATGGAAAATGCTTTGGCGGCAATTACTGTTGCAAATTCAATTGGAGTTGATATGAAGACTTGTGCTGCCGGGCTTAAAAATTATGAAGGTATCTATCGTCGCTTCCAGGTTTATGGTAATAAAAATGGTGTTTGGATGATCGATGATTATGCACATAATCCAGTAAAATGTGCTGCAGCTATTAAAGCTGCACAGCCTGTAACTTCAAAAGTAATAGCCTGGTTTCAACCTCATGGATATAAACCTACCAAATTCTTGAGAAACGAGTTTGTTGATGAAATAGCAAATTCTTTAAGACCCGATGATGAAATCTGGATGAGTGAGATCTTCTATGCCGGAGGGACTGCTATAAAAGATATATCTGCTAAAGATCTGATCAATGATTTAAAAACAAAAGGTAAAAATGCTTTTTTTATTGAAGACAGGAATAATTTTTTAGATACAGTTCGTTCTCATTTTACAGAAAACTGTGTCTTGCTCTTGATGGGTGCAAGAGATCCCTCGTTAGAACAATTTGCAAAAGATTGTTGGGATAAACTTTAGCGAATTAAACAGTGGTTAATTCAGCATTCATTTCTTTAGTGGTAGGTAAAAACATATACCAGCAAAGTGCCATTAATAATCCCGGATGTGAAGTTTTTGCAAGCTTCTTCTTTTTCTTAAATTCAACGGCACTATTACATGAAACAATCGGCTTGTCTTTATTCTTTTTATAAAGAACAAGTTCTCCTCCCGGACTGTCATTAATTGAATAAAAAAATTGCTCTTCATTCAGATTAATAAATGGTTCACTATGTTCATGGCCTAATTCGCCAATTTTAATTCCATATTCATTTAATAGGACAGTCTTGTGATTAAGAAAACCTTCTTTACGTATAAAGAAAACCCTTTTTTGTTTATTACATTCTACTCTTGCAGAATTAGAAGATGGATTGAGTGTCAGGGTCAATAAATGGTCATTCCCTTTATATAAATGATACACTTCATTATCTGAAGTAGATAATACAGATTCCCATCGCATAGCTAATAATTATTAGTTGTTAGTATATGAATTTACTACGAATATTTTAAGTAATTAAAAATTACTGAATATGAGTAAAAAATTTTAGATAAGACATTGAAAATGAAAGACAAATAAATTGAAGAAAATTATATTAAATGATCCCTTTAGTGGCTAATTTAATTTTTTCTGTATAAAATTTAGTAGAGTTGATCGTAGAAAAATCCTTTATCCGTTCAGCATCCTTCTAATTACAATATAACTAAGTGCAATTAAAATTATAAGGATCAATAGTGAAATATACAGCCAAGGCTGGTCTTTGATATTCATTTTTTCCCTTCTGCGTTTTTTCTTCTCCGTTTTTTTCTTCAGTTCACGGTTAAGCATTTCTACCATGTATTGAAGCTGTTCTTTGTCTTTAAATTCCTGTAGACCATCCATCGCTTCTTCATCAAACTCGCTTTGTAATAATTGTTTTTCTATTTCATGCTTTTTTTCTTCCGATAGTTTTCCTCTCAGGTAAAGTAATAGTGTTTCCTGGTCTATACTGGTAGATAAATTTGATAATATGTCTTTTAAATTGTCTGACATTTTATTTTTTATTCAATTGTTCTGCAAGTTTTTTTTCAATCAATATTTTTAAATTTCTTTTTCCGTTTTGAATATAGCTTTTTACCTGTAACATACTAAACCCGGTTTCACTACTTACTTCCTGGTAGCTTTTCTTTTGAAGGTAAAACAAAGTTATACATTGTTGTTGCTCAGGATTTAGTTCTTTTATTGAGAGCTCTAAGAGGTCCAGGGTATAATCTGTTTCGACTAATCGCTGCATGTCTGTTTCGTCTGTTGTTCTGGCACTGGTATTCTCATTTATTTCAACCGTAAGTTTTCCATTTTTTTCTCTCAATTTCATCAGGCAGTGATTCTTGGCCACCATGTAAAGCCAGGATTTAAAATATTCAACTTTATACTTATTCAATTCCTGAATAACTTTTAAAAAGATTTGTTGTACACTGTCTTTTGCCTGTTCCTCATTTTTTAAATATTTCATACTAACACCAAGTAACAGAAGGGTATATCGTTGTAAAAGGATACCTAGCCATTCATTATTATGGTCTGTATAGAAATTATCCAGTAGTTGTTGATCACTTATATTTTTGTAATTATCCCCCATCACTTACTGAATGTACATATTTGTTATGAGTATGATGCAGGTTTTGGCAAATTCAACAAAATTTTAATTGCTTGAAATTCATTTATTATTTTAGTCGAAACATTATTAAATGGATTATGCAATTGTATCAGTACCGGCAGCACCCGTTCGTAGAAAACCCGATCATAAAAAAGAAATGGTAAATCAGCTTTTATTCGGTGAAACAGTTAAAGTATTAAGAACTAAAGGTGAGTTCTGGATAAAGATCCAAAGTCTCCATGATGGTTATATTGGATGGATGTCAAAAACTTTATTGCAACCTATTCATGAGGATCTTGCTAATACTATAAGTGATTTTGCAACGACGGATCTGCTAAGTTCAATTTCACTTAATGATAAGAATTTAAATATTCCAGTTGGCTCTTCCTTGCCATTTTTTGAAAATGGGAAAGGGTTGATTGCTGATATAGAATATGTTTTTGCGGGTCATTTTTTTAAAAGAAGTGAACAGGTTCCATCTGGCAACTTAATTAAACAATTAACTATGGCTTGGCTAAATGCTCCATATTTGTGGGGTGGCAGAACACCGCTTGGTGTTGATTGCAGTGGATTTGTGCAGGTGATATTTAAATTAATGGGAATTGACCTTCCCCGTGATGCATGGCAACAGGCCCAGGTTGGTGCTAATGTAAAAAGGTTTAAAGAAATACAGGTCGGTGATCTTGCCTTTTTTGATAATAAAGAAGACATTGTTCATGTAGGAATAGTTTTGGATGATAATCAGATCATTCATTCTTCCGGCAAGGTGAGGATCGATTCATTAACCAGGAAGGGTATCATCAATTCAGAAACAGGGAAAAGAACGTTACGTTTAAAAGCAATAAGAAGGATATGGTGATGGACAGGATTAAAAAATTCCTTTTATCCATTTAATTATGAGTGTATCCCAGCTTAACATTTTGAAAGCTGTATAAAAAAGAATAATTGCAAAAATCTTTTTTAGCATATCCTGATTAATAGCTATAGCAATCTTACTTCCAAAAAAGCCTCCAACTACAAAGCCCAAAGCAATTAAGCCAACAACTTTCAGGTCTATGGGTGTTCCTAAATGCTGACATTGATTATAATAGTATATGGAGGCAAGAATTACAACCGGTAAAGTAAGCACTGCTAATGATGTGCCCTGTGCCTGGTGTTGTGAATAATGCATAAAAAATACTAATGCTGGTACCATAATAATGCCACCACCTATTCCAACCAGGCCACTTAATACTCCGGCAGATAACCCTATGATAAGGGCTGTAAGAATTAATTGAGTTGCCATATTATTTTTTTGTTGTAGATCCACCCTTTACTTATTGAATGTTTCTTTATAAAATGCAATTGCTTCATTAATAATCCGGCAGGCAATGATCTGGTCCTGAAAATTATCAATCTCTACTTTTTTATTTTCTAATACTTTGTATTGTTCAAAGAAGTTCTTTAATTCAAGTAAGAAGTGATTTGGTAGTTCTTCCATTCTTGTAATATGATTTACGGATGGATCCTTCGAAGCAACTGCAATGATTTTATCATCTACCTGTCCCTGATCTATCATTTGCATATTGCCAATGATATTGACTTCAATCATACAAAGAGACTGGATTGATTGAGAGCAAAGAACAAGAATATCCAAAGGGTCATTATCCTGTCCCAGTGTTTGCGGAATGAATCCATAATTTACCGGGTAATGGAAGGAAGAATATATAACTCTGTCCAGTTTTAGAAGTCCGGTAGTTTTATCCACTTCATATTTTGCCCGGGAACCTTGTGGTATTTCAATGAGTGCATTTACAGTTGATGGTGCTTTTTTACCATAGTGTACTCCATGCCAGGGATGATTTACTGTTTGCATGCTATTAAGTTTTTATCTGCTAAGTTTCATTCCTAAATATGTAGCTGCTAATCCAATCATTATACTGGCTGCTATATATAAGAAAAATAAAGCTAGTTTTTGTTCTTTCAATAATCCAATACCTTCCAGTGTAAATGCAGAAAAGGTGGTAAATCCTCCGCATAAACCAGTCATCAATAATAATTTCCAGTTCTCATTGCTTTCAATCGTTTTAAAGTTCATCCCCCAAAAAATACCGATCAGTAAACATCCGATAATGTTAACTGTAAACGTACCCCATGGAAATTGTATAGGATATATTCTTAAAGCCATTTTCTGGCTTAGATACCGGAGAATACTTCCAAGGCCTCCTCCTAATCCAACAATTAAAATATTTTTTATCATGGAAGAGAATCTTTTAATACAGGTTTATATATCAATGAATCTCGGTCATGTTCATACAGGTATTTAAGATCAACCAACCATTGGTCATTTGTTTTTAACACTTTTAATGTATCATGATCATTTTTATATGAATTGGAATAGATGACGATTGTTGTGGAATCATTTATTTCATTTTTATTATGAATATAAATTGATGAAGCCCGGTATCCATCTTTTACTGATTGATCAGCTCTTCCAAAACTTCGTTCTGCAACATCCATATAATTTGTGTTGACTGAATCTTTCAGCATAAATTCTCTGGCCTCTTTAAACTTTCCGTCCAGGGCAGCACGGATAAAGTTTCTTGCGGCATCAATACTGCTTTCAGAACTTGTTTGTGGTTTTTGGTCTTCGTTCTTGCAGGCATAAAAACTAAAAAGCAGGAACAAAAAGAAGATTATATTTCTTTTCATTCCTGCAAAGTAATAAAACTTTAACTGTACTATGATGGTGGGTTGTTTTTCTTTGTAATTGATGGAGTTTGGCGGTTAGCATTATATTCTTCTTCTTTTTCCTGTTCCTGGTTATAAGCTTTAATAATAGCTTTTACCAAACGGTGTCTGACCACATCCTCTTCATCCAATTCGATATGGGCAATACCATCAATATTTCTTAAGATACGGGTTGACATTGCTAATCCACTTCTCTGGTTTCTTGGAAGATCTACCTGCGTCATATCACCAGTGATTATCGCTTTTGCATTAGCACCTATCCTTGTAAGGAACATTTTTAATTGCAATTCAGTAGCATTCTGGGCTTCATCAAGAATGATATATGCATTATCCAATGTTCTACCCCGCATATATGCTAAAGGAGCAATTTCAATAGTTCTTGTTGTCATGTAATAGCCAAGCTTATCGGCAGGTATCATATCATCCAATGCATCATACAAGGGTCTCAGATACGGGTCGATCTTTTCTTTAAGATCCCCAGGTAAAAATCCAAGACTTTCACCTGCTTCAACAGCCGGCCTTGTAAGAATGATCTTTTTTACTTGTTTGTTTTTTAATGCTCTTACAGCCAATGCCACCGCTGTATACGTTTTACCTGTACCAGCAGGTCCAATTGCAAATACAATATCATTCTTTTCTGATTCCTGTACCAGCTTCTTCTGATTTGCAGTTCTTGCTCTTACAGATTTACCGTTCGGACCAAATACAAGTACCTCATTTGGATTCTTTTCCCTGAAATGGTCAATTACTTCGGCATCATCTCCACCAAGTACCTGTTCGAAATAATTATGGCTCATATGACCATTTCTTTCGAGATAGGAAACAATGAGTGAAATTTTTTCCCTTGCAGTTTCAATCTGCTCTGGTGCACCACTTAATTTTAATTGGGTACCACGGGAGAGGATTTTAAGCAGTGGAAATTTCTTTTTGAGGATGTCGAGCTTACCGTTGTTAACGCCAAAAAATTCAATAGGGTTTACGGTTTCTAGGTTGATGATAGTGTCTGTCAAATCACTTCAGTTTTAATGGTTGGCTTCTTTCATAAGGCGGGAAGCAGAACCAAGTAATCAAAAACCGGCGAAGAGTAGTACCGGATTAATTTGCGTCTTCTGACCATTTTCAGAAGCTTACCCTTCATTTCCAAATATAACTTATGATTGTTAATATTTCCTAAAGTTACTTATTCACAGATGTGAATACAAATTTTGCAAGTAAAGTTTGAGTTAATATTTTTTCCCTTAAAATTAGATTATTAAATAAGAGATGTAGTTCAAAAAATTGATATAATTTTAGTTAACTAAAACCAAGCAACATGGACTACTATGATTTTTATATTCCAACAAGTGTGATATTATTATTTGTTGCGTTTGTAATTTTTATTATTGCAGCTCAATGGAAAACTTTTGAAAAAGCTGGACAACCCGGATGGGCCTGTATCATACCGATCTATAATATTTATATAATGACCAAGATTGCCGGTAAGCCCGGTTATTGGACTTTACTAATATTTATTCCATTCGTAAATTTTGTGATAATTGTATGGCTGTACAATATGATCTCAAAAAGTTTTGGAAAAGATGAAGGGTTTACAGCTGGTCTTATTATCCTTGGATTTATTTTTTGGCCAATATTAGGCTATGGTAGTGCTAAATACCTGGGACCTTTTGGCGACCGTGCTGCATTTGATGCTTACCAGGAAAAGAATAAATTTGATTTTGAACAGTAACAATTCAAAGTAAATAAACAGTAAGCGAATCGGTTTATCCCTGGTTCGCTTTTTTTGAAGAAATGATTTAAATCAGTTTAACTATTGGATAAAATCAGGAATCGAAATTATAGAAAAATTTATTTTACACTATGTCTGATGAAATAACACCTATAAAAAGAAGCGAACAGCTAGCTCCTTTGAGCAGAGAGCATCATGATGGTTTATTATTTTCCTGGAAAATAAAACAAGGCTTAACTAATAAAACCTCATTAGAACTGCTGAAAAAGTTTACATTCTGGTATTGGCGTAATCATATAAAACCACATTTCTACCAGGAAGAGCAGATACTTCTTCCTTATTTATCTGCCGATCATCCAATGGCAATACAACTCAGGGAAGAGCATGATCATATCCGGGAATTGATACTTGGATTGGATGAAGAAGCTGACAGTCATATCTTTCTTATTCTTTGTGATCTTTTGAATAAACATATTCGTTTTGAAGAAAGAGAGTTGTTTGGTCACTTAGAAGAGTTATTATCTAAAGAGCAACTGGATACTGTATTTGTTGAATTAGAAAAACATCCGGTTAGTCATGATGCTGAATGGAGTGAAGAGTTTTGGGTAAAAAAATAAAATTGTTTTCTTTTTCTTCTTCTTGTTGTTGTTCCACTTTTTCTTTTCACTAATTAACGGATATATCTCTTTATAAATGCAACTGTTTCATTTTGTAAATTCTCTCTTATTCAAGTTGTTAAATAAAATGAAAAGGTAGTTTTACAATTGAATAATACTGGTATAATTGCACAATTTATGCAGGAGAAGGGTACAAAATCATGAAGCTGAAGCAAAGCATTTTAATACTACTGTTATTTCTGACTCATTTTGCACATGGTCAGTTATATAAATTAACTGGTTATATTTTCAATGAAAAACTTGAGCCAATAGCATTGGCCAGTGTGGAAATAAAAGAATTAAAAAAAGGTTCAATCAGCCAGGATGACGGTTCTTTTGTTTTTTATCTGGAAAGAGGAAAGTATGATATTGTAGTAAGTATGATCGGGTATGCATCAAAAATAGTTACTGTTAATATTAATAATGAAGATGTAATACAAAATATCATACTTGAAAATAATGTTTCTACCAGTCTATCCGAAGTTATCATTAAAGTAAAAGTAAAAGACAGGGCTGAAGAAATTATACGCAATGTTATACAGAATAAGGAAGACATATTAAATGCAGCAGGATCATATTCCTGTGATATTTATGTAAAGGCATTTCAGGAAGATTCAGTTAATGCAAAAAAAACAAATGAAGATAATACTGATTCATTGGAGGTTGAAAATTATAAAGGAATGTCATTGGTTGAAGTTTCATTACATGTAGATCTGCAAAGTAATGGACAGCTAAAAGAAGAACGTACCGGCGTTAAAAAAAGAGGCAATGCAGAAGGTCTGTTTTATTTAACAACAACTGATGGTGATTTTAATATTTATAACAACCAGATTAAAGCAACTGCCGTTTCCTCCATTCCATTTGTTTCGCCAATCAGTTATAGTGGTTTGGTAGCATATCGTTTTAAAACATTACATATTGATAGAACCGGCGATCGAAAAAAATATACAATTGCTATCAGGCCAAGATTACTGAGTAATGCAACTATTGAAGGTGAATTGACAATTGAAGATAGCAGCTTTGCTGTACTAAAAGCTGAATTCAGATTGCCAGCAAGCCACTTACCGGAATATGATTATTTCGAAGTACTGCAACAATATGAAAAAGTAAAAGACTCTGCCTGGATGATAACCCGGCAACAGTTTAATTATTACACTAAAATAAAAGGGGGCAGGAGGTATGGTGAGACAATAGCATCTTATTCCGGATTTGATTTAAATAAACAATACCGAAAAGGATATTTTGGGAATGAAGTTAGTGCCACGACCAGCGAAGCGTATGAAAGGGATTCTGTTTTTTGGAATAAGGTAAGACGGGAGCCGTTATCTGTACAACAAGCTTTATATGTAAAGTACCAGGATAGTATATATAGCTATATGAATAGCGAAGCCTATCTCGATTCAATGGATAAGGTATTGAATAAAATTACCTGGAAGAAGGCATTGATATTCGGTCAGATCTTTAATGATCATAAAAAAGAAAGGATGTGGATATTGCCACCAATCACATCGCTTATACAACCGGTTGCTTTCGGTGGTGCGAGGTTGAAATTAGCCGGGGCTTATCGTAAAACATTTTTGTCGAGGAAAAATCTTTCTTTAGAAGCAGATATCAGTTATGGTTTCAGAAATCAGGATATAAATGGAACATTCAGTTTACAAAGAAAATATAATCCATTTAACCGGGGTGTTTACAAATTCAAAGCAAGTAGAAATTTTGAATTCATTTATCCAGGTGATGCATGGATCAATGTGTTGAAACGAAGCAATATTTATCTGAATAATTCTCTTGAACTTGGTCATGAATTGGAAATTGTAAATGGCATTCATTTGCAAAATACATTTGAAATTGCTTTTCGCAGGTCAGTAAGCGATTATAAAGTTGGTAATAATGCAGATAGTATTTTTGGTATTGCCAATGAGCCTCCGTTAGATTTTGACCCGTACAATGCAACATATAATGAGATCAAACTGTTTTTTACTCCTAAGCTCAAATATATCCGTGAGCC
>JAHEMN010000013.1:12084-15366 GCA_024643645.1 Chitinophagaceae bacterium | reverse complement strand
AATTGCTGAATAGAATTACAAAACGTACAAGAGTGCGACTCCACCATTCGGACCGGGCAGGCTGCAACAGACGATGATAGTGGTAATGAAGTTGGGCTAATAATTTTTTACCACCTCGCCACAATTTTAAAATTCACTAATCTTGGAGTTAGCCTGTTTGGCAATAAATAAACAGTATTGGAAAAATCTTTTACAAACAGATAAGAGATAGTATTAGCTCTGTCAATGATGTTAAATACTTCCAGACTTGCCCAAATATTATCAAAATTGCGGAAAGGAGAGTGGCTTCTGCGTTTAGCCTTATCATCATCCATTAACAATGCACTGAATCCGATATCGGCACGGATGTATGGTTCTATCACTGCAGCATTACGATAACGTACTGCATTAGGAATATTATATGGCATATTGCTTCCATACAATAAGTTGAGATACATTTTAAAATTCTTGTTAGTTGGCAAGTAATCAGAGAAATACATTCCAAAAGTAATACGACGATCCTGTGGACGGCGAAGCCAGCCAACATCAAATCTTGCACTATCGGTCACTGTTTGGTCATTACTTTGTGAAGTAATGAATTCTCCGGAAGCATTTTTATAACGATAGTAATGATCATTATTAATATCTTCTGCAGTTTTCATGATGCCCAGGCTGATCCAGCTTTCTGCATCTTGTACCAGTTGACCATGCAGCCGCATTTCAATACCGGCAGCATATGCTTTTGCATTGTTCTCGCCAAAATAACGGATACGAACATTGTCAACATCATAAGGCACTACATCCGTCATACTTTTATAATAGGCTTCCGTGGTCCAACGCATAGGCCGCCCACCAACGCCAATAAAATTAAGATCGAAACCGGCAACACCTTGCCAGCTTTTTTGAGATCTTAAATTTGTATTGATCGTACCATCATACCTTCTCAGTTCTCTGTAAAATGGTGGTTGATTGTATCTGCCTGCAGCAACCCGGAATATGATATCACTTTTCCAATCGGGGCTCCAACTGGCACCTATACGTGGAGAAACTAAAAACTCTCCATTGAGTGAATTATAATTGAATCGGACACCAGCCGATAATGTTGCAGAATGGCTTGAATCATTTCCAAGTAAAATATTATCCTGAATATATCCAGAATATTTATTGATGTCTAAATCTGCTGATGATTTCAATACTTTATTTAACTGCAATAAATTGGGTTGATAAGGTAATGTATACCCGGCTGAATCCTGAAATTCCCATTCATTCAGTTTGTCTTTGATGTTTGCTTTGTCATAGCCTAATCCCCATTGAAAAGCATGTTTTCCCTGATCATAAAATCCTTTGTGTGAGAGGTTCAGATTTTCAACATTCAATTCATTTCTTGCCCAGTTCTGATAAACACCTGCTCCCAATGGATTTACAATTAAACCATAAGTTGGATTTCTTTTATCAAAGTCTCTTTCTCCAAATAAATAAGCTCCGATGATGTCAACATTTTCTTTTTCGTCATTCTCAAAACGGGAAGCCATCCATTTTAGTTTCAGCTTTTTTGTTGGTTGATTGATAAATGCGATGCCTAACATATTAGTTTGGTACTCATCTTTCTCTCTTCCTTCAAAATAAATATCTACACCAATAGTAGCACTGAAAACCGGCGAATAGACTGAAGTTGTTAACTGGCTGGTTTGAGGTATCAGTGTAAACTTTGTTTTTGAAATATTACTTAATAATTCAGCTTGCCATTTTGGACTGAACTGATAATTTAAAAGTGCCTGAAAATCAGCTGAAGAAGGAATATAATTTCCTTTAGTATCCTGGCTGCTTAATAAATTTCTGTTGCTGCGATTTCTGATACCTAATAAGTAACTGAATTTTGAATTTTTATTTACACCTTCCAGTTGAACACCTTGTTCTAAAATGCTGACATATGCTGAACCACCGAACTTTTTTGGTTTTTTATATTGTATGTCAAGCACACTGCTCATTTTATCACCAAACTTTGACTGGAAACCGCCATTGTAAAAACTTATTCCACGAACCATTTCCGGATTGATAAAACTTAATCCTTCTTGTTGACCACTTCTTACCAGGTACGGCCGAAACACTTCAAAATCGTTTACATAGATCAGGTTCTCATCATAATTACCACCACGAACTGAATATTGGGAAGTAAGCTCATTATTGGAGCCAACAAATATTTTGATAAGGCTTTCTACTCCTGTAACGGCCGAAGGAAGATTAATGATTGTTTTTGGATTTGGTTTGATAAGTCCGGCTTCCCTTCTGTCTCTTTGGTCGGTAATGATTACTTCCTGTAATGTCTTTTCTCCTTTCTCTAATCGGATGGTTACTGTTTCTTCTTCTCCTTCATTCAATAAAAAATTCCTTTGCTCGGTTCTCATTCCTGTATAGGAGAATATTAATGCAAATGCTTTATCTGCAGAAACTTTAAAACGGAAATAGCCAGCATCATCAGTAACTATTCCTTTTGATTGACCTAAGATGATCACTGAAACTTTTGATAAAGGATTTTCATTTTCATCAACAACCTTCCCTGAAACAAAAGCCGGATTTTTTTGAGCGAAAACGATAACAGTAAGCAAAATGCAGATTGCAGTCAGAACTATTTGGAGAATGGATTTTTTCATAAGAGAATCTGCGTCAAGATACGAATTTACTTTAACTGTATCAGCAGTTAATATATAACTAAAGCGATTTTAGTTTTGAAATAGTGGCCTTCGGATCCGGCGATTTGAATACCGTATTACCTGCTACTAATACATCGGCACCTGCTGCAATAATGGAAGGAGCATTTTCCAATGTAACACCGCCATCAATCTCTATCAATACATTCAAACCTCTTTCATCGATCATTTTCCGTAGTTGCTTTATTTTTTCCAATGTATGTTGTATGAATTTTTGTCCGCCAAAACCGGGATTGACACTCATTATACATACAAGATCAATATCATGTAATACATCAGTTAAATCTGAAACAGGGGTATGAGGATTAACAGCCACACCTGCCTTCATGCCTAATGCTTTTATCTGCTGGATATTTCTATGAAGATGATTACAGGTTTCTATATGTACACTGAGGTTATCTGCTCCGGCATTTTTGAATTGTTCTGCAAATTTCTCAGGTTCTACTATCATTAAATGAACATCACAAACTTTAGTAGTTGCCTTTCTGAAAAACTCTATCAGCATTGGTCCAAAACTGATGTTGGGAACAAAATTTCCATCCATCACATCCAGATGAAACCAATCTGCTTCACTTTCGTTCAGCATTTTGCAATC
>JAHEMN010000013.1:0-11984 GCA_024643645.1 Chitinophagaceae bacterium | reverse complement strand
AGTTCAATATCATAGGGAGTTAGGGAATATGCCTTTTCTAAAATGGCGATTACTTCTGCGTTGTTTTCTTTCTTATCCAATAAATCTGCTTTCATCTTTAAAACATCCACCTGTTCAGGATTGACATTTAATATCTCATCAATTATTTGAATAGCATCTTTGGTTTTCCCAATTGCTTTATACGACTTAGCAAGTGTCAATTTTAATAATAAGCTGGCAGGTAGTTCTGTTAATGCTGTTTCTAAAAATAGAATTGCTGAATCTGGTTTTTTATCTAATATCAGGTTACTTAATCCATAAGCATATCTTTCATCCTTTTTTAATGACCAGGCTTTTTCAAAGTCAGCCTGTGCTGGTTCCGGTAGGTTATTTGAGTTTAGTAATACGGCTCTTCTGAAATATAATTGATCATTTTTTGGCTCATTTTTTATACTATCTGTGATGCCTGAAAAGATAGGATTTTCAAAAATTTCACTATAGGGAGAATTTGTGCCATTGTCATTACAACTGCTGATTATTATCATGGATGTAATAATTGAGGCTGTTATTTTTGCGATCTGCTTCATTTTTCAAAACTAATTGATTTAATAATTCAGAGGTATGACAATCATCTGACAATATAAAGTGGATGTGAAAATACCTTTGCAATTCTTGCTAAAAGCAGGAATTATCATAAAACGAAAAAAGATGAAAAAACTTGTGTATTTCCTTTCATTGGTTGTTCTTTTAGCTTCTTGCAGCAATACAAAGCTTGCAACAACTTCAACTAATGACTCTGATACATTAAGATATGCGGATGAAACGCATTTCAAAAATATACAGCAGTTGACATTTGGTGGCGATAATGCCGAAGCATACTGGAGTTATGATGGTAAATACCTGGTTTTTCAAAGGACAGATCCAAAAGATGGCATTCCATGCGATCAGATATTTATTGGTAAAGTGCCAACTAAAAAAGGAGAAAAGTTTGAACCTAAAATGATCAGTAACGGTAAAGGAAGAACTACTTGTCCTTACTTTACAAAGGATGGTAAACATATCATTTATGCTTCTACTCATTTAGGAGGAGATGAATGTCCTCCTACACCAGACAGGGCTAAATATGGTAATAAATATATATGGCCTTTATATGAAAGCTTCGACATATTTATGGCTGATCTTGATGGAAAAATTGTAAAACAATTGACAACTGCAAAAGGATATGATGCAGAAGCTACATTATCTCCTGATGGCGAACAAATGATATACACAAGTGATAAAGATGGTGATATCGATCTTTATATTATGAATTTGAAAACCGGTACAGAAAAAAGAATAACGAATACATTGGGTTATGACGGTGGTGCCTGGTTTAGTCCGGATGGCAAAAAAATAATCTGGAGGGCAAGCAGGCCAAAAACTGAAAGTGAAATAAAGGAATATAAAGATTTGCTTGCTGAAAACATGGTAGCACCAACAAATATGGAAGTATTTATTGCGAATGCTGATGGCAGTAATGTAAAGCAGGTAACAAGTTTTGGACAAGCTAATTGGGCTCCTTCTTATTTTCCGGATAGTAAACGGATAATTTTCGCCAGTAACCAGGAATATCCCCGTGGTTTTCCATTTAATTTATATTCAGTAAATGAAGATGGTACCAATCTTAAGAAAATAAGCCATGAAAAGATATTTGATGCTTTTCCAATGTTTTCTCCAAACGGTAAAAAAATAGTTTTTTGCAGTAACAGGAATAATGGTGGTACAAGAGATACTAATATATTTATCGCTGACTGGGTAGAATAGTTTCTTTTTTTTGGAATAGTTTTTGATAAATCCAATAATTAAAACCAAACGTACTTTTATTATGAAACCGATTTCATTAATAATCTTTTTGTCTTTTTTATTAGGTTGTAGTAAATCAAGTACTACTTATGTAAATAACCCCAATGCACCTGATTATTTGCATAATAGTCCTGTTGGAGCATCCGCTAATGACCTATTAGCTGCTACAAAATATTCTTCGCTTAAAATAGAAGTTCAATATATGACCGGCTTTCAGCCTGATGCAGGTGCATTAAATCATTTGCAATCATTATTAACTGGTTTGTTGAATAAGCCGGCAGGCATATCAATCGTTACAAAGGAAATACCTGCATCTGGAAATATAAATCTGTCTGTTAATGATATTATTTCTATCGAAAAGAATAACAGAACTGCCTTTACTAACGGAACTGAACTTGCTGTTTATATATTATTCACTAATGGTAATTATACTGATAATAATGTTTTAGGCATCGCTTATAAAAATACCTCTGCCGTATTATTCGGAAAGAAAATAAATGATAATTCTGGTGGTATTGGTCAGGCAAGCCGTACAAAGTTGGTTGCTACCGTTGTAGAACATGAAATAGGGCATTTGTTAGGATTGGTTGATCTGGGTTCTGCAATGCAAACAGGGCATAAGGATGCTACTCATGGCAGCCACTGTAATAACAATAATTGTTTAATGTATTATGCTTCTGAAACAAGCGATATTTTTGGATTTTTAATTACAGGTAATATTCCTTCTTTTGATACAAATTGTAAGGCAGATCTAACTGCAAATGGCGGAAAGTAATTTCTTTTGTAATTGGCGTTGGCTGTTGTAGATTTGAAAACTCAAAACTACTGCTATGTATAATGGAATGCTTCATCTTCACAGTGTACTTCGTTGGGTTATATTAATCTTATTGCTAGTAGCTGTTTATAAAAGTTTAGTAGATAAGAATAAGCCTTTTACTTCCGGGCATAGAAAGACTGGTCTATTCCTGATGATCACTGCTGATCTGATGCTATTGATCGGAGTTTATCAGTGGATCACAGGTCCTCATGGATTAAAAAATATACAATCAAAAGGAATGAGTGTGGTTATGAAAAATTCTGTTCTCCGGTTTTACGCTTTTGAACATTTTGTAGGAATGGTAGCAGCAATTATTTTGATCCATATCGGGTATTCCTATACAAAGAAAGATTTACCAGATGCTACAAAACATAAAAGAGCTGTTCTGTATTTTGGATTAGCCTTACTGGTCATACTTACATTTATTCCCTGGCCATTCCGGGAAGCAGGAGCAGGAAGGGTTTGGTTTCCGGGAATGTAAATAATAGTTTGAAAAATATACAGTATTGATATTAAGCAGTTAATGCCTCAGCTACTTTTTTCATTTCTTCAGTTGTGCCAATACTTAATCTGCGCCAGGTGCTGCCATCTTCAAAAGTGCGGCAACCTATAATATTATTTTCCTCAAGCAATTTTCGCACATCTTTTCCAAACGGGGCAGTATTAAAATATACAAAACTTGTATGCGATTGCAGATAAGGCATTCCTGCTTTATTCAAAGCAGCATAAAATATATTTTTTGCTTTTTCATTCTCCTTTTTGCAATGAGTTACAAACTCCTGGTCGTCTAATGAAGCTATTGCCCCGGCAAGAGTAACAGAACTGATACCTGCATTTGCCCATGGTTGTAATGAATTCATCTTTTGTATAGTAGTTGGATGTGCTAATGCAAAACCAGCTCTAGCCCCGGCCATTCCGTAAATCTTAGAAAATGTTTTCGCTATTACAAGATTGGGATAGTCATTAACCAGTTTTGCCATAGTGGGCTCATCGCTGAATTCAGTATAAGCTTCATCCAATAAAATAATGCATTTAGGAGCGATGTCCTTTATAAATAGTTCTAATTCATTTGCAGGGATGATATTGCTGGTAGGATTACCCGGATTGCAGATATAGACCATTTTTGTATCGGAATCCATACTGTCTTTCATTCTTTGCAGGTCAGTTTCTTTACTCTCTGTTAATGGTACTAATTTTATAGGAAGGCCAACATTCCGAGCAGCCGGCATCCATAATCTGAAAGTAGGGTCAGGTGCAACTGCATTTCCTTTTTGCAAAGCAGCCATCAGTGATACAACTCCTAATAATTCTGATGACCCGGCACCAACTGTTATATGATCTTTTGTTAGGTCATATTTTGCAGCAATTTTTTCTCTTAACTGTGTTGTTATTTCCCATGGATATCTATTGGATCTGTTCACCATTTCCATCATTGCTTTTCTAGCTTTAGGAGAAGGGCCATGTGGATTTTCGTTCGAACTTAATTTTATCACATCTGCAATAATATCCGGAGCAATAAAATTTCTTTCTACTTCTCTGGCAAAAAGATCTCTGCTAAATGCAAATGCAGCAGCAGCCATTGTTCCTTGTTTTAATAACTGACGACGATCCATATTAATTTATTTAAAAGAAAGTTACGGAAATATTTTTCACCGCTTTCCCAATTCAATTACCTCACAATCTTTCATTTCTTTTTTGTCTATTACAAAACGAATTAGAGTTCTTACTTTATGCCAGCCATGTTTTCCCGCAGCGCCGGGATTCATATGCAGGCAATTCAATTTATCATCATATATTATTTTCAATATATGTGAATGACCACTGATGAAAAGCTGTGGTTGATGTTCGAGTAGTAGCTTTTTTGTTTCAGGATTATATTTTGGCGGGTAACCTCCGATATGCCTGATCATCACTTTTACATCTTCGCACATAAAGGTTAGATTTTCGGGATAAATATTTCTTATATCATTGGCATCTATATTTCCATATACTCCTTTTAAAGGTTTTAGAACTGCAATTTTTTCAGCGATTTCAATATTGCCAAAATCTCCTGCATGCCAAACCTGGTCACAATCTTTTAAATAAGAAAGAATATTGTCGTCAATATAATTATGTGTGTCGGAGATCAAACCTATTTTTTGCATATCAAGATAAGATTGCTATTGAGAAGAATAAATATTACATTTAAGAAAATACTGTATCAGGTAATCAACATCTTACATGGCTAAATTAATTAAAACAAAAGCGAATTTTGGTACAGCACCCGTTTTTTTAACAGCGATATCCACCATTCTTGGTGCTATCATGTTTTTACGTTTTGGTTATTCAGTGGGTAACCTTGGCTTCTGGGGAACTTTGGGTATCATTATTATGGGTCATATTGTAACGATCTCCACTGCTATGGCATTGGCAGAAATTGCTACAAACCAGAAAGTAGAAGGAGGTGGTGAATATTTTATCATATCCAGATCTTTTGGATATAATATTGGAGGTACGATAGGGGTATCACTATTTATTTCACAGGCGATTAGTGTTGCTTTTTACATTATTGCTTTTGGAGAAGCTTTCAATGCTATTAAACCTTTTTTATCATCAGAGCTTGGTTTAGTAATCTCTGATAACCGTTATTTCAGCGTTCCTGCATTATTATTGTTGATCTGGCTTATGATTACCAAAGGAGCAGATCTTGGTGTGAAAGCTTTATATTTTGTAGTTGCCATCCTGTTTTTGTCACTGGTGTTTTTCTTTATTGGTAAAACTGATTATGAAGCAACAGGATCAATTCTTACTAACAGGATTGACAGGCCGGACGATTTTTTTATGGTTTTTGCAATTATTTTTCCTGCCTTTACAGGAATGACTGCTGGTGTAGGTTTGTCGGGTGATCTACGGGATCCTAAAAAATCTATACCCTTAGGTACATTATCCGCTACAATATGCGGTATGATTATTTATGTACTGATCGCTTTAAAATTGGCTAATTCTGCTTCACCGCAAGACCTTGTTGGAGATGATCTGATCATGAGTAAAATAGCCTTTTGGGGTCCTATTATTCCGATCGGTTTAGCTGCGGCAACAATTTCTTCTGCGATCGGATCTTTTATGGTTGCACCCAGAACCTTACAGGCTTTAAGCAGTGACAGGGTATTTCCCGGAAGAAGATTTAATTATTTAATGTCAAGGGGTGTAAGTAAAAGCAGTGAACCAAGAAACGCTACTATACTTACAAGTGTAATTGCGTTGGTATTTGTATTAATGGGTAGTGTAAATATGGTGGCAGAGATCATTTCAATGTTTTTCATGGTAACGTATGGTACACTTTGTTTAATTTCTTTCTTACAACACTTTTCAGCAGATCCTGCTTACCGTCCTTCCTTTAAATCAAAATGGTATTTTTCTTTTACAGGAGCAGTAATGTGTATCTATCTGATGTTTAAAATGAATCCTGTTTATGCTTTGGCTTCAATCATTTTTATGATCTTACTTTTTTTCTACCTCAGTACTTACAATAAACATGATTATGGCATGTCAAATATCTTTCAGGGAGTTATTTCACAAGCCAACAGAAGATTACAGGTGTTTTTGCAAAAATCACAAAAGGCAGCAGGAGAAGAAAGCTGGAGGCCTACAGTTTTGTGTCTATCAAAAGATTCTTTTAAACGTCATTCAGCAATGGCACTTATGAAATGGATCAGCCATCGATATGGGTTTGGTACATATATTCATTATATAAAAGGATATTATTCAAGTGATACTAATAAAGAGTCTGACGAAGCATTAAATAAATTGATCAAGATATCCGGAGATATTCATAGTAATATTTTTCTTGATACCATGGTAAGTCCATCTAATACAGCTGCTATTGTAAATGCTTTGCAACTTACCAGTGTTTCCGGTCAGCCAAATAATATGATCCTTTTTGAGTTCAAAAAAGGAGAAGATGAATGGCTTTCTGATGTTGTAGATAATTATGGGCTTATTGCCACTGCTAAATTTGACTTATGCATACTAGCCAGTTCAGATAAAGAATTTGGTTTCCGCCAGGAGATCCATGTTTGGATTACAAAAAAAGATTATGACAATGCAAACCTGATGATATTAATGTCCTACATAATTCTGGGACATCCCGAATGGAAAAAGGGCCAGATCAAGATTTTTGCTTTGTATAGTAAAGATGAGATCAAACAGGAAAAAGATCACTTGCTTAATTTGATCCGTTCAGGGCGGTTACCAATATCAGCTAATAATGTAAATGTATTGGAACAGGAAGAGGGTGTTTCAAAAGAAGAAATGATCAACCGCTTGTCTGTTGATGCAGATCTAACAATTGTTGGCATTCATAAAGGCAATCTGTCTGGTAATAAACTGGATATATTCAAAGGATTTGATAATGTGGGGAATGTGCTTTTTGTAAATGCTTTAACCCAGAAAACAATTAAATAAGTAATAATTGTAAATTTGTAAATGCTTTTTAAACGCAACTTCACATATTATATCGATAAAAGAAAATGGAAATACTATTTTCTGATGGTTGCATTGGAATTAGATAAATAATATAACTACTTTATTATTTTATCAAAATTATCAACTCTTAATTTATTAGCATGGCACATTATTATAAACTCGGATCTATTCCGCATAAACGGCATACCCAATTCCGTAAGCCGGACGGAACGTTGTACAGCGAACAATTATTTTCAACCGAAGGTTTTAGTGATGATTACGCATTATTATATCATTGTCATCCGCCAACTCAAATCATTAAAACAGAACCTCAGTTAGATGTTAGTCCGCAGATAGCAGAAGAAAAAATGCTGAAGCATCGTAGCCTCGAAGGTTTTAAAGTAAAGCCTGAAAAGGATTTTTTAAAAAGCAGGGTGCCTGTACTTGTAAATAGTGATTGTCATATTGTGTTAGCAGCTCCTACGGAGAGCATGACAGATTATTTTTATAAGAATACTGATGCAGATGAAATGATCTTTGTACATGAGGGAAGTGGGATCGTTCATACACAATATGGAGAATTGCCTTTTTCCTATGGCGATTATATTGTTTTGCCAAGAGGCACTATTTATCAGATAAGTTTTGGAACTGCCGAGAATAGATTATTTATTGTTGAATCCTTTTCACCACTTCGTTTTCCAAAGCGTTATATGAGCAGATTTGGACAGTTGATGGAACACTCTCCATTTTGTGAAAGAGACATTAGGCCACCGCAAGATCTGAAAACAATTGATAAGAAAGGCGATTTCCTGATCAAAGCAAAGAAAAAAGGGATGTTGTATGGTCTGCACTATGGTACTCATCCATTTGATGTAATAGGTTGGGATGGTTGTTGCTATCCTTATATTTTTTCTATTCATGATTTTGAACCTATTACCGGCAGGGTACATATGCCGCCACCGATTCATCAAACATTTGAAACAAATTCATTTGTAGTTTGCTCATTTGTACCTCGCTTATATGACTATCATCCGCAAGGTATACCAGCACCTTACAACCATAGTAATATAGATAGCGATGAGGTTTTATATTATGTAGCAGGAGAATTCATGAGCCGTAAACATGTTACCCGTGGTATGATAACATTGCATCCAGCCGGAATTCCACATGGTCCACATCCTGGTGCTGTTGAGAAAAGCATAGGGGCAAAAGAAACAAAAGAATTGGCAGTGATGGTAGATACGTTCCGACCATTGATGTTAACAAAACAAGCTCTGGAGATTGAAAATAATGATTATGTAATGAGTTGGGCTGAATAATTCATTTAAATATTTTAAAAAAGACTCATCACTTGATGGGTCTTTTTTTTGTTGAAATCTTAAATCCAAAAAAAAACTTTGTCGGTAATATTTGAGTTCTTATTTTTGTTAACCATCTGGTTAAACTATATGGTTAAAAAATCAAAAAAAATAACAGATCATTCTGCAGAAGAAAAGATACTGGCTGCTGCTCATAAAATTTTTACTACAAAAGGAATGGCAGGAGCAAGAATGCAGGATATTGCTGATGAAGCTGGAATCAATAAAGCATTACTTCATTATTATTTCAGAGATAAGGAAAAACTTTTTGAAGTGGTCTTTCTTCAGGAAGCTCAAAAATTTTTTCCGAAGATCAATATGATCTTTCAGTCAGATTTACCCCTTTTTGAAAAGATTGAAAAATTTGTCAATGAATATATTGATGAGATGCAGGAAAACCCATATCTCCCCTGGTTTGTAATGAATGAGATCAACAGGGATCCTGACAATTTTCTTTATAAAGTTTGGGGGAAAAATAATTTGCCACAACCTGCAAAATTTCTGGAACAGATAGATAAAGAAGTAAAAGCCGGAAATATAAAACGGATAGATCCTATGCACTTATTGATGAATATGATCTCCATGACCATTTTCCCTTTTATTGCCAAGCCTATGTTTCAAAGAAATATGCGAATGGATGATGTGAAATTTAAAGAAGCAATGGAACAACGTAGAACTGAAATTCCAAACTTTATCATTGATTCAATTAAGAAATAGATTATTAATAAACCGGTAAGTACACCTTTTATGAGAAAATTACTGATAATTATACTTTTTTTTCCGGCATGCATCAACGCACAGGAAAATCTTACTTTACAGAAAGCACAACAACTGGCAAGAGCAAATTATCCTTTAATAAAGCAAAAAGAATTATTAAAACAATCGCTGGCATTTTCAATTGAAAATTTAAGTAAAGGGTATTTGCCTCAGTTCAATCTATCTGCACAGGCTACATATCAATCAGAGGTAACGCAGGTTAAAATTCCTGTTCCTGGTTTTACGGTTGAGCCTCTGAATAAAGATCAATATAAGATTTTGGCTGATATCAATCAGTTGATCTATGATGGTGGTGCAATCAAAGAAAAGAAGAATATTCAACAATTGAACGAAGTAGTTGAACAGGAAAAAATTGAAGTAGAGTTATATAAATTAACTGACAGGATCAATCAATTATATCTCGGTGTACTTTTTATTGATGAACAGTTAAAGCAAGTTCAACTTGTAAAAGCAGATCTGAATATCGGGATTAAAAAAGTAGAGGCACAGGTTAAAAATGGGGTTGCCTTCAGATCTAATCTGAATGTACTGAAAGCTGAATCACTAAAAGCAGATCAACGAATAATTGAATTAAAAGCTTTAAGAAAAGGATTAACAGATGTACTTGGTATTTTTATCAATCAAACAATTCCGGCTGAAACAAGATTCGAAACTCCGGTTATAGAAAGTGCAATCAATAAAGCAGAGATACAAAGACCTGAGTTGAAATTATTTTCAAACCAGGTAAAATTATTGGAGAGCCAAAATCAACTCATTGATGCAAAAAATAAGCCTAAGACCAGTTTATTTCTGCAAGGAGGGTATGGCCGGCCCGGTCTTAATTTTCTTAATAATCAATTTGACTTTTTTTATACTACTGGTGTTAGGTTTAATTGGTCATTCAGTGGATTATATACCCAAAAAAGGGAGAAGAAATTAATAGAAATAAATCAGCAGGCCATCAATATTCAGAAAGAGGTTTTTTTATTGAATACCAGCACTCAATTACAACAGCAACAAGCTGAGATGGATAAATTGCAAGAGCTCATTAATACGGATAAAGAAATTATTGACCTGAGAATATCCGTAAAGGAAGCAGCAAAAGCACAATTAGATAATGGTGTAATTACGGCAAATGATTATCTGAGAGAAGTAAATGCAGAAGATCAGGTAAGGCAAAGTCTTGTTGCGCATCAATTACAATTATTACAAGCTCAGATAAATTATCAAACAATTTCTGGAAAACAATAAAGCCTTAACTATTCCCCTCAAACTATACGACAAAAAATAAAATGGATATGAAGAAAATATTATTTACAAATCTTGCCATACTGTCTTTTTTTATAATCAGTTGTAATGGTAATGGAAATGAATTTGATGCTTCCGGCACATTTGAAAGTGATGAAGTCATTGTTTCATCTGAAGTACCCGGAAAATTGATAGCTTTTAATGTGGAAGAAGGAGCAGTGCTGAACAAGGATAGTGTGATCGGTATGATAGATGCAACAAATATTAACCTGCAACAGCAACAGGTAGAAGCCAGTATAAATGCGTTGAATGAAAAAACGATGGATGCTTCACCCCAAATTAAATTATTACAAAATCAAATGGCTGTTCAACAATCACAGTTGGATAATTTATTGCATGAGCAGACAAGGGTGGAGAACCTGATAAAAGCAGATGCAGCCACCAGCAAGCAATTGGATGATATTAATTCTCAAATTGATGTTGTTAAAAAGAATATGGATGTAACGATGCAACAGATTAATGTGCAAAAAAATAATATTGCGACACAAAACAGAAGTATACTAAGTGAGGCAGAACCTTTAAGAAAAAGAGTAGCTCAACTTAAAGATCAGGAACAAAAAGCAAATATTGTGAATCCTATTACGGGTACAGTGATCACAAAATATGCAGAAGCTGGTGAGGTAACATCAACTGGAAAAGCTTTGTATAAGATCGCTGACCTTTCTTCGTTGAATTTAAGAGCATATGTTACAGGTATACAATTGCCTCAAATTAAATTAGGGCAACAGGTGAAAGTGATGATCGATGATGGGGCAAAGAAATACAAGGAATATAATGGTACTATTATTTGGATTGCCGATAAGGCTGAGTTCACACCTAAAACAATTCAAACAAAAGAGGAAAGAGCAAATCTTGTGTATGCAATAAAAGTTAAAGTAAAGAATGATGGTTATTTAAAAATTGGAATGTACGGTGAGGTGAAATTATAAGTATATGCAATCGGTAGTTGTAGAAAATATTATTAAAAATTACGGAAAGAAAAAGGAAGTTAAAGCCCTCAGCGATATTTCATTTGCCGTTCCTAAAGGAGAATTATTTGGCATAATCGGGCCTGATGGAGCAGGAAAAACATCCTTATTCAGGATACTTACAACCTTACTTTTGGCTGATAGTGGTTCTGCAACTGTGGATGGTTATGATGTAGTAAAAGATTATAAAGCTATTCGTAAACGGGTAGGTTATATGCCGGGAAGGTTTTCATTGTACCAGGATTTATCTGTAGAAGAAAATCTTAATTTTTTTGCAACCATTTTCAATACCAGTATTCATGAAAACTATGATCTCATCAAAGACATATATATACAGATAGAACCTTTTAAAAAAAGGAAAGCAGGTAAGTTATCAGGAGGAATGAAACAAAAGCTTGCGTTGAGTTGTGCATTGATCCATCGGCCATCCGTATTATTTCTTGATGAACCTACTACTGGTGTTGATGCAGTTAGCAGGAAAGAATTCTGGGATATGTTAAAAGGTTTGCGAAA
>JAHEMN010000012.1 GCA_024643645.1 Chitinophagaceae bacterium | reverse complement strand
AAAAAAGAATTTAAAGCAAGAGTTATTGGCCGTGACCCAAGTAGTGATATCGCAGTGCTAAAAGTAGATGGCACAGGATTTCCATTTTTACTTTATGGCAATTCCGATGAAGTTAAATTAGGTCAATGGGTATTAGCAATAGGCTATCCGCTAACTTTAGAAACAACTGTAACAGCAGGAATTGTAAGTGCTAAAGGACGGAATATTGGTATTAACCGCCGGCAGAGTGAAACCCCAATTGAATCCTTTATTCAAACGGATGCTGCTGTAAACCAGGGAAACAGTGGTGGCGCATTAATAACTACAAGTGGACAATTGGTAGGTATCAACTCAGCGATTTATGCCCCAACCGGTACCTATGCAGGTTATTCATTTGCAATTCCGGTAAACCTGGTAAAGAAAATTGTTAATGACCTTATCAAATTTGGTGACGTTAAGAGACCTTACCTGGGAGTATCTGTAAACCGGGAAAAATTTGATGCCGGTGATGGTGCACATATCGGAGAAGTTGCAAAAGATGGTGCAGCGAATGATATAGGATTGAAAAGCGGTGATATCATTACTAAGATCAATGATGTGCCTATTTTTTCCTGGACAGAATTACAGGCTACAGTTTCCTCTTATAATGCCGGTGATAAAATAAATATCACCTATAAAAGAAATGGTAAAGAATATACTACTGCAGCAACACTTACCGCTAAAACAGGCACTTATGAGGCCTTAGGTAAGACGAATAATATCGAAGAGAGATTAGGTGCAGAATTAGAAACTGTGAGTGAAAAAGCCGCCCTTAAAAATAATATTGATGGTGGTGTATTGGTAAAAAAGATAAACACTGGTGGTGCTTTCAGTAAAACAAAGATGGAATCAGGTTTTATCATTACCACAGTAAATGGTATGGATATTACCAGTATTGAAGAACTAAAAGAAGCTATAAATAATTTACAAGGTGAAACAATACAACTTGAAGGTGTTTACCCTGGTTACATGGGTATTTACAGGTATCCTTTGAATTTGAATAATTAATAAAAGAATTATAGTATTAAATAAAGAAAGCGCCGGCTATATAAATTAGCCGGTGCTTTTTTTTGGTATCAGGAGATAATTATTTTTCAAACACTAAATAATCCCAGGCTTTCATTTGTACACTCTTTTCTTTTGTAAAATCATTACTAACACCGGAAAATATATTTTTAAAAATTCCAGAAACTATAGCATCAAGCAGATCAAATTGCAATTCATTTTGAGAAGATAGATTAAGCAGCACTAATACTTCCCGTTCTCCTTTTTTCCTTAAGAATGCAAATACATTTTCAGGTTCACTGGTTTTAATCCGAAATGTCTGAACCGTTGCATCTCCACTTCTTAATGCCGGATTATCACTATGCAGCTGTAATAAAGTTTTATAAAATCCCTCCAATTCATTTTTACCCTTCCATTTAATAGGATCTTTATCAAAAAACTCTATTCGCTTAAGGTTAGGCAATTCCTGACCTGAATATAAAAGTGGAATACCATTCCATGTGCAACTAAACACAGCTAATGCCTTCGCCATATCCCCATATTTTTCGTACTCTGTACCATTCCAGCTGTTCTCATCATGATTGGTAGTAAACCAGGCCCTCATAGTACTATCTCCCAGGTCATCATATTTCTTTAATACAGTCAATAATGAATCCAATGGCAGTTGCTTTTCATAAAATTCTTTTGTCTTATGCATCCATGTCCAGGTATAGCTGGCATCAAAAGCATCACCATACTCTGGTCTTTCCAATTCATCAAATTCACCTAACCAAAGAAGTGGTTTAGTAACGTCTAATTCTTTTCTTGCTTCTTTCCAAAAATCCAATTCTACCCAAAAAGCAAGATCACAACGAAATCCATCAATATCAGTTTCCTTTACCCAGAATTGCATTGCTTCGATCATCTCTCTTCTCATAGCAGGGTTTTTAAAATCCAGCTCAATGATATCCTCCATACCACTCGCCATTTTAAAATCTTTTGTGGCAGTATCCATTAAATAATAATCAGGGTGTGCTGTCGTCCATTTATGATCCCAGCCAGTATGATTTGCTACCCAGTCAAGAATTACTTTAAAACCCATTTCATGAGCCTTCTTTACAAGATTTTTAAAATCTTCTAAGGTTCCAAATTCAGGATTTACAGATGTATAATCAGAACAGGCATAATAACTTCCTAATGAACCCTTTTTGTTTTTTTGAGAGATCGGTGTTATTGGCATGAACCAAAGAGTCTTTATACCCATTTCCTTTAACCGGGATAAATTTTGTGCAAAGGCAACAAATGTCCCTTCATCAGTATATTGCCTAAGGTTCACTTCGTAAATATTGGTGTTATGTGCCCACTCTACCGGAATAAATCTATTGATCATACTGCTATTATTGTTTTTTACAATTTTTTCTTCTTCTTTTTTCATGAGCTTGCATGAAGCAAATAGTATAAAAAAAGAAAAAATGGCAAGGAAAGGAAATCGCATCGTTAATACTTTGTCGGAAGATAATAAGAACTTTTGAAGTAAAACGCTGTTGTTACTACATTCACCTGTTGTAGTATTAACTTTGCAAATATGAAGAGTTTTGATGTGCCTATAATTTACAGGAGCCCATTGATTTCCGCAATCAAAAAGAAAAGGAAAGAGTCCGACAAAATGAAAAAGGATTATTCTCCTGCCCTTTTGGATTTTGGACCTATTCAGATTTTTCTGGCCCGTCATTTCGGCTTTTGCTATGGTGTTGAAAATGCTATTGAAATTGCATTCAGAACAGTGGATGAAAACCCCGGAAAAAGGATCTTCCTTTTGAGTGAAATGATTCATAATCCCCAGGTCAATGCAGATCTTGAAGCCCATGGTATCCAATTTTTACAAGATACCTATGGCAAACAGTTGATACCCTTTGAAACAATTACAAAAGAAGATATTGTTTTGATACCTGCCTTTGGAACAACATTATTAATTGAAGAGAAGCTTCGTCAAATAGGTATTCAAACTGAAAACTATGATACTACCTGCCCCTTTGTAGAAAAAGTGTGGAACCGTAGTGAAGTAATTGCAAAAGAAAATTATACGATCATTATTCACGGAAAACCTAAACATGAAGAAACGAGAGCAACTTTTTCTCATGCCGCTAAAAATGCTCCATCAGTAATTGTAAAAGATATTTCTGAAGCAAAGGAATTAGCAAAATATATTACCGGAGAAAAAAGCAAAAATGATTTCTATTCAGAATTCAAAGACCAATATTCTGAAGGATTTGATGTTGAAAAAGATCTGGTTAAGATCGGAGTGGTAAATCAAACAACAATGCTGGCAAGTGATACACAAGAGATCGCCAATTTTCTGAAACAAGTTATGATTGAGAAATATACTTCCGATGATCCTGCTGATCATTTTGCAGATACAAGAGATACCCTTTGTTATGCAACCAATGATAATCAAACTGCCGTTTCAGGAATGCTCGAAACTCAAGCTGATCTTGCCATTGTTGTAGGTGGGTACAACTCTTCCAACACCTCACATTTAGTAGAACTTTGCGAAGAAAAACTTCCTACTTTTTTCATAAATAATGAAGGAAATATTTTGTCAGAAAATAAGATCCTCCATCATAATTTTCATACTAAAGAGGATTTAGTAACAAATAACTTTCTTCCTGAAAAGGATCCGGTAAAAATATTATTGACAAGCGGGGCATCCTGTCCGGATGCCTTAGTAGAAGGAATAATAACTAAACTAGTCAGTTATTATCCAACAAAGAATTCAATAGAAGATTTGATTTTACAATTTCAATGATAAAGAACTAAGATAAGAGTTTCCTAAACTTCCTGTCGCTGGTGTTTTTGCGCTGCTTTCTACCTGCACACAACAAACAGCGAAGGCGTAACATTTAATTTTGAAAGATCAACAAGGTCAGAAATAATAAATCCGCAAAATAAAACATGCTTTTTATGTCGGTCATTGTGCCGGGTCTAATTCTGGAATGATCTCGATAATAATAAAGCCTCTGTAAAGTACAGAGGCTTTAAAACTATTTCCCAAACAAATATTCTTACTTATACAATAACGTATAATATTCATGCGCCATCCTGTTACTGTCAAACTGGAAGCGAACATCCGACATTCCATTTTTCATGATTTGACGCCAGGTTGAATAATTATCATAGTATAATGGCAATATTTCATTTTCCAGGATCTCATAAAGTTTATTCAGATCGTATTCATCCTGCTCATGTACCGCCATATTCTCATAGTCTGTTATTGGCACTACAAATCCATTATGACCATGATTGATAAATTCCGGTATCCATCCATCATCAGTAGAAAAATTAACTGCCCCATTCATAGATGCTGTCATACCACTGGTTCCGGATGCCTCTCTGGGTACTCTTGGATTATTCAACCAGCAATCTGCAGCCTGTTTCATTCTTTTAGATAAGGTCAGTTCATAACCGATCAACACTGCAACATTTTTATACTGCTTACTAAGATGCACCAATTGATTGAACTCGCTTATAGCAGGATGATCAACAGGATAAGGTTTTCCTGCCCATATTATTTGTACCGGATATTTTGTATTGCTAATTAGTTTTGCAAATCTTTCTTCTGCCGTTGTTATTAGCCCGGCTCTTTTATATCCTGCAAAACGCCTTGCCCATACTATCGTAAATACATCCGGATTGAAAATTTTACCTGTTTGATCAGCCACTATTTCAAAAGCTCTCTTCTTCAAATATTTTTTACGATCATCAATACCATAATCATCTCCAGCCTCTTTGAACTTATACAATTGTTTATCTGCCCAGTATTTCCAGTTCTGTGCATTTGTAATTGAAATGATCTCACAGATATCAGTATACTTACTCCACATACTTCTGGAGACTTTACCATGTAACTGAGATACTCCGTTTGCAAGATGTGCGAATCGTAAAGCAGCTAAAGAATGGTTGAACTGATTTTCGGGCATCCGTGTAAGTTGTTTCACTTCATCCACTGTAAGACCGCAGAAATAACTCATTTTATGACAAAGAAATATGTCATGCTTTTCATTCCCAGCTTCCTCAGGGGTATGAGTAGTAAAAACTAAACGTTTTCTAACTTCTTCAATATTATTATTAAATTTCTTATATAGATAAAATGCAGCTGATAAACCGTGTGCTTCATTTAAATGATATAACTCCGGGTTAAAACCTAGCAAATCTATCAGTTTTGCACCACCAACACCTAATAAAATGAACTGTGCCACTTTAGTTGCAACATTGGCATCATACAATCTGTGAGTGATGGTTTGAGATACATAATCATTCTCTTGTACATCTGTAGATAATAAAAACAGCGGTGCTGTCTTGAATGTTTCAGGATTTAGGTAATATACTTTTACCCAAACAGGATGTTCATGGATATTTATCTGAAACTTGATCCCCGTATCTTCCAGAAAACTATACTGTTTTTCATTCCAGGTTACATCTAAGGTCTGATCCTGGTTTCGCTCCTGATCGTAATAACCGTACTTCCATAATATGCCAATACCAATAAGATTTTGCTTTAACTCGTATGCACTACGTAAGTGTGAACCTGCTAAAAAACCTAATCCACCACTATATATTTTTAAGGGCTGGTGAGTGGCAAATTCCATTGAAAAATACGCTACTCTTTTTTTATAACTCTCTTCAACTTGATAGGGAACTGAAAATTTTGTAAAATTCATAATGTGTTCGTTTTACACGAAGCCGCAAGATAATGGATTTATAATTACCTCAAAAACTCGGTTGGTTATCATTTATTATTCAGCGCAAATCTTATGGTTCCAATTAAATAAAATATCATTTATTTCATTTTAATGGCTTTCCTTTTTTTAAAATTTCCATCAAAAGAACAATTTAATGCCCTTCTGGATCCACATCCCTCCAGTTCCTTTAATGTTACAGAAGATGTAGAAAATATGAAACTTAAACGGCAGGGATCTCCATCTACCTGGTATACTGCAGTGTTTGTTGTTTTCATTGTTGCTTCGCCTTTTAATTCACCGGTACAGTCACCATTATTATATTCAAAATGAATAAAAAAACTGATCTTCCCTTCCTTTCTACTGTCTCGTATTGAAACAAGGTTCATTTTGTCTTTGCTATAATCACCTGCATATTTACCTTTTGAAAGCAATGTATCAATTGGGTTTATTAGCTCAGTGACCTTGTCATCCAAAGCCTCAGTCATAATTAAAAGAAAGCTTTTGGAATCGTTATTCAAAACATAAACATCGTTTCCCTCACTCAATGAGCCATCAGAATTTTTCAGTAATACTTTCTTAGTGATGGTATACCTTCTGTCCATTATTACAGATTGATCGGTAGCAGCTTGCTTATCAGTAATGAGTGCATCTAATGAAGAAATGTATTGCTGTTGCTTGTCAAATGCAAGTATGAACACAGCGCTTTTATTATTATTCAACGTTTTTACAAACAGGTAAGTCTCTGCTTTTGGTACTATTACTTTTCCAAGTACATAGATCTTTGGCTTTGTATTTTTTCCATATACTTTACTTAAAACAGAATCAGGTACAAATTGGGTGAATACTTTATTACTGATCAACAATGAATCATTTTCATTTTTTAATTTGGAAAATATCGTATCAGAAAATTGAACGGGTAAATCCAACGATGGGAAAAAATCAATAAATTCATTAATGACAACTGGGTCTTCACCTTTCAAACTGATTTGCTTTTTTTGCTTGCATCCAACCTGGCAAATTATTGCTACTAAAAGAATTAAATACTTTGTAAAGCCCTTCATCGCATTGATTATATCCCGAAAATAGGGATTTCAAAAATACTTATCTATAAGATTTTGAAATATTGAATATAATTTTTAGGTTTGCCTAAATTTATTTTTAGCCATGCTGAATTATTCTATTAGCGAGGAAAACTATTTAAAGGCCATTTATCATTTACAAAAAACGGATGGTACAGTTTCAACCAACGAACTTGCTAAAGAATTAAACACAAAACCAGCTTCCATCACAGACATGATGAAGAAGCTAAAGGCAAAAAAACTTCTTAATTATCAACCATATCGTGGGTTTCGATTAAATGCCTATGGTACTAAAGTTGCACTTACTATTATCAGAAGACACAGACTATGGGAATTCTTTCTGGCACAAAAATTAAAATTCAGTTGGGATGAAGTACATGAAGTTGCTGAAGAATTGGAACATGTTAGTAATAAAAAATTAATTGACAGGTTAGATGAATTTCTCGGATTTCCCCGGGTGGACCCACATGGAGATCCAATCCCTGATGTAAACGGAAAAATTGAGGTAAGTAAAAAAATTAATATCACTGAGTTGCCTTTACACACCGCAGGTACTGTTGCAAGTATAAGTGATCAATCCAGCGAAATACTTGAACTGCTTGAACACAGAAATATCACCATTGGAACGAAAATAGAAGTAAATAAAAAATTTGAATTTGATAATTCAATGGAAATAAAGATCGGACGACAAGCTGCATTTACGATCAGTGAACAATTAGCGAAAAATATATTTGTAGACCATGCCAAATAAAAAAGATAATTATGCTTCACTCAGTGAAGTACATCAGAGTGTAGATACTACCAGCACAAAAAGAAAAGGATTTAGAAAAATACTTTCCTTTTTTGGACCTGCCTACCTGGTTAGTGTTGGATATATGGATCCGGGAAACTGGGCTACCGATCTAGCCGGTGGAAGCCAATTTGGCTATAAGCTTATCTGGGTATTACTGATGAGTAACCTGATGGCTTTATTACTTCAAAGTTTATCTGCCCGTTTAGGAATAGTAAGAGGAAGAGACCTGGCGCAGGCAAACAGGGAAACATATCCCCGATATATTAATTATGCATTATACGGATTGGCTGAGATTGCAATTGCAGCTACTGATCTTGCAGAAATCCTTGGTATGGCAATAGGTATTCAATTGTTGACAGGCATGCCATTATTGTGGGGCGTTTTAATAACGGTGCTGGATACCTTCTTATTTTTATTACTACAGCGGCTTGGTATGCGAAAGATGGAAGCTTTCATAATTGCCCTTATCGCTATAATTGGAATTTCCTTTTTGATAGAGATCATTTTAGCAAAACCTGATATGGGTGAAGTAGTAAAAGGATTTGTACCATCAATTCCAAACAATACTGCATTATATATTGCAATTGGTATCATTGGTGCCACAGTAATGCCACATAACCTTTATTTACATTCAGCATTAGTACAAACCAGAAAGATAAAAAGGGATGATGCAGGTATTAAAAAAGCGCTGAAATTAAATTTCATTGATAGTGCCATTGCGCTGAATCTTGCCTTTTTTGTAAATGCTGCAATTCTGGTTTTAGCGGCAGCTGTATTTTTTAACACTGGCCGAACAGATGTTGGAGAGATCAAACAAGCTCATGAATTACTGGCTCCAATGTTAGGATCTGAACTGGCTCCAATATTATTTGCTGTAGCTTTGATAGCGGCAGGCCAAAGTTCTACAATTACAGGTACACTGGCCGGACAAATTGTAATGGAAGGGTATTTGAATCTTCGTATTGCACCATGGATGCGACGTTTAATGACCAGGTTAATTGCAATTGTTCCTGCGGTTATTGTTATTTTGATCAATGGCGAAGAAAATATTGATGATCTGTTAATTTTCAGCCAGGTCATTCTCAGCCTGCAATTGGGTTTTGCAATTATTCCTTTAATTCATTTTACAAGTGATAAAAAAACGATGGGAAAATTTGTTATCAAACCATTTATAATTTTTCTTGCTTCAATAATTACAATAGTTTTAGTTTATTTAAATATTCGCCTGGTATGGGAAGAGATATCATCTTTTTTTGCTACCTCTGACAGCCTGTTTTGGAAAGCAGTAATTATTATAGCGGCCATTTCCTTTTTGGTATTATTAATTATAGCACTGATCTATCCTTTATTAAATAAAACAAAGAAAAAAGCATCATTAGTACATGCTGATGCAACTGATCTGAGTGACATGGCTGTTCCGGATTATAAAAAAATTGCCATTGCGTTGGACTTCAGTAATAATGACAGCAAGCTGATCTCATATGCTTTGGGACAAGGCAATAAAAATTCTTCTTATTTATTGATACATGTTGTTGAGAGTGCTGCATCACGACTAATGGAAAAAGAAACAGACGACCTCGAAACAAGAAAGGATAATGAGCAGTTAAATTTTTATGTACAACAATTAAAAGAAAAAGGGATAGAAGCAACAGGAGTATTAGGGTTTAATTACAGGGCGAAAGAGATAGTAAGGATAATAAATGAAAATGATGCAGATATGCTTGTTATAGGCGCCCATGGTCATAGCGGAATTCGAGATCTGTTATTTGGGCAAACGATTGATGCTGTAAGACATGAAATAAATATTCCGGTGTTAGTAGTTAGTTTATAGTTTATGTAATTAATTAATCTTTTCTTTTTTCACATGATTTTTTAGCAGATGTTTAAATCGGCTAAACGTTTCTGGTTTGATATGGAGGTAAGAAGCCAGGTATTTCTGGGGAACTCTTTGTAGTAATTCAGGATTTTTTGTAACAAAATTCAAAAATCTTTCACGGGGTGTCATTTTCACCATTTGCAATTGCCAACGGTCGTTTAAAATCATAGTAAATGTAATTATAATTCGGCCCAGATGTTCCATTTTTTTAGAACTGGTAAAGGCATTTTCCAGATCTTCATGGGTAATTGTTAATACCGTACTCGCCTCTATCGTCTCTACAAAATATTCAGTTGGTTTACGACTATGGAAAGATTCCTGGCAATGTATAAGCTGGCCTTCATTTGAAATTTGGGTAATTATTTCGTGGTTCCCTTTTTTGAAATATTTACGAATAAGACCTTTTAATATAAAATTGAAATTGTTTTCAATTTCGCCGGCATTAATAAGATTTTCTTTTTTCCCGTATTCTTTTATTTTGATTATAGGTTTCAACAACTGATCAAATTCTTCGTCTGTCAGTTTTACAAATTTGTCTAAAAACTGCTTAAATAATTCTATGTTTTCCATGATGGCAATCACCTAAAAGGTACAACATTTTGTCTTGATTTAAATCAATTCCCTTAAAAAAAAAGGAATTTATACATTTTAGGAATTAAAACATATGACCTGTGTTACGTTTAATAATATTGTAAGTTTGCACCCTTAATAAGATAACTAACACATACTCAAAGAAAAAATCAAATCGCTTATGTCGAAAAAAATTGAAGTAGCCAATCCTGTTGTAGAACTGGACGGTGACGAAATGACCCGAATTATTTGGAAGTTTATCAAAGACAAACTAATTCTACCATACATTAATGTAGATATTAAATATTTTGACCTAGGAATTGAATCCAGAGATAATACAGACGATCAAATAACAATAGATGCAGCTAATGCAATAAAAGAGCATGGAGTAGGCATAAAATGTGCTACAATTACTCCTGACGAAGCAAGGGTAATAGAATTTAACCTGAAACAAATGTGGAAGAGCCCGAATGGAACTATCAGGAACATACTTGATGGTACTGTTTTCCGTGAACCTATTGTAATAAGTAATGTACCAAGATTAGTTACCAATTGGACTGCTCCAATCATTGTTGGCCGTCATGCATTTGGTGACCAGTACCGGGCTACGGATACAGTTATCAAAGGAAAAGGCAAGCTTACTATGACCTTTACTCCAGAAGGGGGTGGCGATGTTCAAACCTTTGAAGTATACAACTTTAAAGGAGATGGTGTGGCTATGAGCATGTATAATACGGATGAAAGTATAATGGGTTTTGCCAGAAGTTGTTTTAATATGGCTTTAAGCAAACAATGGCCTTTATACCTCTCTACAAAAAATACGATCCTTAAAAAATACGATGGCAGGTTCAAGGATATATTTGAAGATATATATCAAAAAGAATTTAAAAAGGATTTTGAAGCTGCAGGTATAGTATATGAACATCGTTTAATTGATGATATGGTTGCCAGTGCACTAAAATGGAATGGCAATTTTGTATGGGCATGTAAAAATTATGATGGTGATGTGCAAAGTGATACGGTTGCGCAGGGATTCGGTTCGCTTGGTCTGATGACTTCGGTTTTAATAACCCCCGACGGTAATACAATGGAAGCTGAAGCAGCACATGGTACCGTAACAAGGCATTACCGTGATCACCAGGCAGGTAAACCAACCAGCACTAATCCAATTGCATCCATTTTTGCCTGGACAAGAGGGCTTGCCTTCAGAGGTAAATTGGATGATAATCAGGCATTGATTGACTTTTGTAATGCTTTAGAAACTGTTTGTATTGAAACTGTTGAGGAAGGTAAAATGACAAAAGATCTTGCAGTTTGTATTCATGGCAGTAAAGTAAAACATGGTGAACATTTTTTATACACTGAAGAATTTCTATCCGCAATAGATGAGAACTTGAAGAAAAAATTAAAGTAATCAAATCATCTTTGCAAATTAAGCGCCTTGTCTCTTTCAGATAAGGCGCTTTTTATTTCGTTAAACTTCCGCTTCGTATATTTATTTATAAAATAATTCAACTTTCTCATTTTAAATTAATGACTGAATTAAAACCAGAAAAAAAACTTTCTCCCTGGCAACGAAAGCTTCATGAAATAATATTTGAGGCAGATACACCTATGGGTAAGTGGTTCGATCTCATACTTATCATTTGTATCATCTTAAGTGTTATAGCAGTAATGATAGATAGTGTCCATTCATTAAAAGATAAATACGGCGACCTGTTATATATTACAGAATGGTTTTTTACTATTTTATTTACTATTGAATATTTTCTTCGGCTGATTTCGGTTACAAAGCCAAAATTATATGCAATCAGTTTTTATGGAATTGTAGATCTTCTTGCAATACTTCCAACTTATATAAGCCTTATTTACGCTGGCGGTCATTTTTTAGTTGTTATCCGGCTATTAAGAATACTCAGGGTATTCCGTGTTTTAAAATTAATGCAATATGTTAGTGAAAGTAAATTATTAGCACAGGCATTAAAAGCAAGCCGTAGAAAAATTACAATTTTTATATTTGTAGTGCTTACATTAGTTACTATTCTCGGTTCACTTATGTATTTAATTGAAGGTGAAGAAAACGGTTTTACCAGTATTCCTAAAAGTATTTATTGGGCAATCGTTACACTTACAACTGTGGGATACGGTGATATTACTCCTCAAACAATGATCGGTCAGTTTATTTCAATTGTTATTATGTTATTGGGGTACGGTATCATAGCTGTTCCAACCGGAATAGTAACCGTTGAAATGTCGAATACAATGAAATCAAAAAGAGGTATCCGTGCTTGCAGAGGCTGTGGTAAAGACAAACATGATGATGATGCTATTCATTGTAAATATTGTGGTAAAGAATTATAATTATTACAAACAAAAAAACCATTTCTATTATCGAAATGGTTTTTAAAAATATTTATTTAAATCTTTTAGATCCTGAAGTGAGCAAAGGCTTTATTAGCTTCTGCCATACGATGGGTATCTTCTTTCTTTTTAAATGCAGCTCCCTCACCTTTAGATGCAGCTACGATCTCTCCAGCTAATTTATCAGACATGCTACGTCCGTTTCTATCACGGCTGTAACGTATCAACCACTTTATACTCAGGGAAACTTTTCTATCCTGACGTACTTCTGCAGGGATTTGAAAAGTAGCACCACCAATACGACGGCTACGTACTTCAACACCAGGAGTAACATTTGCCAAAGCTCTTTTCCAAACTTCATAACCATCTTCATTGGTTTGCTTGGTTACTTTGTCCAGTGCATCATAAAAAATACTATAAGCTCCGCTTTTTTTACCTTCCCACATCAGGTTATTCACAAAACGTGTAACCAGTTTATCATTAAACTTTGGGTCTGGAGCTAAAGGGAGTTTCTTGGCTTGTGCTTTACGCATGACTTATTCTTGAGTTACTTATTAAAATTATTTTTTTGCTTTTTCTTTCTTTGTTCCGTATTTAGAACGGCTTTGTTTACGGTCTTTTACACCAGCAGTATCTAAAGAACCACGAACAATATGGTAACGAACACCTGGTAAATCTTTTACTCTTCCACCACGAATCAAAACGATTGAGTGCTCTTGCAAATTATGTCCTTCTCCAGGTATATAGGCAATAACTTCAACTTTATTAGTTAAACGAACCTTTGCTACTTTACGCAACGCAGAGTTTGGCTTTTTAGGCGTAGTTGTATATACTCTTGTACATACACCACGACGCTGTGGACACTGGTCCAAAGCCCTTGATTTACTCTTGGCTCTGATAATTTGTCTTCCTTTTCGTACTAATTGTTGTATTGTAGGCATTCTTGACCCTTATTTTTGGGAGGGCAAAGGTAACGGGAGCAGACTTATTCTCCAAAAAATTAAGAAGTCTTTTTAAGAATTAATACTGAAAATTCTGAATCCAGAAATTTATCGAAAAAAAGGCCTTATAAAATAGGACAAGAGAGATAACGCAGTGATTTTCCGCTCTTTCTGCTTTTATATGTAAACGATATTTCAAAGCTATTAGTGCCGGTAACTGCTTTTCCCAGTTCAGAAGTATTTACATCATAGCTCAAACCAAGAATAAAATTCTGATAAACGACCCCAACCAAAGGTGCAATGGCGTCCTTAAACCGGTAATTCACCCCTAATAAAATATCTGTATTATCAGTAATATTATACTGTCCGCTTAATCCAATCATCTTTTCTTCTGCATTTCCCTGCCTCATATATAATAAATTGGGTGTAACACTTGCCATCTCAGATAAAGCTATTCTAACACCGGCATGCATAGCATATCGAATCGGTAAAGCTGCATCTACCCCATTACTAACAAAAGGATCTTGTGGTTGGTTTAAATGAAAGGCAGCAATTCCGGCAAATAAGTTTGCTTTTTTATCAGCCCCTGCGTCAAAATAGGAAATCCCTGCGCCTATATCAAATACTGATGAAGAAGTTTTTGTAAATACATCAGCAGTTATAGCTCCCGGATTATAACCGGTAATTGGATTCCATTGATCGCCAAATTCAAATTTACTCTGATCGAATTTTCTGCTTAATAATCCTGCCTGTACTCCAAAAGTCACCTGTTGTTCTTTATCCTTTCCAAAACGGATACCACTGTATGCAACACTGGCATATGCATTTAAATATTGATATCCCGCATCGCCTGCTGATTGGCTTAAAACATTTATTCCAAAATTTAAATTCTTTTCTGTTGCCATATCCATGGAAAGTCCCGCTGTTGAAAATGGCATCATTACATTATTCCATTGATTTCGGTAAATGCCCGTTACCCTGAATTCACCATCCATTACTCCGGTCATTCCGGGATTAAGCCATAACGGGTATGCATAGAATTGAGAGAAATGAGGATCTACCTGAGCCAAAATTTTATTTAAAGCAATTAGAATGAAAACAAAAAAGAAAATTATTCGCCTTACCATTACTTTATTAAATTAATAGAGCCTTTTTTATTAATTACAGTACCATCTTGCAATACCACCTTTAGTGCATATACATAAACACCCATAGGTTGCATTCGTCCTTTATACATGCCATTCCAGCCAGTATTAATATTATCAGACTGAAATATTAATTCTCCCCATTGATTGAATATCAAAAATTTGATAGATGCTATATAATTTCCATATACATACAAAATATCATTCTTTCCATCTCCATTAGGTGTAAAAACATTTGGAACGAATATCTCTTTGGTACTTAATGTAGTACCGGATACAGCTACTGACAAAGCACTATTTTCACAAGCTTGTTGACCCAAAGCCCTTACCTGAAATACAATTGTTTGATTTCCCGTTAATCCGGAAATGGTATGTGATGTGCCAGTGGAACCAGAACTTGGCATCTGAAAAGTAGCTCCTCCATCAATTGTAACTTCATAACCGATTGCACCAGGTACAGAAGTCCATGCAAAGGACAATGAAGTAAATGTTGTATTTGTCAACATAACATCCGGTTGAGCTAATGCCACTAATAAATTTATAGTGACGGGAGTTCTTGTTGAACTGATACACCCACCCGGAGTAACTGCATTTACATAATATGTAGCGTTGGAGCTTACATTATTTACAGTATATGTATTTCCGCTTGCCAGAATTGTTCCCCCTGTCATTACATTATACCAATTATAAGTATACCCTGTTTGTGGATTAATGACCGAAAGTGTTGCATTTGTTCCCGAACAAATAGTCACATTATTTGCAGCCGGAGCAGATGGTAAATTTGTTACTGTTACATTAACCGGAGTTCTGGTTACACTACTGCAATTACTTGCATTAACTGCATCCACGTAATAGGTAGCGGAAGAAGTAAGTACCGGAGTTGTGTATGTGATCCCAGTAGTTAATAAAATTCCACCCGATAAAGCATCATACCAATTATATGTAAATCCTGTTTGTGGGGATTGAATTTGTAAAGTTGCTGTTGTGCCAGAGCAGATTGTTACATTATTAACTACCGGTTCAGCAGGAATTGCGTTTACAGTTACTGTTACCTGTGAGGTAGCAGTACATCCTAAACTATTTGAAGCATTAACAGTATATGTTGTTGTAATTGCCGGAGAAATTGATACAACCTGACCTGATAAATTCCCCGGCGTCCAGGTATACGTAGATAGGCTACCTGTAGTAACATTCGCAGTTAATTGCACGGATGCATTCGGACAAACTGCTGCAGGATTTGCCATTGCATTCATCACGGCATTATTATTTAAAGGTACAGTGCCATTATAAATTGTAGTACACCCACTAGCATCAGTAATTGTGCAGGAATAATTTCCAGGCGCAAGGTTTGTAGCGGTTGAACTTGTTTGTATCGGTGTTGTATTCCATGAATAAGTATAAGGAGAGGAACTACCTGTAATATTCAATGAAATGCTACCGTTCGGACCTGAACAATCACATGGTACAATTGTAGGTAGTACTGATTGTGAATAAGGAACTCCAGAAACGGCGAGGATAACTTCATTTGGAAAAGGAGCATTCGAACCTGCAGTTGTTACGTTCGAAAATGTGATTCGTTGTAATTGTTTCTGAATATCTGCACAGGCCAGCGTTATTTCTACATAGTACATATTGGGATTAGATGGAAAACCTTCAGCACCCCATGGAGCAGATGCAACTCTACTACACCTGCCGTATCCTGTAATAACTACATTGCTTGTGCCATTAAACCAATCTGCCAATGCATAATTATTTATATAAGGTACAGTAGTACCATCTGTAAAAGTTAAAGAGATATTCAGAAGAGCTGTTGCCGGTGAAACATTGGCTTCTGTAGCAAAACAGAGTATCCTTAATTTGGCAAATGATGTTGGTGCTGCCAGATCGAGACTGCCAGTTTGATTTCTAAAAACAAATAAAGCATTATTATTTGTGTAAGCAGCTAACTGAAAGGTCATTCCACCATTTGTAATTACACCGTTATCTGGTAAACCGCCGCCTGAAATTCCGGCAAATGTTCTGAATGCATTACTGTACATCACCTTATTGGATGTAGCCGCATCCACATAATTTGAAGTTGTTGATAATGATGATGGGCCACCTTCAGCTATAACATCTTCGTTAAAACCGGTAACAGTGACAGGCGTATACTGTCCAAATGCATTTAATTGAATAAACAGTACAAAAACAACAATGAAAAATTTATTTCTGATAAACATTCAATTTCACATTTAATCAAATGAAATAAAAAAGTAAAAACCCGGAAATTGAATTTTAGACAGGATTCGATCGAAATAAAAAAAGGATTGCTTTTGGCAATCCTCTAAAATAATGATTTTTTCATTTAAACTTTCTTCATCCAGCCATACTTGTCTTCTCTCCTTTTTTCCCGTATATCAGTCAACCATTTTTTTAAGGTTGGTGCTGTTTTCCAGTTATCTACATCAAACTGCATAACAAAATCCTTATACCGCAACTCTTTTATCATAGAGATCGTAGCTGCTGTTCCCGTTCCGAAAACTTCATATAACAAATTTGCCTTATAGGCGGATATAATATCATCAATACTTAATAATCTTTCCTCAATTGTAAAACCCATTTCTTCCAGAAGAGTAATGGTACTTTGCCTTGTTACACCATTAAGAATAGTCCCTTGATCCATTGAAGGTGTGATAGCAGAATTTCCAATGATAAAAAACACATTCATTGTACCACACTCCTGCACATATTTATGTTCAAAAGCATCTGTCCATAAAACCTGGTCATACCCTTTTTTCTTTGCTTCAGCAGTAGCATACATGGCTGCACCATAATTTCCTGCTGCTTTGGCATATCCTACACCACCGGGCACTGCCCTCACATAATTTTCTTCTACATAAATTCTCATTGGTGCACTGTAATAAGGACCTGTCGGACTAAGGATGATCATAAATTTATATGAATCCGAAGGGCGGACGCCGATCAATTCATCTGAAGAAAACATAAATGGACGGATGTATAAAGAATGGTCTTCTTTTGAAGGAATCCAGTTTTTATCTAATTCAACCAGTTTCCTCATTCCTTCCATAAATAACTCTTCGGGTACAGAAGGCATTTGCATTCTTTCAGCAGAAATATTAAACCGCTTATAATTATCCTGAGGCCTAAAAATAAATGCATTCCCCTCTTTATCCTTGTAAGCTTTAATACCTTCAAATATCGCCTGGCCATAATGCAATGCAGCGGTAGCCGGGCTTAACAATAGTGGCTGATATGGTTTTATTTCAATATTCTTCCATTCCCCATTTACATAATCTGCTTCAAGCATATGATCTGTAAAATATTTTCCAAATGAAAGATTTTCAAGATTTAAATCTTTTAACTTACTCTGCTCTGCTTTTGTTATTAAAATGTCCATAGCTGCAATCATAAAAGTTTATTTTTGTCTGGTCAAAGAAACGAAAAAAAACTAACACCCATTTGTATTAAAAAATATACGGTTTACCATGGGAATAAATAAAATAGAATTACCATCCATAGTTATAGAAGAGCTGTATCATTCTTCTCTTGTCGTTGATAGATCAATTGAAAGACATAAAAAAATTAAAGAAAAGGAGATAATAAATGATTTGTCATCAATAGCTGAAGAAACTCAAAATAATTTTTCTAAATCATTAGGAAATAATAATAAAAAAATCCTGGTAATGGTTCATTCTGAGGAAGCAGTACACTTGCCTGACAATGAACTTACATTTTTAACAGGTATTCTCAGTGCCTGTAATCTTAGTTTAGCTGATGTTGTTATTATCAATAAAAATAATTATCCGAATGCCTCTTATAAAGAATTAACAAAATTCTTTTCTTCAAAAATTGTTTTATTATTTGATGTTGAACCATCTGAATTCGATCTTCCAATGAGTTTCCCCTTTTACCAGATACAATCTTTTGCGAACAACTCATTTCTTTATTCCCCATCTTTAAAAGATCTTGAAAATAACAAAGTAGAAAAAAGTAAATTATGGGTTAGCTTGAAAAGGCTTTTTAATTTATAGTATTAAAGATGTTAGTTCTATTTAAATGTATAAATTTCTTAATTCACAAATAATATCTAAATAAGTAAAAATTGAAACTGATTTTTGCAACGAATAATCAACATAAAGTTGATGAGATAAATAATGTTTTAGACAAAACCTTTCAAATAGTTAGTTTGAAGGAAGCCGGTATTGACATTGACATAGCAGAACCATTTGATACACTTGAAGAAAATGCTTCCATAAAAGCAAAGACTATTTATGAAATGACAAATACTGACTGTTTTAGTGAAGACACAGGCTTAGAAGTAAATGCATTAAATGGAGAACCAGGTGTAAAAAGTGCCAGGTATGCCGGCAATAACAGGTTATTTGATGCTAATATTGATAAGCTTTTGATTAATTTGGCAGAAAAACAGGATAGAACAGCTCAATTCAGAACAATCATATCATTGATTATTAAAGGCGAGGAAACTAAATTTGAGGGAATTTGTAAGGGTAAAATATTAGAAGAAAGAAAAGGAAGTCATGGATTTGGATATGACCCTGTCTTTATTCCTGATGGATCTGATAAAACATTTGCGGAAATGAATATTTCAGAAAAGAGCATTTTTAGCCACCGAAGAAAGGCAACTGACAAATTGGTAGCATTTTTGAATAAACTATAAATAAACTATTGATTTTGATACCAGAACGCAACCAAAATATTCCCGAAAGCGACCTTATTGAAGGATGCATTGAAGGCAATCGAAGAATGCAGGAGATACTGTATTCAAGGTTTGCCCCGAAAATGTATGCAGTCTGCCTGCGATATGCCTCAAATGCTGCTGAAGCGGAAGACATATTACAGGAAGGATTCATTAAGATCTTTAAAAAAATGGACACTTTTAGAAGTGAAGGTTCCTTTGAAGGTTGGGTAAGGCGAATTTTTGTAAATACAGCTATTGAACATTTTCGCAGAAGAAAATACTTAATGCCTGTAACCGAAAAAGAAGAGAATACGATTGAAGGAAAATATACATCAGTATTAGATGAGCTGGCTGAAAAAGATATTTTAGAACTGGTTCAGGAACTTTCGCCGGGTTATCGAACAGTTTTCAATATGTATGTTGTGGAAGGATATACACATAAAGAGATCGGAGATATTCTTGGTATCAGTGAAGGGACGAGTAAATCGCAGCTTTCAAGAGCAAAAGTAATACTGCAGGATAAAGTAAGAACTTTTATTGATAAACACAGAGGAGCAAAAACAAAGTAAGAACTCTTTAGGAATGAAAAGTATCCTATCAAATTGAATAAGATTACGTTTTGAGCGAAAAAAATAAATTATATTATTACGAAGTTGATCCACCCAAAGGTGTATGGGAAAAAATTGTTGTTGAATTAGATGATTCTGCAATTGACCATAAATTCCCTGCTGCCCTAAAGAATATGGAAGTTTTACCGGGTGCAAATACCTGGCAAAATATTTCAATTGCACTGGATGAATCTCTGATGGTAGATGATTATGCTGCGAAATTAGCTGGTCTGGAAATTTCCCCTCCTGCAAACGCATGGCAGAAAATAACGGCTGATCTTGATGCAGATAAAGAGATAATTGCTCCTGTCCATAGAAAATTCTCTCCGATACTTCGTTATGCAGTTGCAGCATCTATTGTTGGATTTATAACATGGGGAAGTATTCAATTATTCAGCAACAAATCTGATAATACCAGTATTGTAAAACAGGATCAGATCGAATCTCTCGTAAAACCAGAAAGTGATCCTTCAAATCAATCAGAATTAATATCAAATGGTTCTATTGCAATTGATGATATTACTGCGGCACTTGAAGAGGCCCGTAATGATGCTGCATTAGAAGCAAGTAAAAAAACTTATGCGAAGCTTGATATAACCACAGCGAAAAGTAAAATAAAAAACGCTGCAGGTTTTTACTTCACTCCCGATTCAAATGAACCTGGTATAAGAGGATTGGATAATTGGCAACCAAAAATCTCGAAGCAAGATCTTACTGATCGTTATTTCACTTTAATGACACCGGACGGAAATATTATTCGCATCTCTAAAAAACTAAGTGATATTGTTGGTTGCGTAGCCGGAGCAGAACAAGATCAGGAATGCCTTGAGCAACTTAAAGAATGGCAGCAAAAGATGGCGAATCCGAAATCACCTTATTCTTCGGGTAATTTTATAGAGATCCTAAATCTTGTTAATTCCTTACAGGATAATTAAGTTTCGCTAATTTTATTTGAAACGTAAATAATGGCAAGAGTTAAAATAAACTTACCAGCTACATTTCCATTTGAATGTTCTATTCCTGTTCGAATAACAGATATCAATTATGGTGGCCATGTAGGTAATGATACAATTCTGACCATTATTCATGAGGCAAGAATGCAGTTTCTAAAAAGTTTAGGTTATACTGAAATGAATTTTGGTGGTTCTGGAATGATCATGGCTGATGTAGCCATCGAATTTAAAAGTGAACTCTTTTATGGAGATATAATTAAGACTCATGTTTCTGCAAGTGAGATCTCAAAGATCGGATTTGATCTGATCTATAAACTGGAGAAAGAAAATAGCGATACAAATAAGATTGCAGCGATTGCCAAAACCGCAATGATCTGTTATGACTATTCAACGAAAAAAATTGTATCTATTCCTGAAGAAGCATTAAAAAAAATAACCTGAAGAGATCAGCTATTCCAGATCTTCCAGTTTTCCTCCGCTTGAAGTAACAACATATCTGCACCATTTTTAATAACAGCCCCTCTTTCCTCTCCTTTTTTTAAAAATCGGGATTTTATTGGGTTATAAACAAGGTCATATAAATAATGAGCTGAAGTAATGTTTTCGTAAGGAATCAAAGGGTATTCATCAATGTCAGGATACATCCCTTTTGGTGTTGTATTTATTATTATAGTATGCTCTTTAATTATTCTTTCAGTAAGATCATTATATGAAACTGAATGATCATTTTGATTCTTTCTGCTAACTAATGTATAACTGATGTTAAGTCTTTTCAGTACATAACAAACAGCCTTAGCTGCTCCACCAGTGCCTAACACCAGGGCTTTTTTATGATATGTTTGCAATATAGGTGTAAAGCTTTTTTCAAATCCGATCCAATCAGTATTATACCCTAATAGCTTGCCATCGGAAATTTTAATACAATTACAAGCTGCTAATTCAGCAGGGATCGCTGTTGTTGAATCAATATAATCTAATACCTGTTGTTTATAAGGAATGGTAACTGCTATTCCTTTTAATAGAGAATTATATTGCTGAAGTATATCGCTTAGTTCGCTGATGGATCGAATAGGAAAATTCTCAAACTGATAATCTTTCAATCCTTCCCTTTCAAATTTTGCTTCAAAATATTGTTTTGAAAATGAATGAGAAAGCGGATACCCGATCAATCCAAAAAGCTTTGTATCCTTACTCACCAATGGAATGTTAATGCGATCAAGCATTTTCTTTTTTATCAAGATATAAGTTGAATGTATCTCCTCTCAAACCAATTCGCATAGTTTCCAATGGAATTACTTCAGAAGGAGCAATATTACCAAGGTTTACATTACAACCAACCAATTCGATAAAATACAATTGTTGTGCTTTTTGAGGTGCCTCCCATATAATACTCTCTGCAGGTATCTGTGTAAGGATCTCCTGAACTAATCCTTCTCTTACCTCTCCGCTTCCACGATAGATACCAACATTTCCGGCTTCTCTTGCTTCTGCGATAACATAAGTAGACCCAGCATCTAATTCTGCTCTCATTAATTCAATCCATTTGTAAGGGGGAATTATGTGAGCAGCATCTTTACTACCAACCTCACTTAATACAGTTCCATGTTTGGTTAGTTTTTCAATATAGCCGCACTTTTCAGCATGAGGAATTGTAATAGAACCATCACTTACTTCCATATAACTAATTCCAAATTTCTTGCACACATCAATATAATCATCAAACTGGTTTCTTATCAAAAAAGCTTCAAACAAAGTACCTCCAAAATAAATTGGAATATCGTAGGAACGATACACTTCAAGTTTCTCTTCCAGGTTAGGTGTTACAAAAGAAGTACCAAATCCTAATTTTATTATATCTACATGCGGATGGGATGCACTTAAAAAATTTTTCGCTTCTTGCACACTTAATCCTTTATCCATTACCATTGTTAATCCTGATTTTCTTGGCTTTTTTGTCCTATCTGGAATCTGAGACAATTTATAATTCATATTCTTTAATTTAATTCTAAAATTATCCTTTTGGATGAGGGCAAAAATAGGGAAGAATCAGCAGAGTAAAGCTGATCTTGAGGGCATTACATAAACACTGGAAATCAGATAGGCCTGTTTCTTTTTGAACGGGCTATTACATCAACCACTTGCTGATTTTGTAAAATTGAGGGATTAAGCTCTACAAATTTCTTTAACAATTTTGGCGCTTTTTGCATTGCTTCTTCTAATTGCAGTATTGCCTCTTTTGTTTTATTTAGTGCAAGTAATACAGATGCTTTATAAAAAAGAAACAAAGTTTTTCCATTTGTTGCTTTTAAAGCAGCTTGTGACTGATCCAATGCTTCTTCAAAATATTCAGCACTATAGAGACAGCGAATCAATGCCTCCCATCCTGATATATTTTTTGGGCGAATACGAACAACATTGGAAAAGTATTGAACTGCATCTTTATACAAACCAAGTTTCATTTTACACTCCCCTGCCAACAAATTGAATTCGGGTTGCAGGCGTTGAATTTTCATTGCTGTTTCTAATTGTTTCAAACAACTCTGCCATTGTCCTTCATTAAAATATGTAAGTCCAATCTTATAAAACAATTTGCTATCATCTTGACGTAAATGAGAAGCTTTTCTATATTGAATTCTTGCCTGTGCAAAATTCTTAAGTTGATCATAACAATGTCCGATCGCTTCAAATATTACATCCTCAGGCTTTGCCAATTCGTTTACCTTTTCCAACACTTCAATAGCCTCTTTATATTTTCTCAACCTGATATATGCATCTCCCATATTTCTATAGGCATAATCAAACTTTTCTTCAATGGTGATCGCATACTTATAAGCATCGATAGATTTTTCATATAGCTTCAATCCCTGGTAGGCTGCTCCAAGATTAAACCATGCCAGTTCGTTATAAGGGTACTCATCGATTATTGCCTGGTGCAGGCGGATACTTTCTTCATTTCTACCGGTAAAATCTGTCCAGAAACATATTTTATATAAAGCTTCCTCATTATTAGGTTCGTCTTCAAGAATAACTTTCAGACAATCAAAAACTTTATCGAAATCTTCATAATCATCATACACATCTGCTAACTCAAAAAGCATTTCTATTTTTTCCGCTCCATCAAATAATGATAATGCTTCTTCTAATAAAGTCACCGCTTTTTCAGGTTGATCTAATGCGAGATAAGCATCTGTTTTGAGGATGTATACATTGATATCGGCTCCATCTAATAAAGATGCATGTTCAAGAATATCCAATGCATCTTGATATTTCCTTGTTGCAAGCAGGATATCAGCCTTTTTTATAAGTAATCTGGATGAATATAGAAATTGTTCGCTGCCAATTTCAGCAGCCTCCATTGCCTTGGACAGGTCTTCCTTCTCTTGATAATAATCTATTATTTTTTCAAATGCATCTTCTTCAATAAACGAATGGTTTCTACCATTTTTAAAGTTTTCATATTGATTTAGTAGTTCCCTTAGCTGTTCCCGATCTTCCCGGAATGGGTTGTTTTCTTTCATGAATCGGACTTTTAGTGAGCAAAACTGTTAAAGAGCCGGATCAGACAGCAAAATCCCTTTGCCCCCTGAAAAGTTTATTTACAACAAGTTAAGAGAAAAAAATGAGCTATAATGCAAAATTCTTATCCCCATATGTGCAAAATAGCAACAATTTTCTGATTCAAGATGTAACATTTTGTGGATTCCAGCGTTAATAATGTATTAAAGTTTTGGATAAACGGTTTGTTTTATATTGAAATTTGTATTTACTTTTGTAATAATGGACACCACCAAGTTTAACATATTTAAAAATAATGCAACGAAAAGGCTGGCGGCTACAGTTTTGATAGCGGCTACTGCTATTGCATCGTTTGGTGCCTTAGGTGATGGTAATAAAAAATCTACTGTTACAAAAAAGTCTGCTTTGCTATCAGGCAAAACATATTCTCAAAATTCTTTTTCTCTTCGTTCCGGTTATACCTATCGTGGTAACCAGGTTTTTAATACACTGGAAAACAGACAGTATATTAATTTAAATACTGTAGTTACCTATGAGAAAGGTAATACTACATATATCGTTCCGCTAAAAAAGAAAGTAATTCTGAATAAGGTCAAAATTGAACTTGGTAACAGACAATTCGAATCAAATTAATCTCTTCCTCCCTTACTTTCCTCATACGTCATCACTCTATAACCTGATTTAGGTAATTCAAATTTTGCTTGGGTAACAGGATTAAAATTGATACTAGAAACTGTATACGTTACCATTAATGATCCTATTGAAGCTTCATATTGCATGGCTAAACCAGGCAGATTTTTATTGAGATATTGAAAATCTTTATTTACCGGCAGCAGGTCTTTTGTAAAATAGACGGTAAATGTGCTGCCATCTCCCAACACACCAATCGCTTTCTGACAAGTATATCCTTGTATCACCTTCGTTTCATCTTCATACTTAAAAGTAATACCCTCATATTTCTTATTTGATTGCTTCCAGTCATTTGAAGTCATATTAATCATATACTTCTGCTCTCCATAATCTTTCAATACAGTTACATTGCCTGATTTACCATCAATAATAGTTGCCTGTGTACCTAATGAGCTGATCATTTCTGAACGGCTTGAATTTCCTTTTAAATACACAACACTGGTTGCCCCATCCAGAAGATCAGCAGCCTGAGGATTTTTATCACCGGTATTTATTACAATATCGTATGAAATTGTAGCTTCAGTCAATTTTTTCTGAGCCATAAGATCTACTGAAATCAATAATGCTGAAACTCCAAAAAATATGTAAATAAGCTTTTTCATTTTTCTATATCTAATTTATATATCTAAAAGACGTGCCAAATTAATCATTAAGTTGCTTAAAATAAAAAACCGGGTTGCCAAAGGCTAATCCCGGTTTCTATTATCAATATTTTAACAGAAATCAGCGCTTATTCTTTTGCTGCATTTCCTTCATCTTTTTCTGCTGCTCCTGCATTTGTTCCATTCTTTCCTGCCACTTGGATTTTGTTTTTGGCTTTTTTCGGTTTAGGGCAATTTTTTCAAGAATCTTATCATGATCAATAATATATGTCTGAATGATATATTGAAGTATCAATGTGATCAGATTGGAAACTGTATAATACCAGGTTAATGCTGCCGGAAGTCTGTTAAAGAAAAATAGTAGAAAAATAGGGAAAATATATGGCATATATTTCATTACCGGATTACTTTGATCCGGTGTCATGCTCATACTATATAATGAAATGAGGAAACTTGTTATTACTGCAGTTATACAAAAAAGACTTAAATGACTACCTAATAGCGGTATATTAAAACCAAATTTAATAGGATCATCATAAGCAGAAAGATCAGTAGACCAAAGAAATTCAGCTCCCCTTAATGCTACTTCAGAATTAAAATAACTAAACAACGCAAAGAATATAGGAATCTGCAATAATGCAGGTATACAACCACCTAAAGGGTTTACTCCTGCCTCTCTGAATAATTTCATTTGCTCCATACTCATTGCCTGCTTATCATCACCTGTTTTTTCTTTTAACTTTGCGATCTCAGGCCTCAGAGCTTTCATCTTAGCACCACTCAAATAACTCTTATATATAAGTGGCGAAGTAAGTAATCTGATAAAAATCGTTAGTAAAGCAATTACAATTCCTAAATTACCAGTCAAGCCTCTTAAAAAATTAAAAATAGGCATGATGATGTACTTATTGATTGGTCTTACAAAAGAGTACATGCCCTGGCCAAGATTAACCAGTTTCTCAAATTTGAGATCATACTTTTTAAGGATCTGATAATCTGATGGACCATAATAAATGCTAAAAGGAATTACAGTTGAGGGACCGGCTTGTACAGGCACTTTCATATTAGCAATAGATTGTACAACCGTTTTTGTAGAATCATCCGGAACGGTCCACTCCATATTACCAGAAGAAAAATTGTCTTTCGCAACCAAAATGGTGAAGAAAAAACGTTGTCTTACACCTACCCAGTTAATATTCTCATCAAAATTCTTACTGCTTTTTCTACCTATTGTATGATAATCAAAACTGCCATCTTCTACATAACCCACTTGAGTATTTTGCTTTTCAAATGAGATATCAGACTCTTGCTGAGCGGCAGTATACTGCCATAATAAATTCATTGTTCCCTGATTCAATAATTGTTCAGCACCTTTCATTTTTACATTGAAATCAATCATGTAATCATCCGGCTTAATTACATATTCATGGGTAACAAAAGCACCGCTACTATCTTCCGCCTGAAGTGTAAATGAAATTACCTGGTTACCTTCTCTGGTAGTACTATCAATTTGAGTGAAGGAAAGATTAGCTGTTTCTTCGCTACTATTACCACCTGTGTTTATTCGATACCCAATTTTATCAAAATCACTTGAAGCCAGTTTTACCAAACTGCTATCATGCTCTTTATAATTTTTAAGCTCAACTTGCTTAACTCTACCACCTCTGCTGGTAAAAGTTATCTTCATTAACTCGTTTTGAATAACCACTAAATTCTCAGTGGTATCCAATGCCTTTTTAAAATTGCCAACATTAGAAACTTTAGTAACAGAATCTATTACTCTTTTAACTGAATCTTCTGCTGGTTTATTTAATAGTGCAATCGAATCTTCTTTCGCCTGTTTTATTGTTAATTCTGCAGCCTGAGTTTTACGGAATTCTGCCTGTTGTTTATTGGTGAAATAAAAATAGCCGATGAACAGAATAGCCAATACTAAAAAACCAATGACTGTATTGCGGTCAAACTTCATTCTTCATTTTTTTTGGAGTGGGCAAAGATAACGGTTTCTGATTGCCCTAGATTTCTTTCTCTAACTTGAATAATATCCAATGATTTCAAGGAGATTATAAATAAAAAGCGCCGGAAATAATGAAATAAATTAATTCAATTCTTTCTGTAATAATGGATTTTTTGTTTCAGTCTTCATTTCTGCATAGGCTTTTGCAGCTTTTATAAAATTTACAAATATTGGCTGGGGATTTTCTACTGTACTCTTTAATTCCGGATGGTATTGAACACCTATAAAAAACGGATGATTGGGTAACTCAACAATTTCAACAAGGTTTGTTCCTGGATTCTTACCACTGGCGATCATTCCTGCTTCCTCAAATTGAGTAAGATATTTATTATTGAACTCCCATCTATGCCTGTGTCTTTCGCTTATTGATGTTTTACCATAAATGGAATAAGCCAATGAATCTTCTTTAATAACACATGGATACGAGCCCAAACGCATAGTACCTCCTTTAATAGTTACAGCATTTTGTTCTTCCATCAGATCTATAACCGGCTCTGTTGTATGTGGGTCCATTTCTGTAGAATGGGCACTTTTTAATCCTAAAACATTTCTTGCAAATTCAATAACCGCCATCTGCATTCCAAGACAGATACCAAAAAATGGAAGTCCATTTTCTCTTGCATATTTAACGGCAACAATTTTACCTTCCACTCCCCGATGCCCAAACCCAGGAGCTACAAGTAAACCATCCAATCCTTCTAATTTTTCAGCGATATTGTTTTCGGTTATAAACTCGCTATGAATATTTATTATCTGTACCTGGCATTCATTAACAGCACCTGCATGTATAAATGATTCAAGAATTGATTTATAGGCATCCTGTAATTCCAGGTATTTTCCAATAAGCCCAATAGTGACCTTGCTTTTCGGATATTTTAATTTGTCTAAAAATTCTTTCCATTTGGTTAACTCCGGTTCATTTTTATTTTCGATCCTGAGCTTTTTCATACTGATAATATCGAGTTTCTCTCTCATCATCAATAAAGGAACTTCATAAATGGTTGGAGCATCGGCAGCTTCAATAACGGCTTCCAGCTTTACATTACAAAAAAGTGCAATCTTCCTGCGTAATTCAGATGTTAATTGTTTTTCTGTTCTGCAAACAATAATATCAGGATGTACACCTTCCTGGCTCAACATTTTTACACTATGCTGAGTAGGTTTTGTTTTTAATTCTTTAGCTGCTTTCAAATATGGGATCAAGGTCAGGTGTATGATCAAGGTATCTTCTTCCGGAAGTTCCCATTGTAATTGACGAACTGCTTCTACAAAAGGTAAACTCTCAATATCACCAACAGTACCTCCGATCTCAGTGATCACAATATCATATTCCGGACCTTTACCTAATTGCAACATCCTTCTTTTAATCTCATCAGTAATATGTGGTACTACCTGAACTGTTTTTCCTAAATAAGCACCTTCTCTTTCTTTATTAATGACTGTTTGATAAATACGTCCGGTTGTAACATTATTTGCCTGTGAAGTAAAGATGTTGAGAAATCTTTCATAGTGGCCAAGATCAAGATCTGTTTCTGCACCGTCCTCAGTAACAAAACATTCGCCATGTTCATACGGATTCATTGTACCGGGGTCAATATTGATATAAGGATCAAATTTCTGAATAGTTACTTTCAATCCTCTAGCTTGTAACAGCTTTGCCAGAGACGCAGCAATTATACCCTTTCCCAATGAAGATGTAACTCCGCCTGTAACAAAAATATATTTAGCCATACAAATGTGGTTATTTGTTTAGTTTAATTGCTATAAAATGATCTGTTGAAATTTACCAGCCTCTTGACCAGCAGAAGTGAATTTGAGAATAACTCCGGGAGGTCGTGTAAAAGTATAATAAAATTCCCGGTCATTAAAATTTCATATCCACAGATTTAAAAAAATGAAGTGGAAAAGATGATTTGCAAATCATATATATTAACCAGTTGACAGTGAATTAAATACCTGATTATTATTTTAGTTGAATCATCTTCATTTGTCATAAATTAGTAGCTCAACTAATAATATGAAAAGAATACTATTCAGCATTTGCTGCTTCATTTTTATCTCCACATTACAAGCCCAAAAAACCTATATATGGTGTGGCTCCCTTATAGATGGAATCACTAATGAGCCGCAGAAAAATATGACTATTGTAGTTGAAAAAAATAAGATTGTGGCTATTGAAAATGGTTTCTCGAGTAAGGGGTCTTCTTCCCCTTCAACAGAAATAAACATTATTGACCTGAAGACAAGAACCGTAATGCCCGGTTGGATCGATATGCATGTGCATATGGAACATGAAACGAATCCAAACCGCTATATGGAAACATTCACTTTCAATCCGGCAGATTATGCATACCTGTCAGTAAAATTTTCTGAAATAACTTTAATGACGGGATTTACAACTGTAAGGGATCTGGGTGGTACTGGTGTAAATATTTCTCTTAGAAATGCTATCAATAAAGGAATTATAAAAGGGCCGAGAGTTTATACTGCGGGTAAATCTATTGCAACAACCGGAGGGCATGCTGACCCTACAAATGGTTACCGTAAAGACCTGATGGAAGATCCGGGCCCCGCTGAAGGGGTGGCAAATGGGCCAGATGAATGCAGGCAGGCAGTTCGTCAACGGTACAAAGATGGAAGTGATTTGATCAAAATCACTGCCACAGGAGGCGTATTGAGTGTTGCAAAAAGTTCGAGCAATCCTCAATTCACTGAAGCAGAAGTAAAAGCAATTGTTGAAACTGCAAAGGATTATGGTTTTAAAGTAGCTGTACATGCACATGGGGCTGAGGGAATGAAAAGAGCTATCCGTGCAGGAGTAAACTCTATTGAACATGGAACACTAATGGATGATGAAGCGATAGCACTTTTTAAACAATACGGTACCTGGTATGTACCAACTTTAACCGCCGGAGCAGCAGTGGCTGATTCTGCAAAAATTCCAGGCTATTACCCGGCCCTGGTAACTCCTAAAGCATTAGAAATTGGACCTCAGATAAAAGCAACACTGGCCAAAGCGTATAAAGCCGGGGTTAAGATTGCATTCGGTACAGATGCAGGTGTATTTAAACATGGAATGAATTGGCTTGAATTTGTTTATATGCATGAAGCTGGTATGCCGGTTATGGAAACAATAAAATCTGCAACGATAAATGCTGCTGAATTATTAGGAGAAAAAGATAAGTTAGGAAGTATTGAAGTAGGTAAGTTAGCAGATATTGTTGCAGTGGCTGGCGATCCTTTAAAAGATCTGCAGGTATTTGGAAAAGTAATTTTTGTAATGAAGGACGGAATTATATATAAACAATAAAAAACCGGAGTTGATCTATTAACTCCGGCCTAAAATTTATTAACCTGTATTTACATTTGAGTACACTCTTCTGAACAGGTATGACCTGCTTCGCCATGAGCATACATATGATTTCCCTCTGAACATTTTTCGGTACAAACATGAGCAGCGCCACATGCTTCAGTACAAGTATGCCCCACTTCATTATGAGCATACATATGATTTCCCTCTGTACATTTATCTGTACAAACATGAGCTACAGCAGCCATCATAGCTGCAGGCGCAGTTGGGGCATCCATTTGCTCAGTTCCATCTTTAGTTTCAGCAGTATCTGCCTTTTTTTCATTGTTGCAAGCCACAAAACTTAGTGCTGCTACCAGCACCAATGAAGAAAGTAATTTTTTCATATTATATTTTTTTATTTGCAAGAAAGATAAAAAAAATAATTTGGTGATAAAAATTGAATAGTCATAAAAGTAATCTATTGGAAATTAGTCTTTTACGATCTTTTTATAACTGGCAACAAGCCCTCTTATTAATGATGAGCTGAAGCCCTGGTGTTCCATTTCATTTAAGCCGGCAATGGTACAACCCATAGGAGTAGTTACTTTATCAATTTCCTGTTCAGGGTGTGCTCCTTTTTGTAATAATAATTCTGCAGCACCATTTACAGTTTGTGCAGCTATTAATGAAGCGGTAGCAGCATCAAAACCAATTTCAATTCCACCCTGGATATTTGCCCGGATATACCGCATTGCATATGCAGTTCCACATGCACCAAGTACGGTTGCTGCATCCATTAATTTTTCATTTATTATTACAGTTTTTCCCAATTGATCAAACAGATCCTGGATAAAACTAAGTTGAGAAGAGGTAGCTCCGTTATGAGCAAGACAGGTCATGCTTTGTTGAATAGCAATTGCAGTATTTGGCATTGCTCTTATTACCGGTACTGGTTTTCCAATTGCAGTTTGCAATTGCTCTATCCAAACACCTGTAATAACTGAAACGAGAACATGTTTTTTAGGATTGAGTACCGTTTTTATTTCTTTAATGATTTCTGCATAATTATATGGTTTAACTGCAAGAATGATCACTTCACTATCTCTAACTGCTTTTTTATTATCACTATGAACCATACAACCTCTTTCCGCAAAGAGGCTAAGTGCCGAAGGCTTTCTTCGGGTAATAGTTAGTTCAACAGGTCTGCTGAATTCACTTTGAATTAATCCTTCTGCAATTGATGCTCCCAGATTTCCTCCACCAATAATTGCAATTTTTTTACTCATATCTTTTCTTTTGGTAAAGATAAGTATGTAAGCAGATGTTGTTTTGTTTAATATTAAAATCAGACGGTGAGATATCTGTTGAACAGAATTTTTTTTATTGATTTATTTAAACTGTTTGGGAACTATTTTCAACAGTTAGTGTTATAACCCAAACAAATAAAACAATTATGAAAAAGAATTTTTTTACACTGCTTGCTGCAGTAGTATTGAGCTCAGCTACTTTTGTAGCTTGTAACAATGAGGGTGAAAAGACAGCCGAAGAAACAACAACTGTACCAATGGATGAGCCTAAGATGGATGCGCCAAAAGACGTTGTTGATATTGCAATCGGATCACCTGATCATACAACTTTAGTTGCTGCTGTAACTGCTGCAGGACTTGTTGAAACATTAAAAGGTGCTGGTCCATTTACCATTTTTGCACCAACCAATGCTGCTTTTGCAGCTTTGCCTGCCGGAACAGTTGATGGTTTATTAATGCCTGAGAAAAAAGCTGATCTGACAAATATTTTAACGTACCATGTAGTAGCTGGTTCTGTTAAAGCTGCTGATCTATCTGATGGTCAAAAAATAAAGACCTTGCAAGGTGGTGAGTTGACCGTATCTGTAAAAGACGGAAAAGTGATGATCAATGGTGCCAATGTAACGGCTGCTGATCTTGAAGGAAGCAATGGAGTTGTTCATGTAATTGATGCAGTATTAATGCCTGCAAAATAAACGGCTTTTTCATTGTTGTAATAAACAATAAAGGGAGTAACGAAAGTTGCTCCCTTTTCATTTAGAAGTATTTATTCTTAGTCAGAAAATCTTTTACATATTCTGCAACCCCTTCTTCAAGAGTATAAAATGAATCATAATAACCGGCATCCCTGAGTTTTTGCATATCAGCTTCTGTAAAATACTGATACTTGTCCCGTATATCTTCCGGCATATCAATATATTTTATGACAGGCTCTTTATTAAGGGTAACAAAAATAGCAGTAACAAGATCTTTAAAACTTCTTGCTTTACCTGTACCTAAATTATATAATCCGGATGCAACAGGATTTTTCATTAACCAATAACAAACCTTAGCAATATCTTTTACATAAATAAAATCCCGTAACTGCTCACCATCTTTAAACTCCGGTATATGAGATTTGAAAAGCTTTACTTCCCCAGTTTTTTTGACCTGGTTATAACCATGAAATATCATACTTGCCATTCTGCCTTTATGATATTCATTCGGTCCATAAACATTGAAGAATTTAAGTCCTGTCCAAAATGGTGGTTGAGCTGATTGAACTAAAGCCCATTTATCAAATTCATTTTTTGATACACCATAAGGATTGAGAGGTTGCAGTTTTTCAACTACATCATGGTCATCTTTATATCCCAATTCCCCGCTTCCATAAGTTGCAGCAGATGATGCATAGACCAATGGAATGTTTTTTTCAACACAATATTTCCATATCATCTTAGAATAATCAACATTCAGTTTTTCATGAACACTATAATCAAATTCAGTAGTGTCTGTTCTTGCCCCAAGATGAAAAATGAAATCTATTTCGGGATCAGTTTTTTTGAGCCAATCAAATAATATTTCCCTTTCTATTTTTTCAGTGAATTCTTTATCATCAAAATTGAACCATTTGTCTTCATCGCTGAAATCATCAACAATGATAATATTTTTATATCCCTGATCATTTAAATACCCCAGCAGATAGCTTCCAATAAATCCAGCTGCTCCGGTGAGCAGAATCCTTTTTTCTTTTTCCATTAGATCGAACTTAATGCCGCTCCGGCCTCTTCTTTTGATAAATAATTTTCTATAGCAGTGTCATACTTTTCATTCCACCAATCGATCGTTCCCCAGAAATCACCATCCACGACAATTTCACCACTGGTTACAACACCAATTTTTTCAAAAGGAAGATCTTTTAATGATGATTCAAATTCCTTCACTTTATCCATTGCTACAGTAACTGCAACACGGCTTTGCCCTTCACCAAAGAGACAAGCATCTTTTCTAATGCCTCCACTTGTTAATACAGAAAAGCCAAGTTCTCTGTTGAATCCACACTCACATAGTGTTGTAAACAATCCACCTTCACTAACATCATGAGCTGATAAAATCAATTTTGAAGTGATCAATGATGCAATTCTTTTTTGCAATTCAACTTCTTTTTCCAAATCAAAATGCGGAGCCGGTGATTGATCAACACCACAAAGCTTGCTCAAGTATTGAGATGAATTAATATCATTAGTGATCTCACCTAACAAATAAATTATATCTCCTTCTTCTTTAAAATCTAATGTCATTTTATTCCCGACATCTTCGAGAAGACCAACCATTCCTATTGTAGGTGTTGGATAAACAGGTCCATCAGGATTTTGATTATAGAAACTTACGTTACCCCCGGTAACAGGAGTATCAAACTTTCTGCAGGCCTCACCCATTCCTTTTATCGCATTGACAAACTGATAATAAACTTCAGGATCATACGGATTTCCAAAATTCAAACAATTTGTAACTCCTAACGGTAAGCCGCCACTGCAAACAATATTTCTTGCTGCTTCACTTACTGCTATCATAGTTCCTATATATGGATCGGCATAAACATAACGGCTATTGCAATCTGTTGTAACTGCTAATGCTTTTTTTGTCCCCTTTATGTATACAATGGGGGCATCAGTCGGTGCATTTGTAGATGTATTATTGGTACCCACCATGCTATCATACTGATTATAGATCCATCTCTTAGAAGCAATGGACGGAAGTTGGATCAGTTTTTCTGCAACTGCTTTTAGATTATCAGGAACTTTAATGGATGAAGGATTGAATTTTCTTATCTCAGAAAAATATCCAGGCTCTTTATATTCTCTTTCATATTGCGGAGCACCACCACCTAATACTAATTCATATGCAGGAAGAGTTGCTTCCAACTCACCATTCATATAAAAATCAAGATTACCATCTTCAGTTACTTCACCGATAACAGAACATGGTAAATCCCACTTTGTAAATACTTTCATTACTTCTTCTTCCCTGCCCTTTGCAGCTACCAACAACATTCTTTCCTGGCTTTCGCTCAATAATAATTCCCAGGTTTTCATATTGGATTGACGTGTAGGCACTTTATCAAGATCTATTCGCATTCCTACTTCACCTTTTGCACTCATCTCTGCCGTAGAACAAATAATTCCTGCAGCCCCCATATCCTGCATACCTACAACCGCACCAGTTTGAATTACTTCCAGGCATGCTTCTAATAATTTTTTTTCCTGAAATGGATCGCCCACCTGAACTGCAGGCAGATCCTGTGCACTTTCAGCAGTAATGTCTGCTGATGCAAATGATGCACCGCCAATTCCATCTTTTCCTGTAGCACTGCCAACAAACATTACTGGGTTTCCTTTTCCTAATGCAGTTGCTGAAACGGTTTCTCCTGTTTTTACAATGCCAACACTCATGGCATTTACCAACGGGTTTGTATGATAACACTGGTCGAAATAAATTTCTCCACCAACTGTAGGTACGCCAAAACAATTTCCATAGTGTCCAATACCATGTACTACTCCCGATAATAAATGTTGTGTTTTATCGTCTTCAAGTCTTCCAAATCTTAAAGAATTAAGAGCAGCAATTGGCCTGGCGCCCATTGTAAAAATATCTCTATGTATTCCGCCAACTCCTGTAGCTGCTCCCTGAAACGGTTCAATTGCAGAAGGGTGATTATGTGATTCAATTTTAAAAACTACACCAAGCCCATCACCAATGTCCATCAACCCGGCATTTTCTTCACCAGCCTTTACCAGCATTCTTCCACCTTCTCTTGGTAAGGTTTTTAACCACTTAATTGAATTTTTATAACTACAATGTTCACTCCACATGCCCGAAAAAGCACATAATTCGTTGAAATTTGGAGTTCTTCCCAATTTCGTTTTAATGAGTTCAAATTCTTCTTCTGTTAATCGTAATTGCTGTGCGGTTTTTACTGTTACTTCCATTAATTATGAATTAGAAATTAAAAGTGTAGTTATTTTATTTAAAATGATATCTGTTCAGGTTGCAAATTTAAAGGAACTCACTTTCTGCAATAGCAGAACTTGTCAACTTTGTGCTGACAATAACGGCAATATTGGCTATTTTGCGCCGATAAAACCTTCACCTTTTGGAATATCTCTTATTTGTAACCTGGCTGATAATTTTTGCCTGGTTGATAACCAAAATAAAATTCTTCACCCGAACTGATCTTAGTAAAGCTCAGTTAATCAGCATTTTTTTATTAAAAGTAATGGCTGGTATTTTTTATGGGTGGATCGGTATATACTATGGTGGACTGGCACAAATGCAGGATACCTGGAGTTATCATTTTAATAGTATCCAGGAATATCATTTACTTTTTAATAATCCTCATGAATATTTTACAAATCTTTTCAGAGATCCATATAATACAGGAGTAGATAAATTTTTTGCCGGCAGTGATTCATATTGGAATGATCTGAAAGGAAATGTTTTCGTTAAAATTCTTTCTGTATTTAATATCTTAAGTTTCGGTCATTATTATGTGAATATAATATTCTATTCCTTACTTACATTATATGGACCTATAGCAATTTACAGAGTAATGAAGGATGTATTTCCCGGAAAAAAACTTTCTGTTTTATTAGCAACAATACTTGTACCATCTTTTTTGTACTGGACAAGCGGTTTGCATAAAGAAGGGTTGATCTTTACCGGCATCAGCCTGGTGATATATGCAATATATTTCGGCACGAAGGAGAAAAAATTTGGTATTCGCAGAGTTCTAAGTTTATTAATTGGTTTGTTGTTATTATTGGTATTAAGAAATTTTATTCTGGCTATTATAATTCCTGCAGTTTTTGCGTGGCTGTTAGCCAACAGGTACCCCAAATTTGGGTTAGGAATATTTAGCTCATTGTACCTAATTTATATTGTTTTATTTTTTTCCATAAGATACATTAGTCCGCAACTGGATCTTCCACAAGCTGTAGTTAACAAACAACAAGATTTTATAAGTATTAAAGGAGGCAATTCCACAATTCCAACTAAAGAATTGGAACCAAATGTGATAAGTTTTATAAAAAATACACCACAGGCTATTAATTTATCAATATTACGGCCCAATCCTGGCGATGTACACCATATTCTTTCATTAGCTGCTGCTATAGAAATCACAGTTCTTGTTTTTCTATTTGTTATATTTCTACTATGGCGTACCAATGGAATTGAATCAAAAAATCTTATTTATTTCTGCCTATTTTTCTCTTTCTCTTTATTACTTGCTATTGGATTCAGTGTAAATAATATCGGAGCTATTGTTAGGTATAGAAGCGTTGTGATACCATTATTAATTGTTCCAATGACAGCTTTGATCGACTGGAAAAGACTTTCTGCTGTATTTTCAAATAATATTAAAAATAAAAATAATACGATAAAATCTGAATAGAAATTCTCCAATAGCTGTTCATTCTTTAAATTTATTAATATTTTATCCCTAATTACCCACATTTTCAATCAATTTCGTAAAAATAATTGGAGTTTTCTATTGAATTGCATTGTTTTGCTGAAAATTTAAAAACAATGTCACTACGTTTTAATGCAATTAAAAATTTAGCTACCAACGAGGCAGCAAGAGTAGAAAGGTCTGAAAAGATCACCACCGTTTTTGGAAGCAATGTTTTCACCCTACAAACAGCAAGAGAGTTTTTAAGTGATGAAGCATATAAGAGCTTATTATCTTCAACTAAATCAAGTCAAAAAATAGAAAGAGCAGTTGCCAACCAAATTGCAATAGGAATGAGAGCCTGGGCAGAAAGTAAAGGTGTTACTCACTTTACTCACTGGTTTCAACCACTTACGGGTACAACTGCTGAAAAGCATGATTCATTCTTTACGTTAAAAAGCGATGGAACAGCAATTGAACAATTTGAAGGTGATGCTTTAGTACAGCAGGAGCCAGATGCATCTTCATTCCCTAGTGGAGGACTAAGAGCAACTTTTGAGGCAAGAGGATATACTGCATGGGATCCATCTTCTCCTCCATTTATTATGGAAATAGGAAATGGCAAAACATTATGTATCCCCACCATCTTTGTATCCTATACCGGCCATTCATTAGACTTTAAAGCACCTTTATTAAAAGCCACAGAGGCTTTGAATAAAGCAGCCGTTGACGTTTGTAATTATTTTGATAAGAATGTAAACAGAGTAACTGTTACATTAGGCTGGGAACAGGAATACTTTGTAGTTGATGAAGCGATGTTCAATGCAAGACCCGACCTTGTAATGACAGGAAGAACGGTATACGGACATTCATCAGCAAAAAATCAACAATTAGAAGATCATTATTTTGGTTCTATTCCCGAAAGATCTTACGCATACATGCGGGATTTTGAAACTGAAGCTTATAAATTAGGCATCCCTCTTCGTACAAGGCATAATGAGGTTGCCCCTTCACAATTTGAGTGTGCCCCGATATTTGAAGAGGTAAGTTTAGCAGTAGATCATAATTCATTACTAATGGATGTAATGGACAGGGTTGCCCGCCGTCATAACCTTCGGGTATTGCTTCACGAAAAACCATTTGCAGGTATTAACGGAAGTGGCAAGCATAACAACTGGAGTATGGCAACTGATACAGGAATAAATCTTCTGGCTCCAGGTAAAACACCAAAGACAAACCTGATGTTCCTTACTTTCTTTGTAAATACAATTAAAGCGGTACATGATTATGCTGATATACTAAGAGCATCTATCGCTTCAGCACCAAATGACCATCGACTTGGAGCAAATGAAGCACCTCCTGCTATCATTTCAGTTTTTATTGGACAATATCTTTCTAAAGTATTACAAGATGTAAAAGAAAGAGTATCTGATAAAATGGATGAAACAGACGAAAGTATGTTGAAGATAGATATCCATCGCAGCATACCAGAATTATTAATGGACAACACCGATCGTAACCGAACATCACCATTTGCATTTACCGGTAACAAATTTGAATTCAGGGCAGTAGGCTCTACAGCCAACTGTGCCAACCCCATGACGGTATTAAACACCATCATGGCTGACACCTTAAAGCAATTCAAAAAAGAAGTGGATGGATTAATTGAAAAAGGAGAGAAAAAAGAAATTGCGATCATGCATGTTATCCGACAATATATAGTTGACAGTGAAAAAGTATTGTTTGAAGGTGATGGTTATAGCCAGGCTTGGGAAAAGGAAGCAGAGAAAAGAGGATTACCGAATGTAAAAACTACACCTCTTGCTTTGGATGCAATGGTAACAGACAAAGCAAAGAATTTATTTGAGTCTAACAATATCTATTCTCACAGTGAATTGGAAGCAAGACATGAAATAGAGCTTGAAAAATATATCAAGAAAGTACAGATAGAAAGCCGCATAATGGGTGAACTGGCAACCAGCCATATTTTACCTGCAGCAATTCGTTACCAGACTTTGTTAGCAAATAATATTGCAGGGTTAAAAGAAGCAGGGTTAAATGAGTCAGCTTACAATAACCAAAAACAGATACTTGAAAAAATATCAGAACATATCAATAAAGCAAGTGATATGGTTGAAAAAATGATCGATGCAAGAAAAAAGTGTAATGTATTAACTGATACAAGAGAAAAAGCGATCGCCTATCAAAGCACAGTGAAAGATGCCTTTTTTGACCAGGTACGGTACCATGTTGACAAACTGGAATTATTAGTTGACGACAAAGAATGGTATCTACCTAAATACAGAGAGTTATTATTTTTAAGATAAAATTACTTTTGTATTTATGGAAGCTGGCAGGATTGATACCCTGTCAGCTTTTTTTATTTTCATCAACTTCTCTTTCTGTAATTAAGGATAGCCCAGGTATTTAAAACAACAGCAAATCCACCCATTATCATAAAGTGTTTTTTAATATCTGCTATACCACTCCCTTTTAAAACAACCATCCGCATTACTTCAATAAAATAAGACACAGGATTGAATCGGGTTATCCACTTTGCCCATTCAGGCATACTATCAATTGAAGTATATAAACCTCCGAGAAGTATAAAGATCATCATCAGAAAAAAGGATAGTAAAGTAGCCTGTTGCTGGTTTACGGAATAGGTAGAGATCAATAATCCCAATCCCAATACTGCGAATAAATAAACTGCAGCAAATAAATATATCGTTAAAAAACTTCCCGCAGGTATGATACCATAAGCAACTCTGGATATAAATAATCCAATGGTCAGTACAACCAATCCAATTAACCAGAACGGTATTAATTTTCCTAAAATAAAATGATGTTTCTTTATCGGTGTAACATTGATCTGCTCAATGGTTCCAATTTCTTTTTCTTTTACAATATTGATAGCAGTGAGATTGGTACCAACCATTGTCAATAATATTACCAAAATACCCGGCACCATAAAATATTTATAATTCATCAATGGATTGAACCAATTAGATTCAGTAACTTCTATTTGTGTTTCAGGACTGAAACGGGGAAATTGGATCCACTCAGTTCTAATTTCACGATTAAAATCCTGAATGATAGTTCGCAAATATGCACTTCCAAGATTTGCATTCACCCCATTGATGGCATTTAATGCCATAAATAATTTTGCTTCATTTTCTTTTACTATATCCTTTTCAAAATGAGCCGGTATCTGTAAAATCAGATCTGCTTTATCCAATTCTACTTTCTCCAGTGAATGTTCATAAGATGATGTATAATCTGTAAGAAGAAAATAACCGGAAGAAGTAACCTTATTAATTAATTTTCTGGAATATTCAGAATGATCCTGGTCTACAACAGCTAATTTGATATTCTTTATTTCATAATCTGCTGCCCATGGTAAAACCATCAGTTGAATAACCGGCATTATAAGTATCAGACGTATGATTGCCGGATCCCTGAATATCTGGCGAAACTCTTTTCGCAATAAAAATTTTAAAGTTTTCATGCCAGTCTTATTTTAAATCTTTTTATTGCCACTGTTAAAAAGAAGGTCATCATACCACCTAATATTATTGTCTCTTTCCAGATACTACTTAACCCCACTCCTTTTATCATAACTGATTTTACAATATGGTAATACCATTTTGCCGGAATGATATTAGAAATTATCCGGAGTGGTAATGGCATATTCTCAATCGGAAACATAAAACCACTCAGCATTACAGTAGGTAAAAACAAAGCGATCAATGAAATGAACATAGCTGTTTGTTGCGATTCAGCTCTGGCTGAGATCAACAATCCCAGAGAAAGAGACACCAGAATAAATAATATACTTTCAAAAACCAATAAAAATAAACTGCCATTTATCGGAACTTCTAATACAAAGACACTAAGTAATAAGATAGAAGCGATATTTATAGTAGATAATAATAAATAAGGAATTGCCTTCGCAAATACTACTAACTGAGGACGCATCGGAGAAACCAAAATAATTTCCATCGTACCCAATTCTTTTTCTTTAACTATTGTAATGGCTGTCATCATCGTACAAACCAATAACAACACCATCGCCATTACACCGGGTACGAAATTGAAAGCCCCTTTCAACTGTGGATTATAAAGCATCCTGAATTCAGTATCTATAGTATAAGGCAGCTTTCTGTTATTGGTAATTCTATTTTGATAATCTTTAATGATAGCTGTAGCATAATTCACAAGCTGATTAGCAGTATTTGGATCTGCTGCATCAGCTATTAATTGTATCTGGGCCTTATTAAAGTGCTGAAGATCTTCTGAAAAGGAAGGAGGAAAAATTACAGCCATTTTTATTTTTCCTTTATGAAACTCTTCTAATACCTGATCATACGTAACAAGATTTTTTTCCAATTCGAAATATCGGCTTGCTTCCAATTCAGATGAAAGCGACATTGTTGCTTCATCTTTTGAGCTATCCAGAATGGCTATTTTAGAATTTTTAACTTCATTAGTGAGTGCAAAACCAAATATTATGATCTGAACAATTGGCATACCGAGCAATATGAACATAGTTCGCTTATCCCGCCAGATGTGGTAAAATTCTTTTCGAATAAATGCTATAAACTGTTTCATATATTTTTAATCTGCTGCTCTTACAGCTTTTCTCGCCAGAATCAAAAAAACCTCATCCATAGAAGAAGCATTATAATTTTTTTTGAGATTTGATGGTGTATCCAATGCATCGATCCGCCCGTCTACCATAATAGTTACCCGGTTACAATATTCAGCTTCGTCCATATAATGAGTAGTAACAAAAATGGTTGTACCCCTGTCACTGGCCTCATAGATCATATTCCAGAATTCTCTTCTTGTAACAGGATCAACTCCACCGGTTGGTTCATCTAAAAAAACAATACCCGGCTCATGAAATATTGAAACTGCAAATGCAAGTTTCTGTTTCCAACCTAACGGTAATGATTTAACCAATAAATTTCCTTCCTTTTCCAGGTGCAATTGTTTAAGGATCGTAGCAGTCTTTTCTTTAATGTATTTTTCAGTCATATGATAAATACCACCATAAAACTGCATATTTTCTTTTACCGTAAGATCTTCATATAATGAGAATTTCTGACTCATGTAGCCGATACTTTTTTTAATTTTCTCATTCTCTTTATATACATCATACCCCGCTACTGTTGCTTCTCCTGAAGATGGAAACAATAATCCGCACAACATTCTCATTGCAGTTGTTTTACCTGCACCATTGGCACCGAGAAATCCGAATATTTCTCCTTTAAATACATCAAAGCTGATATGATCCACTGCAGTGAAGTCACCGAACTTCTTGGTTAGCTTATTTACAGTAATTACTTTTTCGTTCTGCATCATGGACTCTAGTTATTTTTCATTAAAGCAATAAAACAATCCTCAATATCAGGTTGTACTTTTTTCAATTCTATATGTTCATCATTATTATTATTGACATACTGCTGAAGTAATGCTACACCAGCCTGATCTTTCATCACTACATGATGATATTCTCCAAACGGATACACATTTTCCACATAATCTTTTTTCTCCAGATCATGTAAAAGTTGCAGCATTTTTAATGATTTGATTGCCATCAAAGGCCCTGAGAAATTATTTACTATACCCTTTGGTGTATCAATAGAAAGTATTTCTCCGTTTTGGATCAATGCGACTTTATCACAAATACTTGCTTCATCCATATAGGGTGTTGAAACTAAAATAGTGATGCCCTCTTTTCGCAAACCTTTTAACATATCCCAGAATTCTTTCCTGCTAACTGCATCAACACCAGTAGTAGGTTCATCAAGAAATAATACGGATGGCCGATGGATCAATGCACAACTCAACGCAAGCT
>JAHEMN010000101.1 GCA_024643645.1 Chitinophagaceae bacterium | reverse complement strand
TTTATTAATAGTTGCCGTCATCTTTAGTTTTATAATGGCTTTCCGAAATATCAGAAAAGATGAAAAGCTGGTGAAGTCGTTGGATAAATTGAGGTAATTAATAAAAAGTTTTTTAAACGTATAATTACTATTCTAAAAAGAATTTATTAAAACACTTGCAAAATTAAATTTTGCATATTAGTTTTACACTCTACTCCAACTTAATCCCACGAAATCCCGAACAAAGTCCATTTTTTTTATTGAAGAGCCGTAATCCTTAACTCTAAAAATTACGGTAATGAAAACTTTAATTAATCTGTCTATAAGACAGTCTGCACTGATGTGCACATTTTTTCTTTTTATTCTTATTTCATTTTCAGCGAAAAGTCAGGATTGTAGTACTACAATTCCAACAACAAATGTTTGTAGTACAACAATATCAGAGTTTTTTTCAGCTTCTAATGGAAGCTTTAGTACCACTTCATCCTCGGCAAGTATTACTTGGTCATCCTCAGATGGAGATTTAAGAAACCAAATAGCATTATTTCCATCAGGCAGTAATACTGTAACTTTCTTATCCGCTTCTTATTATAAAACTGCAACACAACCGAATACTGTTAATGCTGGCTTTAAGTTTTCATGGGGATCAAAAATATCATTAATAACATCTGTAAAACTGGATATTATCAACTCTTCAGATTTATCTATTATTGCTTCATGCAGTAATTTTTCTGGCGGTACAAATGGAGGAACATTTTGCACGGGTATAACAAGTACATCAATATCACCAGGATTACTTTTTAAATATAAATTCACAATTACTTTTAATTGTGATGGTAATGGCAGTTTTGCAAATAATTTTATTGCTTTTGATAATTTTTCATACGGTGGCACATCCAATGCTCCTCTGCCAGTTGAATTTGGAGAGTTTAGCACTAACCGTATTAGCAATTCTGATGTTGCTCTTAAATGGTCAACGTTAAGTGAATTAAACAATACAGGTTTTGATATTCAACGTCGGTTAAATGATAAAGATGAGTTTGAATCAATTGGCTTTGTTAAATCAAAAAGCTTATTTGGAAATAGTGATAGCAAACTTGACTATGAATTTTTTGATAAAAATAATTCTGTGAGTACAAGTTATTATAGAATCAAACAAGTTGATATAGATGGCAAATCAAAATATACACCAATAAGGTTGGTTGATGGTGTCAAAACAAAAACAAATTCTTTAGTGTACCCAAATCCTGCAAAATCAGGGAATGCTACAATTGCTTTCAATAATAATAATGCAAAAAATATTTTTATAACAGATATGTCAGGCAGACAAATCGAAAGTTATAAATCGTATAGCGATCATGAATTAAAGCCTGGAAAGCTAAAACCTGGAATGTACCTGATTTCGATTCAAAATATTCAATCAGGTGAAAGAGAAGTACAGCGTCTTATAATTGCTGAATAGTTTTTTAGAGTACGGATTATACGGGGAAATCTATTTGGATTTCCCCCTTTTTACAATTATTAATTACTTAAAAAATAAAAAATTAGCATTATCTGTCTAATTAAAATCTCAAATTATAATAAATAACTACATATAATTTAATAAACAATATTTTTTGATTAAATTTATATTACTTCGAATTTTCCAATCCCCCTTCCTTTGAATTCCATTTAATATAACTGTATCGATTTTTACAGTTCTCCACATCCTTTGTACATACCATAAACGGGAGATAATTATTATTGCCCGTTAATAACAATTCAATTCTTTTAAAAACCCGGTGTACTGATCACTGCTAACTATTAAAAGAACTGTACAATGGGAAAATTATTTTTTTTGCTTTGCATATCAATTGTTGTTAGTAATAATAGCAATGCGCAACTAAAAGCAACTGCTACTGCTTCAACATCGGCTATAATAATAACTCCGGTAGGCACACAACAGTTTGCAGAAATGGAATTCGGAAAATTTAAGGCTACTGCTGAAAAAAGTACGATCAACCTTTCTTGCGATGGTATTCTGGTTACAAAAGGGAAAGTGAATATGATCGATCAAAACGGATGTGCCGCCGCATTTTTTAATATAGGTGCAGAAAACAGCTCCTATACTATTTCATTGAATTATGATAATGAATTAATTAATTCAACGAATGATAATGAAAAAATGAAAATTGATCTGTATAGTATCAACATGCCTTCATTAGTGAATAAGAAAATGAAAGTAACAGAAACGATTGCGGTGGGTGCTACCCTTGAGATAGGATCGGAACAACAACACGGAAATTACAGAGCAGCCAATCCGTATTATTTAACAGTTAATTTCAATTAAGTAAAAAGTCAAAAAGATCAGTTCAACGCTATACTTTCTTCTGTATAACCATCATCTGTTGAACCTTTATAAGAATACACTACTTTAAGCTTACCAGTGCTATAGTCTATTCCTGCATTTTTCTTTAATGGAATATTTACATAACGTTTTGTTGTAGGAGTATATACAGCCAGCCCGGTAATTGTACCTACACGGGTAACTTTCCCTGTGGCAGAGATATGGTCAACTGATACATCACCATAAACAGACATATCACCTGATCTGTTAAATGCAAAATGAACCGTCGGTATAGAATCATTTTCCATCTTGAATGAGGCCTCTGATAAATTTGCAACAGCATTATTTTCACCCTGGCGGATAATAACGGGGATTGAAATGCCGAATACAGCTTCAATTTTTACAGAGATTGATGAATCATTGGTAGCTTCAATTTCACCTAATGGTTTCTTTTCTTTCTCTGATCTGAGATAAAGGTGAGACCGGTATTCACCGGGCTGCATTTCTCCCATATTTATTACCTGGATCTTTACCGTCTGTGCTTCATTAGGAGCAAGCACTACATTTCTTGGAAATATTCTGAAATATTTATCTGCGAAATTCTGGCCCGGATCTGGCTCAGTGATGGTTTCAAACGCCCCATCTTCTTTCATACGTATTTGAATAACTGAAATTACATACCTGGCTGTATCTTTTCCGGAATTGGCAAGATTTAATTCCTGTGATTTTTTACCTCCATTAAATTCTATTCGTTTAGGAAAGATCATCAGGTCACCTTGTGCCAATGATTGAACTGAAGAAAGCATAAAAATTCCCAGGCAAATAACCGGAAATTTTAAAAGCAGATTTTTCATAACTAAGATATTTTGAGATTGCAGTTTCGGTATAAAAATTCAAAAAGAGTGAAAATAAACGCTGTCATAAACAGCGTTTATTTGGTGGAACAAACTAAAAATTAATTATAATTCACTGTTACAAACAAATCACTTGCATTAGTATAAGTTCCTGCTACCTGGCCAATTCCAACTGCTAAAATTGCTTTCACTTTAAGAGTTGCGGTACCACTTGATAAAGACGAAGTGGCTCCTTGCTCACAAACGAAAGTTCCAACAGTCATGTCAGCACCGGGACCAGTAAGTGTAATATCAGATCCTGGAATTGAGATCGAGAATCCATTATTACCTTCACCAGTTACAGTAAATACAGCTGTTTTTTGCAGTGTACTACCTGCTGGTAAACTTGCACCGCCTGTTGTAGTACGACCGTCAGCATAATCTAACAGTACAGTACCAACGGTTCCAGATGCTGCCACAGTACCAAAGTGCATATCAGTGGTTTTAGCTACCGAGATCGGTGTGATAAGAATTGCCGTAGTGCTGGCAGTTGCAGTTGACTGCGCTTTTGAGGTTGCGCTGAACCCGATCAGCACTAAAGCTGATAACACAATTTTTAAGGTTGTTTTCATTGTTTGGATTTTTTTTATTTTTATTAAAACGATATTGTTTCCAGATAATTGTATTTCTATTTTACTTTTTTAAAAAAGAATAAGTTTTTACACCTAAATTATTCATCTTTTTTTAAAGTGAACGTTAAACCTCTTAGTAAATCTCCGTCTTTTTTCTTTTTTATGATAGCTTCTAAAAACTCTTGAGATGTTGACATTTTTAATTTCTTTAATTGAGCTGTATTAACCTTTACTTTATATGTACCTGGCTGTAGTCCTATATAACTGAAATATCCATCTGATTCGGTAACCGTCTGCCCTACAAGCTTCGCCTCTTCATCATAAATATCAACAATGATCCGACCCAAACCGACAGTATTATTTTGATCTTTTATAAAAACATTACCGGTAATTTCGCCTACTACTGAAACGGGAATTTCAAGCAGTGTAAAATAATTTGCATCCAGCGTAACTTTGTAAGTTAATTTTTTTAATTGCCAGGATACATCATCAAAACTGCTGTTATCCAACTCCAGAATATAGCTGGTATATGCTTCTAACCCTACTACCCTGATACTTGTATCCTTTTCATTTCTTTCAATGCGGCCACCATTTATTTTAATTTTTAAGCCATTGGCCATCGGCTCTCCCGGATCATGTTTTCCATTAAAATTAAAATCCAGGAATGGAGATATGATCAATCCCCCTCTTCCAATATTACTTTGAAAGTTGGTACCTATATATTTTGTTTTAGCATCATATAATAAGCTACCCTTTGCGGTTTCAATTGTTGTAGCTACTTTTTTACTTTGCCTGGTTGTAAATGATACTTGTGAAAAAGAAAAATTAAACCGGAAACCTAATCCAACGGTAAAACTTTTGTTCTTTATATCTTTTTCAAAATTCAAATTCAAGAATCCCCGATTAAAAAGAGACTTTTCAAACTCAAGCCGGAATAATGTAAATTTTTGTATTGAGTATTCATATTGTACCTGCGGAGTAATATTCAATCCTACTTTTGGCCTGAATGTAATTGCAGCATTACTATATGCCAATGGTGTGCCTGCACTGTTAATTATAGCATAATTAGTCAGATTGGTTGTCACTTTTCCAATTATACCTGACAATAATAATTCTGCAGAAGTAAATGTTGTGTTTTTATTTGTTTTTGCTAAAGAAAACTGATTCAATGTAAGCCTTGAAAAAATAGCCATTTTCGAATTCCTGAATGGCTTAGAGATAACCAGTTTTTTCTCTTCCAGGTAATTCAGGTAAATAGCCGTTTGGCTTTTACCATATTTTGTATAGTTCATTTCAACCCGGAGATTTGAAGGAAATCTGTAACTTAACATACCTTTTGATCTTACGCCATGCACATGCTCTGCAGTAAATAAAACGCCGGGGCCTATTCGTAAAGACGTAGTTACATAAGGCATACTTTTCCCCCATGGAAGTGAGGAAAGATATTCCATACCAGCTCCAATGGTCATATTTTTATTGAGTCCATAATTCAAATTGACACGGGAAAAACGGCTTTTTGCTTCATCCTGCACCAACCCTGCACTTATATTATATTCAAACTGTTTTTCAGGTAAAAAATTAAATGGTATCACAAGGTCCTGCTCTTTTGTTTTTTCTTCGCCCCAGGGCCCAAAAAAACGAAGCTTTACTACGGAGAGTCCATAAATCATAGGTACATCCAATGTAAAAAATCCGGATGCATCTGCCTTTGTATAATTGATGAGTACATTATTGATATATAACTCTACCATCCAGCCCGGTTCCGTTTTGTCACTTAAAGTATAAGTTCCAAATGATCGTCTGTATGTAGTTGGTGTATTAGATATCTGTACCCCTGTTATATCTTTAAAAATAGTTGAGATAGGTTGTGCCATTATCTTTCCGACTCTGATCTGTTTTACTACTGAATTTTTATTATTGACATATCGCCAAAAGTAATTTTGCTCTTTTAATTTAAATTTATATCCGGTATTATAATTGAGAAAAAGATTCGTCTCACCACCAAAAAGAAATCCACCCAATCCTAATGTAAATCTCGTATTACTCAAGCCACCTTTGTTCTGCAATGATATTACAGACCAATCTGCTGTCCCTATTTTAAAAGCTGAAAAAGATCGCTTTAAAACAGAATCAACCTTTTTTTCACCTTTTAATTGATTGATATTATTCCGCATTGTTTCCTGCTGCAGTTCCCGAATAACCGGTAATTCAATTTTTGTTTTAAGTGTAACACTAAGGCTACGGAAACTGAAATAACAATCGAGACCGAAAATCTTTCCAAAAAATTCAGAGCGAAGGAACAAGCCGGATTCATTTACAATTATATCGCCGGGTTGAAGCTCATATTTCTTATCCTGAAATATTACCTGGTTCTTTAATTTATTAATTTCATAAGTCACCAGTTGATCAATAAAAAAACCATTGACACTGTTACGGTCTTCTGAAATAATATTCTTTATTTTAAGAAAATCAAAAATTTCTTTCACTGGCAAGTATGCTATTTCATTAAATATGATTGCAGGTATTTCAATGCTTCCGATCCTTTCCACATTCAATGTAATAATAACCTCATCATACTCTTCATTGGTCGGTGTATGTGTAAATAAAGTATCATTAAAAGCTGAAAGGTCAACTTTCGTATAGGCGACTCCGGTTTGGCTAAACAAACTGAAAGAACTTATAAACAATAAACATGACATAAGTATCCCTTTTTGCCAGCTTTTTAAAAATTGGCTCTTATAGGTTTTAAATAGGATATATGTCTTTAAAGCACTCATGATCGGTTTTCAATAGGATCGGCTATTTTTTATTCCTGGTTAAACGTTATAAACAAAGTACCCGAATACGTTCCGGGTGGATTTGATACGGGATTTCCAACTGTTAAAGTACCTCCCAAACTTAACTGCGTTCGCCCTGGCGGTTGTACACTGGTAAAAAAGGGTGATGATGGCGATGAATCTCCAATAGCCATACTCATACTGCCACCATTACTACCGACCAGTGTAACATTTGGTCCATTCATTAAAGAAACAACTGTACCATACGGCACTTCAAGATCAAATAAAGCCTGGTAATAGGTTATTCCCATGTTTAATAATATCACATCACCTGTACTTGTTCGGGTACCTGTAGGCGAAATAGTAACAGTACCTCCTAATGCTCCTTGTGAAAAAGCACCAAACTTTAAATTCTGCATCGTGTACACTACTAACTTTCCCGGGTCGTTTGGCAAACTATCGATAGGCGTTTGGGCATAAGAGGTTACAGACACTATACATAGTATCAAAATGATCAATGCTCTTATATGTATTCTTCTTTTCACTCTTAATATCTATTACTCTTTTTGTTAGTTTTCAAGTATAATTTTTTGAGTAAAGTTTGAACTGCCATTAGCCAATTGCAGAATATACATTCCAGCAGGCAGCTTGGCTGATATATTAATTGTAACACCAGCTGAACCACCCGGATGATTGATCCCTTTATTCAACACTTCTTTTCCACTCATTGACAATAATCTCATGGTATACTGTCCCTTTTCAATATTATTCAGTTGCAGATTGATCAATTGATTTCGCACCGGATTCGGAAATACTTTGATACCCGCATTATTATTTCCATCAAAAATGATCGTTACAGTATTACTGTAAAAATCTCTTCCATCTGTTTCAATGGCATGTATCTTATAGCTGTTTGCACCAGTTACCGGTGATTGATCAAGCCAGTTATAGCTTTGAGAAAAATTGCTTCTGCGACCGGTCACAATTCCAATTGTATTAAATGGCTGACCATTTACAGAACGCTGAACTTCATAAGTATTCACCTTTTTATCATTGGAAATATCCCATTCTACTTTTACTGCATCATCAACTTTGGTAGCCTTGATAGTACTGAAAACCGGAATAACATAACCCGGTTCTTTAAATAAAATATAAAAGCGGTTTTCATTTGATGAAGCAGCATTGGTTTCATCAAAAGCCAGATTCAGTCTGTTTGTATCTGTCAGTAGTAACCGGGTGCTGGTTTTAAGATGATTATCATATAAAAATGCCTCTAAGCCTAAAGTATCTAATCCTTTACTGAAGATCTGTAATGCGTAATTGGGTTGAGTAAACCTGGACATGTTCAGCATTATAGTATCCAGATTTTTTGGCAATTTGCGGGCATCAATACTTAATAACTCTCCGTTTCTTTTGATAGCAACTCCTTCTGCTGAAACAGGAATTTTTGCAGCATCTTCTTTACCAATATTATTTGAAAAGTCTTGACTGAATGCAGCAAGTGTTCCGTCAAGCAATAACTTGTTATTATTAATATCAAATAAATTAACAGCAATTAACGGTATTTCGTTTACCCTGTTAGTACGGAATGCAATAGGATTATAATTATCTACTTTATCCGTTTCTTTAATCGTTAATACCGGTGATGCAGCAGCTGTTCTTACAAAAAAAGATTGACCCGATTGTATATATTGATCCAAACCAACTGATCCGGAATAAGGAGAGATCAGCGTAATATTTCCTACACTGTTCACCGTTACAAATCCGCCGGTATTATTAAGGTTTGGATCCCATCCCCAATATGTATCATATAAATTAGTACGGGTAACTGTTGTCCAATCAATTGATGAAGCAAACGGATTACCGATCATCGTATACCTGTCTGTAATTCCATCTAATGGCAATGTACTGGCAGTGGTATATGTTTGATCGCCTGTTACTATTTTACCTTTAGAAGTAAGGATCGTCTTTTTAGGGTATGCTGTACCGGCATAATTTGTACGATCGCCATATACAAACATAAAGTAAGGCACCCCAGCTTTAAGAGGTGTATATTTTGTATTCTTTCCATTGGCTGAAGTGAAATCAACAAATGCCCTTGTAGCACTATTATAGGTAAACAAAGAAGTTTTGGTAGTATGCTGATCAAAACCGTCTGCCGCAGTACCTCCGGTAATGATCGTACCCACATTTGCAGTAACATCATTTCCCTGGTTCTGCCAGTTACCCCAAATAGACAATGCTTCTTCACCTGTTGTTAATGTTGCATTGGGACTTGTTGTAACAGGGCTGGTCATTAACCTGAATTTTCTTCTACCGATCACATAACGATCTGAAATAAATCTTCCCGTTCCATAAGTAACAGAAGAAGTAACAGGAACAATATCAACTCTTGCAGTATAAGTACTGTCAGATTGTAATTTGATATCATAAGATGACAATGCAAGAATGGTATTATCGCCAAATAATAAATTATTTCTAAGATTGATATTACCACTACAGGTCTTTGTACTTCCGCCTGATACTTTAAGATTATTAAAACTGAATGCAGGAATTGTTTGAGCAGTGTTACCATTAAAGTCAATCGTTGACCCTGCAACAGTGTACACTCCGGAGCCGGTTGTAAATAATCCTGCTATTCCTAAAACACCAGAGCTGTCAATTGTTCTGTTACCACCTGCAGCATTCAGATCATTATAATTATTAGGAACTATAGTTTGTGCAGAGCTGCTATAATAGCTTACAACGCCTGACCATGTTTTACCAGATGGTATTGGCGTTGCTGAAGTGTTTTGTGTTTTAAAAGTTCCTGCACCTGTAATACTTGTTAAGCTACCGCTTAATGTATTAGTACCTACATCCATAATACTGGAAGTATTCATAGTGAGTGTTCCATTGATAGTAAGATCCGATGTGCTGGTATTGGTTCCGCTGGTATTGCTGTTGGTAAGATTATTATATGTTCCGGCAACAATAGTTTGACCACCTGTAGTTTTATTATACTCAATTGTTCCGCCCCATGTTTTTCCGGTTGGTAATGGTGTAGCAGATGTACTTTGGGTTTTGATCGATCCATTATTTGTAACTGATGTCAAAGCACCCAGGAGATCATAGTTTGACATATCAAGTACAGAAGAAGCATTGACTTGCAATGCACCACTTACCGTTAATGCACCATTGGCAGTACAATTAGCTGTGGAATTACTTATAGTAAGATTATTATATGAAAGCTGGGTGATCGACTGAGCGATGGAACCATTATAATTTACTGTACTTGCTGCAGGGGTAAAGGTTCCGGAGTTAATAAATCTTTTTGAAATATTATAAGTGCCGTTGCCTTGTACAGTTCCAGTATTCAAAAATGACTGTAAAGTAATAGTTCCGTCATTCGACAGTGTCGAAGTATTGTTACTAATTGTATCTGCGCTGATAGTTGTATTGTTACTTATTGAAATATAACCACCGTTGATAGAAACGACCTGAGCAGTTACTTTTATTTGACAAAAGAACACAAGAATTATCAAACACAGGATAGCCTGTAGTAAATAGTTTTTTATATGGTAATTAGAATATTGCAATTTTGTTTATTCTATTTTACTTTTTGAACAATTAGATTCCTTGTACGAAATGTTCCGGTATTACTAGATATACGCCAGCGTATATCAATGGTCTGACCGGCTGTAATTCCAGGTAGATAAAAAGTTATATTAGTAGAAAAAGGATCATTTTTCTTATTCCCAAATTGCATTTCAGAGCCTGAAACCTGTGTACCATTTTTATAAATTGAAACATACACCGTCTTATCATCATTCGTCATATCAACAGATCCTGTAAAAAACAAAAGATAATCTCCGGCTCCAGGTGTAATACTCATTCCGTCAAGTACAATATCAGTATTACTGTTCGTTGTTGCATCTGTTGTAGAAGTAACCTGTGTAATTGTGGGTTCATTTGCAATAGTAATTGAGCCAGCTGCATTTGTAATTTTAATACCATTGCCTGCAGTAAGATTTGCCGCAACTGGTGCAGCTCCCGTAGAACCAATCAGCAACTGGCCATTGGTAAGCGCAGCTGCTTCTGTAATTGCGCCGCTGGAAGAAACCATGATACGGTTATTATTTAATGCAGTTGATGAGTTGGTACCACCATTTGCAATAGGTAATACACCGGAAACATGCGTTGTCAATCCTATTTTACCCCAGGATGGAGCAGTACCGACACCACCAGAGATCAAAGCGTTACCGGTGGCAACATCAGAAAGCTTACTTAAAGTGGTAGCACCGCTGGCAAATAAAATATCTCCTACTGTATAACTGGCAATTCCTGTACCTCCTTGTGCTGCAGTTACTGTTGCATTATCTGTTAATATTGTTGCGCTGGCATTGGGTAAAGTAAAAGTTTTTTCAGTAGTTGCCGGACCAGTGAATTTTGTAAATCCATTTCCGGTTCCACCAAATGTTGATGCGATAATATTTGTAACATCGGCTGAACCATTAAAGCTACCACCATGAATTAATCTAGATGTAGTTAATGTAGCAGCGCTGCCTGTTGTATTTTGGTTTAGTGTAGGAAAATCAGCTGGTACAGCAATTGACAATGCACCTGAACCCGTAGTTGATTTTAATATGCCCGTACCTAAAGCTGAAGTTCCGGCGGAATAATCTGTACCTGCAGTTGCCGCAGAAATAGCTGTACCATTACCCTTTATCATCCCTGATATAGTAGTATTTAAAGTAATTGCCGGTGTAGTTGTTGGATTAGCAACCGTTCCGGAAAAACCATTAGCATTTACCACTGATAAACTTGTTACTGTAC
>JAHEMN010000100.1 GCA_024643645.1 Chitinophagaceae bacterium | reverse complement strand
TAAAAACCCGATGCAATATAGTTGGAGTAATTACTGCTCCCGATAAACCTGGTGGAAGAGGAATGCAATTACAACAAAGTGCAGTAAAGAAATATGCCTTAGAAAATAATTTAAAGATTCTGCAACCTGAAAAATTAAAAAATCCTGAATTCATCGAAGATTTAAAATTGCTGAATGCCGATTTACAAATTGTAGTAGCCTTTAGAATGTTGCCTGAAATAGTCTGGAATATGCCACCAATGGGAACTGTAAATCTTCATGGAAGTTTATTACCACATTATCGTGGTGCTGCTCCTATCAACTGGGCTGTAATCAATGGAGAAAAAGAAACAGGTGTTACAACCTTCAAACTAAAACATGAAATTGATACTGGTGATATTTTGTTACAGGAAAGTTTCCCGATAGCAGAAAATGAAAATGCCGGAGATGTACATGATAAAATGAAAGAGATCGGTGCACAGCTTTTAGTAAAAACAATAAAAGGATTGGCAGATGGATCATTAAAAGAAAACCCACAATCTGAATTTACAAATGCTCAAGTGGGGATGCTTAAACATGCCCCAAAAATTCATACAGAAACCTGTAAGATTAATTGGGATCAGCCCATTGAGAAAATATATAATTTAATAAGAGGTTTAAGTCCATATCCAGCAGCCTACACTTTTTTGAACGATAAAAAATTAAAGATATATACTTCAATAAAAGAAGTAAGCTCTACAGATATCAAACCAGGTGAATTTAAAACTGATGGTAAAACATATTTAAAATTTGCAGGAGCAAATGGTTATTTGTATTTGAAAGAAATACAATTAGAAGCAAAGAAAAAAATGAATATCGAAGATTTCCTGAGAGGTTACCGGTTTAATCAATAATTAACCATCACAATAAACTTATCATCATCATTAATTTCAAGTGCTGATGCAGCTGCATTACTGATCCTCACATCCAAACCGGCATTCTGACGTATACCACTCATCTCACCTAATACTTTTGCATACACTGCCTTGTTATTAGTAGGATTGACCACTTTAACAATCGTACCCGGAGATATATTATCCATCAGCAAATAGTATTTAGCATCCTGCCAACCACTGGTTGTTTTGAAAATACCGGATGTTACAGTTTCATTTTTTGTAATAGGTGATATTTTGATCTGCTTTTCAAAATGATTTTTAAAATAGCCCTGATCTGTAGTAACTGGCTTCACTTCTTTTATAACAACTGGTTCAGGTTTTTTAACCTCTTCTATTACTTCTGGCTTTTTTTCAACTATGATCGGTTCTTCCGCTTTAGGCTTCACTTCTTCTTTAACTATAGGTTCCTCCTTGTCGGGTTTTCCTGCAATTGTTATAGATTTCATTTCACTGCTCTCAATAAATCCAACTATAAGTTTTGTATCTGATTTTACCTGATCTGATGTAAGGTTATTCCACCAGCGAAGATTTGATTTTAATACATTATTATGTTTCTTACTTACTGAAGCTAATTCTTCTTTATTGCCAACTTTGTAATAAACTGGTGTTCCCTTATTTCCTTGCTGAAAAAAATTTGCTTCCGTTAATGGAATTCGTAATTTTTGATCGATCTGTAACCCTTTATTATAATCCAATGCATTAAAAGATGCTATTACTTTTGGGTCGATATTATACATACGGCCCAATGCATAAAAACTTTCTTTAGGCTGAACCTTATGCTCAAGATATAGGCCTTTATCACCGCTTTTTACAAGTAATTCAGATTTCTGTGCTGATATGATAGCTACAACACATAAACTAAAAAACAATAAAAAAGTGAACTTTTTCATAACAATAAGATTTGACTGCAAAGATGCGTATTTTTTAATTTTTTACTCTCATTTATCCTTTAAAATCCTCAATTCCTTAGGGTAATAATTATTGATACGGTTAGATAAACTATTTATCCAGCCTAATGGATGATTTTGATAAGTAATTAGTTGCCAGCCTTTGTGAGTAGTTTCGAACTGTAAATCTTTTTTTTGTAAATACTGAATAGACTTTTCAAAATCCAGTTCAGTTCTATTTATTACGTTATTGACAATTGTACTCATTGCAAGTGCATGATCAGGAACTAATTTATTACGCATCAATTCACCTGTTAATACTCCAGAATATATTACCCGAAGGTTCTCCAGCAGAAAGCTAAAGTCATTTACAACATTTGAAGGCCATGCATATACAGTACTTTTATATTTAATGAAATCTTTATTAACGTTTATCACCCATTCCTCAATCATTTCCAATTCTTTTCTGGAAGCTTGCTCTGGTTTTTTCTTCGTTCTTAAATTAATATTTTTATCGCCATTACTTTTTATAAAACAAGAAATAAAAAAACCTTCTCCTTTTAATCTATCAGGCCAGAAACGATATCCATAATTTCCTAAAGTTGATCTTGATTCTACAACTCCCCAATCAGCATTTAATGTTAGTTGAATATTTCCAGCTGGCAATTGTCCGGTTATCCAATCCATAATCTCTTCATCTTCTTCACTTGAATAAGAACAAGTAGAATAGATAAGGATTCCATTTTTTTTTAATGCTGGCCACACATCCGCCAAAATTCTCTGTTGCCTTTGAGAACATAGTTGCACATTATTTTCACTCCATTCCTCTATTGCATTAGGATCTCTTCTGAATAAACCACTTCCGCTGCAGGGAGCATCAATAACTATCACATCAAAATAATTCTCCAATTTTGAAAAATCTTTTGGATCATTATTTGAAACCATTACATTTTCACATCCCCATTTAACAATATTATCTTTTAAAATATTGGCTCTCGACCTGATGACATCATTACTCACCAGTAAACTCTCTTTCGAGATCAATGATTGAATATGTGTTGATTTCCCCCCGGGTGCAGCACACAGATCAAGAATTTTAATTGATTTCGAAAGATCAATACTTTGTTTCAAGGCTTGTTCCAAAAACATGGAAGATGCATCTTGCACATAATAGGCGCCAGCATGAAAAAGGGGATCAAAAGTGAAAGATGGTCTGGAATCGAGATAAAAGCCAGTTTGACACCAGGGGATTGGTATATCATAAAAAGATTCTGAGTATGAATGTTTACTACTATTTAATCTGATAGAGGTTACCTGTTTACCTGAACTATGAATTTCTTGAAATGCTTTTTTATCAAAACTTCCAATTGATTCGAGAGAGTTAATCAATCCTTCAGGTAATTGCATACAGCAAATCTAATGACAACAAACTAAACAAAAATTAAAACGCTTTCTTTTCAATAATTGATTTAGCTTTTTCAACTTCTGAAGAATAGGCATCCATTGTTTTAGAAACAATTTCTATATTTTCCTGTGCTTCTTTCCAGTTTCTTTGTTCAATAGCTTCCCGAATTCCAGGTAATGTTTTTACACCATATCCTGTATAATAGCCGGGTGCATATATCTGATGCTTATACCAAGACCTTTTAGGCAATCCTGCATCATTGATAAGACTTCTTTCTACTTTGAACAGAATTTCATTTAATACATTTTGTTTTTCAGGTGTTAACTGAGATGCATCTTTATAAATTTTTTGAAACTCTTCTGTATTTGTTTTTAAATCAATCATGGAATTTTCCAAATTGCTGAAATTTAAAAATGGAACAGTCTCTTTTACCTTTGGAGTTTGAAATCCTTTTGTAGGATCAGCCGCCAGATCAAATAATTTATCCTGAATCATTTTATTTTCTTGTTCTGTTTCTGCTCTGGTAGTAGTGAGCAAAGTTTTTAATTCATCAACATATTCAGCAACTGTTTTATAAAAACTATTGACATCAAAAGGCAGGATTTCAGCATTTGCTAAACGCATGGTGACTCTGCCAGCTGTTTTAGAAAGCGTAACTCCATATTGAAATCCTGGATCTTTAAACTTTGTAAAATGATCATAAGAATCATAAATAGAATGATATTCTCCTCCTTGTCCTTCTCCTCCAAAACCCAGGTTTAATGATGTAATACCAAGAAATTGTAAAAAGCCTGACCAATCAGATCCTGCGCCTAATGCCCCAATTTTTATATTCTTATTACCAAGAAGCTTTAATCTTGCTGATTTATCTGCATTAACAAAATCTGCAGCATATCTTCTTTCCTTTATACTTACCCCTGTTTGCGGGTCTATAACATCACTTGCAATTTCATTAAAAAATGGTTCTAACGTATGCGAACCAGCAACACCAAGAAACCCACGACTATTACCATCCGTATTAATATAGGCTACTGCTTTTTTACGAAGTTCTTCTTGATGATCTTCGGCCCATTCGGTAGAACCAAGAAGCCCCTGTTCTTCCCCATCCCAGGCACAATAAACCACAGTTCGTTTTAATTTAAATCCTTTTTTCACCAATTCTCCAATAGCTTTAGCTTCATCCAGTTCTGCTACCATTCCACTTATAGGATCTGCTGCGCCATTTACCCATCCATCATGATGATTACCCCTTATAATCCATTCATCTGGCAATGCTGAACCTGGTAATTTTGCAATAACATTATAAATTGTTTTAATATCCCAATTAAACTGCAATTTCAAATGCACTTTTTCTTTTGAGGGCCCGGCATGATAGGTGATTGGCAAACTACCATTCCAGGACATTGGTACAACTGGACCATTTAATGATTGTAATAATGGTAATGCATCTTCATATGAAATCGGTAAAACAGGAATTTTCATTATTGTAATTGCATCATTTCGATCCAGTCGTTTTGCATCTTTTGTTGCAGCTATACCAGGCGTTAAAGGATCTCCAGGATAAACTGGTATATCCATTACAGAACCTCTTTGTACGCCATCTTTTGGTTTAAATGCTCCCTCTGGATAAACATCACCCCGAGCATATCCATCATCTTCAGGATCTGAATAAATAATACATCCAATAGCACCATGCTCAGCGGCTACTTTTGGTTTTATCCCTCTCCAGGATCCGCCATATTTTGCAATTACAATCTTTCCTTTTACACTTATTCCCATCCGCTCCAATTCTTCATAATCTGCTGGAATACCTCTGTTAACAAAAACTAATTCTGCTGTTACATCTCCATCTGCCGAATATGCATTATAGGAAGGTAACTGCTCAGTTTTTTGTCCACTAGTTTTATCTTCCTTCAAAGTTGACTCTTCCAATTTTGCTTTATATGGCTTTGCACCTAGCAATTCTAATATTCTAATTTTAGGTGTTGGAAACAAGACATCATACGTTGCTAATTCAGTTTGATAACCCCATGAACGAAAAAGCCCCGCCATGTATTCAGCATTAGCTTTGTCCTGCTTAGATCCTACATGATGTGGATGTGATGTTAAAAAATTCATCCAGATATCCTGACTCTTTGCATTTAACAAAGCATCATATTGTTTTTCCCATTCAATTTGTTTTGAAGCACTTATATCGGAAAAACCCATTATTTTCTGAGCAGAAACAATAATTGAAATAAATAATAAGCCAGCTAAAACGCTGAGCAATTTTTTGATCATAATTACTGATTTAATAAATAGAAATTATAAGTTCTTTATCTCACCACACAAATCCTGTAGTACCTTTTTAGCATCACCAAACAACATTGAAGTTTTTGGTCGATAGAAAAGTCCGTTTTCAATACCGGCATATCCCGGTTTCATACTTCTTTTATTGACGACCACATTTTTAGCAAGCTCTACGTCCAGAATCGGCATGCCGTATATCGGGGAACCTGGATCTGTTTTAGCAGCAGGATTAACTACATCATTCGCACCTAATATCAATACTACATCTGTTGTTGGAAATTCATCATTGGCTTGCTCCATTTCCAATAGCTTATCATAACTCACATCAGCCTCCGCTAATAATACGTTCATATGACCAGGCATTCGACCTGCAACCGGGTGAATTGCATATTTTACCTGCACCCCTTTCGCTTCCAGCAATTTTTCCAATTCATGGCAAGCATGCTGAGCTTGAGCAACAGCCAATCCATAACCAGGAACGATCAGCACTTTATTTGCATAACTCATTACAACAGCCGAATCGTTTAAACTGATCTCTTTATACTGTCCGGCTTCACCAGCAGCTGCTCCTTTTTTATTTCCCCCAAATGAACCGATCAATACATTCAGCAATGAACGATTCATTGCTTTACACATTAAAACTGTTAAAATTGTTCCGGCTGCTCCTACTAAAATACCTCCTGTAAAAACTACTTTATTATCGTATAAAAATCCACCACAAGCTGCTGACAAACCGCTTAAAGAATTCAATAAAGAAATTACAACCGGCATATCGGCACCACCGATCGGTAAAACAAAGAAAATTCCATAGACCATTGACAATAGAAAAACAATATAGAAAAGTATTGTAGTTGTAGTTGCCTGCAGATCTGATACAATGAATATTGAAAGTGCTAATGCAGCTGCAAATAAAATAAGATTAATAATATGCTGCCCTTTAAATGCAAAGTCTTTTACTTTACCACTCAACTTCCCCCAGGCTATTAAACTACCGGAAAATGTGATGTTACCAAGAATTACTCCCGCAAAAATAATTGCCATTGTTCCTGAAGAGGAACTATCAGCCGGAAATCCCTGTTCAGCAAGGTGATTAAATTCTATCACTGAAATTAAAGTAGCACTTGCACCTCCCAATCCATTAAAAAGACTAACCATTTCAGGCATTGCCGTCATCTTCACCTTTTTAGCAGCATACATACCAATTAATGTACCTAATGCAATTGCACTAAAAATCCAGATATGGTTTTGCAATAAACTACCATCAGGGTTTCGGTATAAAAAAATTGTTCCGAAAATCGCAGCTACCATTCCTGCACCAGCAACAATATTACCTTTTCTGGCACTGGCAGGATTGGACATCATTTTCAATCCCATTATAAATGTAACAGCCGCAATGATATAAACTAAAGCAAGTATTGAAACTCCCATTCTTTTATTTTTTCTTCTTAAACATTTCTAACATTCTGTCTGTAACAACAAATCCACCTACAACATTGATTGTCCCCAGTACAACTGCAAGGAAACCTAATATCAAAGCAATATAATTATCCGCATCTGCCCTACCCATTACAATTATCGCACCCATTATTACGACCCCGCTGATTGCATTGGCATGGCTCATTAATGGAGTATGCAATACAGTTGGCACACGGCTTATCACTATAAAGCCAAGAAAAATAACCAGGATCAGTATATAGATCATTTGTTCATTTACACTGATCCATTGAAATATTGATTGCATAAAAAATTGATTTAATTATTTATGATTGCTTTTACTCTTTCGTTTTTGATTTCACCGTTGTGTGTGATACAACTTCCAGCTACCAGATCATCCTCCCAATTCAAATTGATATTATTTTCCTTATCAATGAGCAATTGAAGAAAATTCAAAACATTTTTACCGTATAGCTTACTTGCATCCGAAGGCATTGTTGCCTGTAAATTACTATTGCCTAATATAGTTACACCATTATGGGTAATCGTTTCATTATTTTTTGTATGAGGTGTATTTCCACCAGTGGCAGCCGCAAGGTCAATGATCACTGAACCATTTCTCATTGATCCCATCATTTCTTCAGTAATTAATATTGGTGCTTTCTTACCCGGAATCTGCGCAGTAGTAATTATTATATCAGCTTTAGCAACACTTTCTGCAATTTTTTCCTGTTGCTTCTTTTTATATTCTTCAGTTTGCTCAACAGCATAACCGCCAGCACTACTGGCATCTGCTGCACCTTCTACTTCTACAAATTTTGCTCCCAGACTCATTACTTCTTCTTTTACTGCAGGCCTAGTATCAAATACTTCAACTACAGCACCTAACCTTTTAGCAGTAGCTATCGCTTGCAATCCTGCAACACCTGCACCCAATACTAAAAGTTTAGCAGGCTTTACACTACCTGCAGCAGTCATGAACATAGGAAAATATCTTCCATATAAATTAGCAGCTGTTAATACTGCTTTATATCCTGCAATATTTGCCTGTGAGCTTAACACATCCATTGCCTGTGCTCTTGTTGTACGGGGCAACATATCCATAGAAAAGCAGGTAACATTTGAAGAAGAAAATTCCTTTACAATATCTGTATTAAATAGTGGCTGATAAACACCAATTAAAATAGCAGCGTTCTTTAAATTAATTGCAGGCTCTGCCGGATGAATAAATAATAAAATATCAGAAGCTTCTACAACTTCATTTCTGCTTTTAATAGAAGCACCTGCTTCAATATAAGACTGATTATCCGCAAAAGATTTTTCACCGGCGTTATCTTCTACACAAATTGCAATACCTTTTTTGGTGAGCATTGCAACAGTTTCAGGTAATAATGATACCCTTGTTTCATAAGGCGGTTCTTTCAGCACTCCGATGGTCATTTGAATTCCTGGTTTTAGTTATGTGGAAAGATACAATTTTTTAAAATCGAATTACAAAATGTTGTTTGGCCATAAATTCCTTTCTGAAAAATACAATACCAATAAAAAACAAATCAATAGTACAAGTAACTCCAGGATGATCTTTAATTGTTTTCCATGCATTTTCCATCTCTTTACTCCAATGAATATCATCAAATATAAGTATCGTATTACTATTAACTTTAGTTAGAAACTTCTTAAAATACGATTCAGTTGGAATTTGCCGGTGATTACCATCAATAAATACAAAATCGATAGTAGAAAATCGATTCAAAACCTCCGTTAATGTATCATCAAAATTTCCTTTTACTAGTTCTATATTATTTAATCCTGCATTTTTAAAATTCTCCTTTGCAATATCAGCAACAGATGATGCTCCTTCCATTGTGACTAGTGCTGCATCCGGCTTAGCCAAAGAAAGATAGGATGTTGTAATTCCCAGAGATGTACCTAACTCTATAATTGTAGCTGGACTATACTCTCTTACCATCCTGAAAAGGAGTTGTCCGTATTTTTTTGGTTTTGCAGCATTTTTGGCGATAGCCGCTATTGTTCTTTTGCTGGCTTTAGTTATTGTTGATCCTGCTCCTAAATCCTCGATATCCAATGATCTTTTATCCTTGCTAAGTTGATTACGTAAATTTTCTACCAGATCATAATCAGGATAATTTGTTTTATTGTTTAATATTCTTGTAATGAAATGAAAAATAAATGGAGAGTGAGTACCATGACCTTTACCATTGGAAGAACTCAAATAATATTTCAGGTAATTAAGAGCTAATTCGGGTTTTGAGTACATGAAGTATTATCTGTAATAATTAGTATGATTAATAGCGATTAAATTCTTTCCCAGGTTTGAAATGAATAGTTGAAAGCATTTTTAGCATCTGCTTCATGATTTTTTTGACTAACTAATTTCCATTCATTCAGATCAATTGATGGGAAAAAAGTATCACCTTCCGGCTCTGCATCTACCCTGGTCATGTAAATTCTCTTTGCTTGTTGAAAAAGCAGCTTGTAGATCTCACCTCCACCAATGACCATGATCTCTTTTGCATCTGTTTCAATTGCTTTATTTAATGCCTCTTCTATACTTTTAACTACTATTGCTCCATCAGCATTCCAATCGTCTTGCCTGCTGATTACGATATTTCTTCTTCCCGGTAAAACCTTACCTAATGATTCAAATGTTTTTCGTCCCATAATAACTGGCATACCCCAGGTTACATTCTTAAAATGCTTCATATCATTTGGTAGATGCCAGGGCATTGAGCCATCTTTCCCAATGGCATTATTTGAAGCGGCTGCTACTACTAAGCAAATTATCATACCCCCAAAGATAGTTTTAAATTCAAAAAATATTTCTTTACCCCTGAAGGGGTGATTTGTAAAATTTAATAAATGCAAGCAATATCATTTTTTCAACAATGCAAAACAGAAAATAATCAACTTAAATCTCTCCTTTATTCAAACACGGTTTACACAGCAACGGGAGCTTTTATTGCCGGATGACATTGATAATTTTCCAATGTGAAATCCTCAAATTTAAAATCGAATATGTTTTTTATTGCAGGATTTAATTTCATTACAGGTAAAGCATAAGGATCTCTGCTTAATTGCAATTTAACTTGCTCCTTATGATTGCTGTAAATATGTACATCGCCAAATGTATGTATGAAGTCACCATACTGCAGATCACAAACCTGTGCGATCATCATTGTTAATAATGCATACGAAGCAATATTAAAAGGGACACCCAGAAATACATCAGCACTGCGTTGGTATAACTGACAACTTAGTTTTCCATCGGCAACATAAAACTGAAACATGTTATGACAAGGCATTAATGCCATCTCTGATAACTCCCCAACATTCCATGCACTGACTATTAAACGACGACTATCAGGATTCGTTTTTATTTGTTGAATAAGCTCGGTTATCTGATCTACCGTTTTTCCATCTTTCCCTTCCCAACTACGCCATTGTTTTCCATATACAGGTCCTAATTCTCCATTATCATCAGCCCAATCATCCCAGATCTTTACACCATGCTCTTTTAAATAAGCGATATTGGTTTCTCCTTTTAAAAACCATAGTAACTCATAAATAATACTTTTAAGATGTACTTTTTTTGTAGTAACTAATGGAAATCCTTCCTGAAGATCAAAACGCATTTGATAGCCAAAACAACTTTGTGTTCCTGTACCGGTTCTATCGGTTTTATGGGTTCCGTTAAGTAAAATATGCTGAAGAAGGCTCAAATATTGTTGCATGACCGCAAATTACTTTCTTTTAATTAATCATCATTTTAATTTACTACAATGTGAGCAAACTGTGAATACAATATATAGAATATTTTATTTACTAATTATCTGATAAATAATATTTAAAAACTGACGAAAATCAGAAAGTAAGCTATTTATTAATAATAACTTTAAGTATGAAAGATCCACGAAGATTATATAAAGAACTGGGAAATTTATTTTATGCAATTGCCGCTGCAGATAAGCACATCAGACACGAAGAAAAAAAAGCATTGGATGATGAGATTCAATTTGCCTGGAAACACTATGATGACAGTGATAATGGCAAAGACAGGTTTGGTACTGACAGGGCCTACCTGATCCAATTTGAATTTGAAACCATGGAAGACGAAGTGAAACCAGCTGCTGAAGCTTATAAAGATTTTGAAACATTTTTCAAAGAGTTTCAAGAGGATTTTGATAACAGCTCAAGAAAAAGAATCTTTAATAGTGCAAAGCATATTGCGGAAAGTGCCAGAAGAATAAATAAACCGGAATTGGCTTATCTCGAAAAACTAAAAAAGCTTTTGAATATCTGATTTAAAAGAATCAATCTGCTTCTGCTCATCAGAATTTTATTTTCTTTCGTCTGTTCATTTCTTTATGAATAAGACCTAACTCTCTGCCCGTCTGGCCTTTTATTGATGTATTTTCCTGTGCCCTTCGCATCAGATATGGA